>NZ_CP090557.1:422500-775833 GCF_021484805.1 Tellurirhabdus bombi | reverse complement strand
CGATTGATCCCGTAGTGGCGTTTCCGGCGCATTTAGGACCCAATGGATTGCTTTTTTATACGGGGAATATGTTTCCCGAACGCTATAAAAACGGCGCTTTCGTTGCTTTCCACGGCCAATCACAAGAGCTGCACAAGGGTTATTTAGTGGCTTTTGTGCCGTTCAAGGATGGTAAACCGTCGGGGAAGTGGGAGATTTTTGCAGATAACTTTGCTGGAACCGATCTGGTAAAACCAACCGGCCCGATCCAGCACCGCCCCTGCGGTCTGGCGCAGGGAACGGATGGTGCTTTGTATGTATCGGATGATTTTGGCGGGGCAATTTACCGGATCGCCTACAAGAAGAAATAGAAAGTGCCGGGAGGCACCTAGGTTTCCCTATTTGGTGCCTCCCAACTCCATAGCCAGAAACTTCCCGGTATAACTTCCCTTCGTTTTGGCAATTTTTTCCGGCGGACCTTCGGCAATGATCTGCCCGCCTTTATTACCCCCTTCGGGGCCCAAATCAATGACGTGGTCGGACACTTTGATGACGTCCAGGTTGTGCTCGATAATCAGTACGGTATTGCCCTTATTGACCAGTTTATTCAACACGTCCAATAAATGCGCAATGTCCTGAAAATGAAGGCCCGTTGTTGGCTCATCAAGGATATAAAGTGTCTTTCCGGTATCTTTTTTCGACAGCTCTTCGGCCAGCTTGACCCGTTGGGCTTCCCCGCCCGATAAGGTCGTGGCGTGCTGCCCCAGCGTGATGTATCCCAGACCGACATCGTTCAGCGTGGTGACTTTGCGCAGGATTTTCGGTTGGGCTTCGAAGAACTCCAGAGCCTGTTCAACCGTCATGTCCAGCACGTCGGCGATGGATTTGCCCTTAAAGCGTACTTCCAGCGTCTCGCGGTTGAAGCGTTTGCCTTTGCAGGTTTCGCACATGACGTGCACATCGGGCAAAAACTCCATTTCAACTTTCTTCATTCCAGCTCCTTCGCATTCTTCGCAGCGACCCCCTTTGACGTTAAACGAGAAACGCCCTGGTTTGTAGCCGCGAATCTTCGCTTCGGGTAATTCCGCGAAAAGCGAACGAATCTCGGAAAACATACCTGTATAAGTGGCTGGGTTCGAGCGGGGTGTGCGGCCAATTGGCGACTGGTCGACCTCAATCACTTTGTCCAGATGTTCCAGGCCCTCCACCGATTTAAACGCCAGTGGTTCCCGCTTGGACTTGTAGAAATGCCGGTTTAGGATGGGAAACAGCGTTTCGTGAATCAATGACGATTTGCCACTACCCGAAACACCCGTGATGGAAAGCATCTTGCCCAGCGGCAATTTTAGGGTTACGTTTTTCAGGTTATGACCCGTGGCTCCTTTGATAACGAGCGCATTTTCGTTGCCTTTCCGGCGTTCTTTGGGCACGTCGATGGCGGTGCGGCCACTCAGATAATTCGCGGTGGTGCTGCCGTTTTTAAGAAATTCTTCCGGTACGCCAGCGCCAACAATCTGCCCACCGTGCCGACCCGCGCCGGGACCGACATCCAGGATATAATCCGATTCGAGCATCATGTCCTTGTCGTGCTCCACAACCAGGATGGTATTCCCCAAATCGCGCAAATTTTTAAGTGAATCGATGAGCTTAACGTTGTCACGCTGGTGCAGTCCGATGCTCGGCTCATCCATGATGTAAAGCACGCCCACCAACTGCGTTCCGATCTGCGTTGCCAGCCGAATGCGCTGTGCCTCACCGCCCGAAAGCGTCCGCAGGGGGCGGTCCAGCGTCAAATAATCGAGGCCGATATCCAGCAAAAAGCCAATTCGTTTGCGGATTTCCTTTAGAATTTCTTTGGCAATAACGTTCTGCCGATTCGACAGCCGATCTTCCAGCCCCGTAACCCAGTCCGACAACTCGGAAATGTCCAGGCGAGCCAGTTCGGAAATGTTTTTATCGTCGATCTTGAAGAACAGCGATTCTTTTTTCAGACGTGCTCCGTTGCATTCCGGGCAGGTTTTAATCACCAGAAAGTCTTTCAACCAGTCCTGAATCTTGTCGGAACGTCCTGACACATCGGCAGACTCCTGCTGGCGTTTCAGAAACGTAATAACACCTTCAAACTTAAACGTTGCAGGCTCTTCCTTGCCTTTTTTTGCGGGAGCTACCGGCACCGGTTCTTCGTCTGTCCCGTAGAGCAGAATGTGCAGCAGCTCAGGCGGGTATTTCTCGACGGGAGTAGTCAGACTTAGTTTGAATTTCTTCAGGATAACCTCGATTTCCCGGAAAAACCACAATTCGCGGTATTCACCCAGTGGTGCAATAGCTCCCCGGCTGATACTTAATGATTTGTCTGGAATAACCGATTCTTCCGTAATCTCTTCGACCACGCCCAGACCCTGGCAGGAGGGACACCAACCGTAAGGCGAGTTAAACGAAAAAGAGTTGGGCGACGGCTCGTCATAGCTGAGGCCCGATTCGGGGTCCATCAGGTTTTGAGAGAAATAAGTTAACTGCCCGGCATCATCCAGAATCTGCATGGCTCCCTTACCTTGTTTCAAGGCCGTTTGAACCGATTGAGAGAGGCGGTAACGCGATTGAGCATCAACGCTTTCATCTTTCGGGACAATGCGATCAATCACGATTTCGATGTCGTGGACTTTGTAGCGGTCAAGCTGCATTTTGGGCACAATGTCCTGCACCACGCCGTCGATGCGCACCTTGGTATAACCCAGTTTCGCAACCTGCACAAACAATTCGCGGTAATGCCCTTTCCGGCCTTTCACGATTGGCGCCAGCAGCATCAGTTTTTTACCGGTATACTGGTTCAGAATGGCATCGATGATCTGGTCCTGCGACTGGCGCTCCATTTTCCGGCCCGTAGCGTACGAAAACGCTTCACCAGCGCGGGCGTAGAGCAGCCGCAAAAAGTCGTAAATCTCGGTGGTGGTGCCGACGGTTGAGCGCGGATTTTTGGAAGTCGTTTTCTGCTCAATGGAAATCACCGGACTAAGCCCGTTGATTTTGTCCACGTCGGGGCGTTCCATGTCGCCGATAAACGAGCGGGCATAGGCCGAGAAGCTTTCCATGTAGCGGCGCTGTCCTTCGGCGTAGATGGTATCGAACGCCAGCGATGATTTTCCGCTGCCGCTAATGCCCGTAACGACCACCAGTTTGTTGCGCGGAATCGTTACGTCAATGTTTTTCAGATTATGTTCGCGGGCACCAAGTACTTCAATTTGGTCGTAGCCCGTCAGGTCAATATCGGAGAGACCGGAGTGCCGGTCGGAGACTTGATTTTCTGTCACGTTGTGAAAGCCTTATTCTTAAACCTAACAGAAATAGGGTAAAATTGGTTTGCTACGGGCAGGCGTATCGGAGGGATTTCCGCTATAAATGACATAGGGAGCTTAGAGGGCAGAATTTTGCGGTTTTGGTAACATACCGGATAGTTAAAAGTGGAACTCGTACATGCGAAAATCTGATAGACTGAATATCTTTGGCTAGTAAAAGTCCATTCTGCTCTCAGCCGCTCTGTCATGAAACAACTATACTTCCTGCTTTACTTCTTGGCGATTGGCTTACTACCGCAGGAACTTCACGCTCAAGCAACCAAGCGATTCAACGTCTGGTACTTCGGTAGCTATGCTGGGCTTGATTTTAACGGGGGGGGCGCGCAGCAGATACCAGATAATAGCAGGTTATATCAGATTGAAGGCTGCGCCTCTATCTGTGATGAAAACGGCAGGCTTCTGTTTTACACGGATGGGATAAAGATTTGGACCCGCGAGTTTCAAACTGATGGAAAGCATAAAGATATGCCTAATGCTACTAATCTCGGCGGAAATTCTTCTTCTACACAAAGTGCTTTAATCGTTCCTCATCCAAGTGACCGGAATTTATACTACGTTTTTTCGACTGCTGTTGAAGGAAAAGGCAGCTTGCAGTATGCTACTGTAGACATGTGTTTGAACAACGGGTATGGAGCGGTAAAAGAAAAGAATAAAGTATTGCATAATCCCGTTGCCGAGAAGGTGACAGCCATTCCTAAAGCGGATAAAAAAGGGTATTGGATTATTAGCCATGAAGCGGGTAGTGATAAGTTTTTGGTATTTAGTCTGGATGCAGGTGGTGTAAATCCCACGCCAACTGTTTATTCCATAGGAAGCAATTACACAATAGCTCACCAGAGAGGATGTATTGGAACACTGAAGGCCGCACCCAATGGAAAAAAACTAGCTGTTGCAGTTTCATACCCCGGTATAATCGAGTTATTTGACTTTGATGATGCAACCGGACGAATATACAATGCGGTAACAGTAGCATCCAACAAAGAGGATATATACGCCGTCGAGTTTTCGCCAGATGGTCGTCTGCTGTACGCAACCAGTGCTTTTAGTGCGCAGCCATATAGCCTTTATCAATTTAACATCAGCCAAAATCCGGCTTCCGAAGCGTTAATTGCTACCCGGTCAGGTTACGATCCCTTTGGAACATTGCAGATCGGACCGAGCGGGGACAAGATTTACGTAGCCCTAAATAATAAAAATACACTGGGCGTCATCAACAACCCCAATGCAGTTGGTACAGCGTGTAATTTCACCGAGAATGGCCCATCACTAGGAAGCAAGCGAAGCCTTCTCGGCCTCCCCAACGTCATCAACGTTTTACCCGCTCCACAGACAAATAATAAACCAGAGGTAACCATCAAAGTCACGCGGGGCAGCGCAGGCTGTAACGAGGTTACGCTTGAGGCCGTCATTACGAATTCTGGCGCCACTAAATTTAAGTACCAATGGTCGGCAAACGGAATTGTGGTTAACGGAGCAACCCAGGCAACGTATAAAGTACCCGGTCCCGGCAACTACATCGTAAAAGTAACCGAGGATGAGCCTTGCCGGAATGAATCAGCGCAGTCGCCGGAAGAAAAGGTGGAAGCGGCGAATGGCTCAACCCCCGAAGTCACAATTGAGACAAGACCGGGCGGTGGCTGTTCGGGCACTATGCTGGAAGCTGTGATCAAAAAGTCGCTGGCGACCAAATTCAAATATGAATGGTTTGTTAATGGGAAACCGATCAACGGTGCTAATCAGGCGACCCTTAAAGCTACCGACCAAGGCAACTATACGGTGAAAATCACGGAAGACGAGCCTTGCCAGAACGCTTCAGCCCAGGGGAGTTTAGCCAATTTGACACCAATTTCATCGCTGACCGTTAACGCTGCCGCCACGCCAGCGGGTTGCGGCCATTTTGTGCTGGCTGCCAACGCAGGTTTAAACCGGATTGAGTGGAGCGGGCCGGGTATCAGCGGAAACCGAGTTTCAAAGGATACATTGCATGTGTACGGACAAAGTGGTACGGTTCTGTATAAACTAAAAATTACGGACCCCACCGATGCTGGCTGCATCGCCGAGCAGAGTTTGCCGGTTACGTTCAACCGCTTAGCCGATTATGATTACGGCACTCCGCCAGCACCGGCCTGCGGGTCGGTGGTTCTGACGGCCAAACCGACGGGTGGCTGGGATCAGTTCGCCTGGTTGCTACCCGACGGAACACGAGTTGCCGGACCCACTGTTACTGCCCGCACCAGCGGCACTTTTACGGTTGTAGCCCAAAGCACGACCACGGGCTGTACCAGCCGCGATCAGGTGGCAGTAACCGTCAGCGGCGGGCCTACTCTAAACATTGTGCAGCAAAACCCTTCTGTCTGTTTCGACCGGGGAGAGGTGGCCGTGTTGGACGCCGGGCTAGGCGCAGGCTGGCAGTACGAATGGCGGGCCTTGGGTCAGCCGACTCTACTGGGAACTGGACAAACTTTGACTGTCAGTCGGAATGGAGAATATGAGGTGCGGGTTTCCGACGGAACTTGCTCGACGACTGGTAGCCTGCGAGTGGTTCAGAATTGTCCTCCAACCAACCCGGAGTCAAGGCAGGTTTTCATTCCGGAGGTTTTTACGCCCAATGGCGACGGCATCAATGACCGGTTTGAATTGAAGGGAAACTACGTAACTCGCTTCGAGATGCAAGTGTATACGCGTTGGGGGTCGGTAGTCTTTTCCCTGACTGGTACCGATCTGGAAAGCGCCAAAAATAACTTCTGGGATGGCACGTACCGGGGCGAAGCCGCGCCCTTGGGCCCTTATACCTACCGGATTTCCATCTCGCAGACTTTCCCGGATGGTTCGGAGCACTCGTTCAGGAAGCAGGGGACGGTGATGGTGCTTCGCTGAGGGCTTTTCCGCGCCAGAATTCCCGACTGTAGACGCGCTGAAACGGCCAGTTCTTTTGCCGAAAGGCTAAGGGCAAATACGCGTGGGCTTCTTTGGGCGAACTTTCGTAATACAGGGCATCGTCGGTTAATACCAGCTCTTCGTACAAACCCGCCTTTTTGCGGGTCAGGTCGGCGAAAGGCAATTCTTCTACCAGCCCTTGCGCTGGGTTTGTCAGATAATCTTTCAATAAGCGCGTGCCATTCAGGCGCTCCGTGCGGTGAGGCTGCGGACGGTGGGAGCCTTCGGCCACGGCGAGGGCATACTCCAGGTATTGCCGGAAAAGGCGTGGCCCCTCGTTCGCCACCTGTTCAACGGACAGTTGCGCGGGCCAGATGCTGGTGATTATGTAGATGCGTTCGCGGGCGCGGGTGATGGCTACATTGAGCCGGTTTTCGCCTCCCTTTTGGTTTAGACTACCAAATTGAGCAGCAATACGTCCTTGAACATCAGGCGCATAGCCAATGGAGAAAATAATAATGTCCCGTTCGTCGCCCTGCACGTTTTCGATATTCTTGACAAAAAGCATCTCCTGCAAAGAATGATCGGTGTCTTGCCTGTGCTCGGGTAATAGCGGAATTGACGTAGTGGTTTCCAGTAATTCTTGAATCAGTTGCTGCTGCGGAAAGTTAAACGTCACGACCCCAATTGACAAATGCGGAGTTTCACGCTGCAACTGATCGATCAAGCTGACTACGGCTTTCGCTTCAATTTCGTTGGTATGATCCTTCCATTTTCCGTTGACATTCAGGTAACGAATGGCTGGCTCGTGCCGGTTTAAGTGGTGAAAATCAGGCAAAAGCTGAAGGTTATTTTTGTAGAATTGCTGATTCGAGAAATCAATGAGTTCCAGCGAACGGCTGCGGTAATGCCCCCGCAAGGTAGTTTGGGGAAAATACCGGCTCGCCAAATGCAGCAACGATTCTACTTCCAGCTCAACGGCGGTGTCTTCGTCGGGTGCAACAATGCCCGGTTCGTAGCGAATTCGATATAAATCGCTGGGTTGTAGTTGTTTATCGTCGCCCGTGATGACCACCTGCTTGGCGCGAAAAATCGCTGGGATGCCATTTTCGGCGTAGCACTGCGAGGCTTCGTCAAAAATGACCAGATCGAACAGGTGTGGCTGCATCGGAAAAATGGCCGATACCGATTCCGGCGACGCCATCCAGCAGGGAACAATTTTAAATACCTCATCGAAAAACTGCTCCATGAGCTTGCGAACCGGCCAGATGGCTCTTTTTTTGGTCACCTGGTGGTGAAGGTCGCGGTAGGTGATGAGGTTATTCAGGCGGTTGTATTCCAGTCGGCGGTAGGTTTGCTCCCGCAATTTTAGGAGTAGAATCTGCTGGCTTAGGCTTTGTTTTTTAAGAATACTCTCCTGTAAATCCCGCTCCAACTGATTCATCCTCAATGTTGAAACGCTGCGCAGAATGGGGTGCTGTGTTTCAAGATGCGTGAGCCAGACCAGCCGCAAGGCATTTAGAAATGTTTCGGGCCAGTTCGAAAACCCAGACGCCACCAGGCGGTTGGCTACCAACCGCTCCGGCTCCGAAAAACGCTCGTAAAGGCGGTCTGTTTCGATTAATAAATCAAAATCCTGCTGTAAAGAAAGGGTCAGTTTGTGAGCCAGTTCCGGGTTATGGAGCAGATTGGCCACCTGCTCCAGCGTGAGGTATTTCTGCCGCTTCGGTTTCGCCGCCAAAACCAGCGTGAGCCAGTGGTGTAGATGCCCGAGTCCGGCTTGAAAGTCCTTCCGCGTATCCGTAGCCGCCAGCCATTTGCCCAGAAACGGAAACGTTGTTTGCAAAAAATCCCAGGTTTCGGCAGCTTGCTTAAAGGCGCGGTTTAAGTGGTGAACGTTCTGCCGCGTCTGGGCGAGTTCGCTGGTTAAGATAGAGGGCAAATCCAATTGCGAGGTGACGGCTTCAGCTTGCGCATACAGACCATGCTGGCGATCCAATTCCAGTTGCAGCAGCGTGAGGTCCGTCAGGTTAGTGGTTAGCCCGAAGCGATTCACCAGATCCTGAACAAACGATTTATCCCGGTATAAAAGCCAGCTAAATGTTTTTTTTCGGGCCTGAATACCCGCGTCTAGCCGCTGAATCAGGGCGGGAAGTTGCTGAAGTGAGTTGTCAAACTGCGGTGGCTTTTTCTCGAAGGTATCGACCAGCGCTGCAAGCTGATACGTCAGAGATTTGGCCAGCTCCGCCGAAATCTGGTGACGGGAAAAACGTGACAGAATATGCCAGTATAAGTCATCGGCGGGCTGCTCCCGAACCAGCTGCAAATGGGGCAGGTGTTCGCCCAGGCTTTCGGCCTGTTGCCAGGTGAGCGCCGTCCCAAAAACCATTTGTGTTTCTTCAGTCAGTTGTTTATTCGACACTACAACTTCATTGATGGCTTGTTGCAGTAATCCTAAATCCGTATAACTGAACGCACTGAATGACACCCGGTTCTGCCAGGGATGCTGCGGACTCAAGTGTTGGTAATATGCCTCGTAGCTGGCCAGCGACTGCACGAAGCGGTCGGTTAGGTCCAGCCTGAAATGGTGGTATACATCGTCCAGAGCGATGGTCGGAGCGGTGGGTTTACTGCTGAGGTACAACTCCTTGGCTGAGGCGCCGCAGGCTACCTCGTCAAACAGAGCCTCTTTAAAAGACTGTAGTTCGGCCAGCAATTGGTCGATGCGGCGGGATTCCTGGTCAAAGATGCGTTCTAGCAAAACAGCGTCTAGCCCGTGATTTTGTTTCTGGTATTCGTCAACCCGTTCAATTTGGTTCGTAAGCTGTTGATAAAGGGCTTTGCGATCGTTTTTGAAGTCGTGAATCAGGGCAGAAAACGGAGCCAGTCCCACCTGCTTTAGCCGTTCGTAAACCACATCCAGCGCCGCCCGTTTCTGGCAAATCAGCAAAACCCGTTTTCCCTGCGCCGCAAAATCGGCCATGAGGTTACTGATCAACTGGGACTTTCCGGTTCCCGGCGGGCCTTGCACCACCAGCGACTCGCCCGCTTTAACGCGTCGGATGGCGGCCTCCTGGGAAGCATCCAACGCCAGGGGCGTATGCAGGTGCTCTTCCCGAATGGGTGGGAGCGAAGCAACAGGCTGCGGCGAAAGAGCCAGAAAATCCCGCTCGTTTTCGCTCGTTTCCGATTCTAACAAAACGTCATAATCCGGCACCAGGTAGGAGCCTGCCTGGGGAAAAATTCCCAGCACCGCCTCGGGGTATAACTTCAGCTCGCCGGTACTGTCAAGCGTCTCCAGCGCCGATTTCTTGAGCGCATCGAACCACTGAAGACTATCCCGGAACAAATCCTGGTTAAAATGAATCTCGTACGGACTCTCCTTCAAAAGCTCGTACAACTGGGTCCGGAAAACGGTAGCATCCTTGTCGAGCTCATCCAGCGTGCGTTCGAGCCAGTCGTTTGGCAAGCGAATCTGGTTGTAATGCGCGTAGGCTAGCAAAAAGCTCTGGTTGAGCGTAATGGGTTCGTCGGCGCGGCGGAGGAGAAACCACTGGTTGTTGCGCTGCTCGATCTGCACCGGAAAAAAAACCAGCGGACCGTGGATAACCGTATCGTCCATGAGTTTCCCCCGGACGAACGGGTAGCCAACGTACAAATCCTTTGTGCCCCGCTCTTCTTCAATGAAGCGACTCGTTCGGGCCAGCTTTCTGAGCTTGCGGCTGACTTCGTTGCTTTTCTCGTGCCGACTGTCCAGAACGGCACAGATCGGAATGGCCGCGCGTCGGGCCATCAACTGCCGAACCAGCTCGAAAGACGGGGTGTTCGTTAGGAAATCGGTTTCGTGAAGATCCAGAAATTGTTCCGCAGGCAAACTAGTCAGGAGCAGCGAGCGGTTTCGGCTGCTGAGATTAGTGAGTCGACGGGCATAGGCTTTAAGAATTTCCGGATCAAGCATGTCAGACGTTCAATTCCTCCGGTGTTTTTTTCTTCTCAGGAATTAACCACGAGGCAACCACAGAAACGGCCAAAATGGTCAGAATGACATACAGCGAATAAATGGTTTCAAACCCTAGTTCTTCAAGCTGGTGATGCAAAATCATCTTTAAACCGATGAAGGTCAGCAGCACGGCCAAGCCTACTTTCAGGAAGCGGAATTTGCTCATGATGCTCGACAGGAAGAAGAACATGGACCGCAGACCCATGATGGCAAAAACGTTCGAGAAGAAAACGATGTACGGGTCTTTTGTAATGGAGAAAATCGCCGGAATCGAATCAACGGCAAAGATCAGGTCCGTGAAGGCAACAACAATAACGACGATGAATAAAGGCGTGACAAACAGTTTGTTATCTGTTTTGCGGCGTACGAAAAAACGGTCGGTTACGTTGCGTCGATAGACGTTTAGATACTTGGCCGTAATTTTTACAACCGGGTGGTTGCTGGGCTCAATTTTGTCGTCGCCTTCTTTTTCGAAGAACAATTTTAAACCAGTATATACCAGGAATGCCCCGAAAATATAAATGATCCATTCAAAACGTTGCAGCAGGGCCGATCCCACAAAAATGAAAACAAACCGCAGGACGATGGCTCCTAAAATACCCCAGACCAGAATTTTCTTGTAGTACCGCTCCCGAACGCCAAACGAAGCAAAAATCATGATAAACACGAAAATATTGTCGGCGGAGAGTGAATATTCCACGAGGTAACCGGTGATGTATTCAAGGGCCATGTTATTCTGAAACAGGGCCAGACTCGCCTCGAAATTTCCCGGAACTGTAGCAACGTGAGCCGCGTAGAGGCTCCGAACTTCCTCCAGGCGAGCCATGTCGGTAATGCCGTGAATCAGATAACCGTAATTTTTGAGGAAAAAATAAAACGCAATCGACAACGCCACCCAGACCGCGCTCCAGGTACCCGCTTCTTTAAAACTAACAATGTGGCTTTTCTGCTTGGAAAAAACGCCCAAATCGAGCGACATAACAACCAAGACGAACACGGAAAAGCAGGCAAAGAATATGGTTTCGTAACTAAACATAATTCAGTGAAGCAGAATAAACAAAAGTTATAATGAGTAAGGATTGTTCCTTTACAAGTCAACATTTTGCCGACTCATAAAGCTCCAAATTTAAACGTTAATGAGCATGCTTTTGCCGGTGGCTAAAAATTTCTTGCGACTTGGCGCACAAATGCCTGAATTGACCTACTCGATGTAGGTCAAAAGCATCAAAAAGAAGCGAGAAGAAAGGCTTTTTCAGGCTTTGGAAGGAATGCTCGAAAGCGTATCCGCCGCTGAACCGACGGGCTGGGCAGCGGGAATAATCTCCAGAATCATGGATTCCAGGGTTAGGCCCGGTCCAAACGCACAGCTTAAAATGTTTTTGGCTCTTTTTTCGCTGGCTGAGGTGACTTCGGAATTAAGGTTGTCGGGCGTATTCAATGTTTTCCAGATTTCCTGCAAAACAAACAAAACCGTTGCCGAAGACATGTTGCCGTATTGACGCAGGATTTCGTAGGCGGGCTGGTTATCGGCAGGCTCAAGACCAAGTTGCTGTTCAATGACTTCCAGAATTTTCCGACCACCAGGATGAATGGCGTACTGATCAATGTCTTCAATCGTCAGGTTGCTTTTTTGCAGTAACTGCGACAAGAGCCGCCCGATGCCTTGCCGAATAACCGCCGGAACTTCAGAGGTTAAGGTCATTTCAAAGCCGTGGTCATTGATGATCCAGCCCATTTCTTCGCGTCCTTCCGAAAGCAGGTCGCAGTAAAATGTCCGGAGTTTTAGCGAGGGTGTGCTTGGGCGGGGCTGGGCTTCGATCAAGACGGCAGCGGCACCGTCGGCAAAAAGGGCGTTAGACAATAAATGATCTTCTTCCTGCTTTTTCTGAAAATGAATGGTGCACAGTTCGACGCAAACAACCAGCACACAGGCGTCGGCATCGGCCCGAACGATGGCATCGGCTACTTTCAAGCCGTTGAAGGCGCCGTAGCAACCCATAAAATTGATGGCCGTACGGGAGGTTGTTGTTGGCAAATTCAGTGCATCAATCAACTCAATATCCAAACCCGGGGCATACATGCCGGTGCAACTTACCGTAACCAAGTGTGTAATAGGAGCAGAAGTACCGCGCAGACAGTCCTGAATTGCCTTCAAAGCGAGGGGCAGGGCTTCGCGCTGGTAGAGCTGCATGCGCTGTCCGACGGTCGGGAACGGCTCTAAATCTGTCGTATTCGGAAAAAACGAAAAATCACCCACCTCGCGGCCAAAATCGGGCAATACCGAATGCCGCTTCTCGATGCGGGTTTGCCGGTAGAGCGCCTGCAATTTGCGGCGTTCCCGCTCGTCAAGCTGCAAAGCCTGGGCCATGAAAGAAGCAATCTGTTGTTGAAAAAAGCCGTGTTCGGGAACGGCCGTGCCAATGGCAGTTAGGTAACTGTTCATCAAGATACAATCAGTAAACGTCGCGCACCGTCCGCGCGAAGCGTTGCCGTTGCCTATGCGTTATAACAAATGCATTAGGGGAATGTTATGTAGAATCAAGATGAGCCTTATTTTTCCAGCCTATATTCCATGACTCCCCGCGCTATCTGGTTACACCTCCGCGTGCCTTTCTCTTTTTTTCTGCTGCCCGTTTTTACGTTTGCGCTGAGTCAGTCACCTCGACCGGATTGGGTTCGGGCCGGGCTGGTGCTGGTCATTATTCATTTGTTACTCTACCCGGCCAGCAACGCCTACAACAGCTATTTTGACAAAGATGAAGGAAGTATTGGCATTCTGGAAGCACCGCCAGCGGTAGACAAAGCCTTGTTCAACGTAGCTTGGGTGCTGGATGTGGTGGCGTTGGTATTGGGTATTTGGGTGGGTTGGTGGTTTGTGGCTTATCTATTGATCTACGGTTTTATTTCCAAAGCCTACAGTCATCCGGCTATCCGTCTTAAGAAGTATCCGCTTATTAGCTGGGTCATTGTCAGTATGTTTCAGGGCGGGTTTACGTATATCATGACGCTGCAAGCAATCAATGGCCTTCCCATTGCTGATGTGTTTCGGGTAAAGCCGCTGCTGGCCGGGTTGCTTTGTACTCTAAATTTGCTGGCGGTTTATCCCATTACGCAGGTTTATCAGCACGAAGAAGATGCCCGTCGGGGCGATTTAACCATGAGTCGGCTGCTAGGTGTACGCGGGACATTTTTAAATGCCATCTTCTTTTTTATGCTATCCTTAACCGGTTTTTACGTTTATTTTAACGGTAAGGTGGTCTTCTGGTTGCTGCCATTGTGCCTTTTGCCAGGTATTTTGTTTTTTTTAGGGTGGTTTAGACGAGTCGCGAAAGACGTGAACCAGGCTGATTTTCGCTCGGCGATGCGCATGACGCTTCTGTCTGGACTGGGTCTCAATATTTTTTTTCTGATTTTACTCTTTTTAAGGTTCTCAGAATCAGTGGGGATAAAAATTAACTAGGGAAAAAACGAAAAAAGTATTTGCAAGAACAAGTCAACCAGCTATATTTGCATCACAAAACGACGCCGAAAGGCAGAACGCGAAAGTAGCTCAGCTGGTAGAGCGCGACCTTGCCAAGGTCGAGGTCGCGGGTTCGAACCCCGTCTTTCGCTCGAAGGCACCGGAAACGGTGCCTTTTTTGTAGAATGTGTTGAATGCCACGCCGGGATGGCGGAATAGGTAGACGCGCAGGACTTAGTTCTTTGATATTCTGGCGGTTTTCGGTGAGATTGGCATTAATAAAGATGTAGGCTCATGGCTCGCTATCAATTTGATGCACTCTTTGAAGATCATTTTGTTACAGTTTGTAATGAAGCGGAAAGTATGGCGCAGGCCGCTGTAACCCTTGGTATGAATTACAAAACCCTTTGTTTTCATGCTAAAAGACTTGGTTGTTTCAAAACCAACCAATCTGGAAAGGGAACGCAGAAAAAACCCTCTAAGCAGGCGGTTCCAATAGAATCTATTTTCGACGGAACTTACTTTACGTATCAAACTCACAAGCTGAAAAAGAGATTACTGAAGGAAGGCTACAAAAAACACGAATGTGAATCATGTGGCTTGTCAAAATGGTTAGAGCAGCCAATTCCTTTGGAGTTACATCATAAAGATGGCAATCGGAAAAATAACGCGCTGATAAATCTTAGCTTGTTGTGCCCCAACTGTCACGCTCTTACTGAAAATTACCGCGCCAAGAATATCAAAAATTTGAGTGCCCAGATGGAAACATTTGGAGTAGAACCGCTTAACGTCGGGGAAGCCTTCCAGCAATAGTTGATGGTAATCCCGAGCCAAGCCTCAGGAATGAGGAAGGTGTAGAGACTTGACAGGCGGCACCTAAACTCCAGTTTACTGGAACATGGTGAAGAGAAAGTCCAGACCACAAATTCCGAAATGGTCGGAAGCAGTGAAAACTGTAGCTGGTACGAAAATCCTGTGGGCCGTAACGCCCGTACGGGTTCGATTCCCGTTCCCGGTACCAATGCCTTACAAAGGCTGCGGAACCAAACAAAAGCGCTGATATTCAGCGCTTTTGTTGTTTTAGGCCACTTTGATTCAGGTAGCTAGACAGAAATGTAGGTTTTCAGACCCTTCCTACCGATCTTTTCTTAGATTTGCGGAGAACCCCTATTTTCCTGAATCCATGAAAAAAATAAATCGCAAAACCTTTCTCGAAGAATTATCACTGCTGGCTGGTGCGGCCGCCCTGCCCGGAATGGGCTTCGTCGCCTCTGAGGCGGCAAAATCCAAGATGAAGCTGGGACTCGTTACCTATCTGTGGGGAAAGGATTGGGACGTTCCGACGCTGATTAAAAACTGCACCACAGCGGGCATTGGTGGCGTAGAATTGCGGGTGGAGCACGCACACGGCGTGATGCCGAACCTGACGGCTGCGGAACGCCAGGAGGTGAAAAAGAAATTTGCCGATAGTCCAGTGAAGATTGTAGGACTGGGCACCAACGAACAATATGATTTCCCCGATCAGACGCGTCTGCAAAAGGCCATTGATCGAACTAAAGAATTTATCCGGCTTAGTGCCGATGTGGGCGGGTCGGGCGTGAAAGTGAAGCCTAACGCTCTGCACAAGGAAGTCCCGACGGAAAAAACGCTGGCCCAGATTGGTCAGGCTCTGAATGAACTGGCAAAATACGCCGCCGATTTTGGCCAACAGATTCGCCTGGAAGTGCACGGCGAAGAAACCCAGGAATTGCCCAACATAAAAACCATCATGGACCACGCCAGCCATCGCAACGCTACTGTTTGCTGGAACTGCAATCCACAGGACCTGAATGGCAAAGGTCTGGAAGCAAATTTTAACCTGGTAAAAAGTCGGTTTGGCGATATCTGCCATGTCCGTGAGCTAAATGATACCAGTTATCCCTACCAGCAGTTGATGGATCTTTTCGTGAAGGCGAACTACGATGGCTGGATTTTGCTGGAATGCCGCACTAACCCAGCCGACAAAGTAGCCGCTTTGATCGAGCAACGGCAGATTTTCGAAAAGATGATCAGCAACGCCGAAGTGGCGCGTAAATAGCGTTTATTTTTCCAATTTTTCTTCCTGATAGACATCAAGCGCTTGCTGGTGATGTCCTTTTACTAATTCAACTAGCGAGTTGGGCGAAAGCACTTTTACACCTGCGCCCAACCTCGCCAGTTCGTAAACCAACTCCAGATTAATAATAATATAGAGTCGGATGCGGCATTCGTCGGCGGAGTCGAGCAGCACATCTTCTGGGTTGAACGGGTAAAACGGCTGGGCTTTGAACTGTTTACCTGCTTTCGGAGTGAAGGAAAGAACCACGTCTTCCGGCGCATTTTTCTCGTAGACGGCCACGCCCAGCGAATACCGAAAATACGTTTCAGCATCAAATTCAGGCACGGCGCTCAATGGACTAGCTGCTTGTAAACTGTTGGGCAAAATACGATCCAGACCATAGGTTCTAAGGCCGAGGTAACCTTTCTGTCCCTGCCAACCGATTAAATACCAGCGGTTGCGGTGCTCTTTTAGAATATACGGATAAACAACGTGGTCTTTTATCTCCTCCGACTCATATTTCTGGTACTGAAAAGTAACAGCCTGTTCTTCGTGAATAGCGCGCAAAAGCGGTTCGATGTATTCATTTCCCTTCACGTACGGTACCGATTCAAACAAAATATGCGACTGGTATTTTCGCCGTTTGGAGGCGCGGAACCGGACGGCTTTGTCAATTTTATCCACGGTACCGCGTAAATCACGGAAAATATCCAGGTGCTGGAGTTGCGAAAGCGTGGCGGCGGCTGTTTCCAGAGCGGCCAGATCGTGGCTGGAAAGGGTCACGCTGGCGGCCATGTCGAACGGGCGCTCATAACGCCAGCCTTTCTGTCGGCGGTCATACTTGATGGGTGCTTCGTAGACATCACGCAGGTATTCAAGATCGGTTTTGAGCGTACTTTCGGAGCAATCGCAAAGCTGAAGCAGTTCGGTTTTAGAAACGACACCCCTGTTCCAGCGGTTGAGACGTTCGTTGATTTTCTTCAGCCGTTCGAATTGATTTTTGATGAGGGGCATAAATTTTTCCTAAGATGGTTTCCGTACGAATAGGTTACCCCGCAAGTTGAGAACTTTGGCTCAAGATCGTTTGACCGTTCCCTCAAAGGATATAAATGATTGAAAAAATAATCCTAAGAAGATCCTTACCTTTTTAACTGATAATTGATCAAGGAGTATGCAGTTTCGATTAATATTAAGACCCACTGCCCGGCAAACGCTGGTCCCTTTTAATTACGCCTACCGACTCAGCGCGTTCATTTACGCTGTGCTGGCCGACGCTGATCAGAAATACGCCGATTTCCTGCATTCGCGCGGGTATGAATATTCGAGTACGCGCCGGTTTAAGCTGTTCACATTTTCGGACTTGATCATCCCTAACGCCCGCGTCGATGTCCGCGCGGGGGGCTTGTGGGTGACGTCTCCGCATATTGAGTGGGTGGTCAGTTTCTACGTCGATAAGGCGGCCCAGCATTTCATTATGGGGCTGTTTCAGGACCAGCGTTGCGTGATTGCCACGCCCAAACACCGGGCGGAGTTTATCATTGAGCGGGTTGAGGCCGTGCCATTGGAGATAAACTCGGACACCGTTACGTTGCGGACGCTCTCACCCGTGGTGATCGCCGAGAAGTCGGAACGCCGAACCGGACGGCGCGGCATGGATCAGTACCTGCATCCAGCGGACGTACAATTCGGTCCGTTACTAATCGACAACCTGCTGGCGAAGTGGAACAGTATCCCCCGAACGGTTTCGGTAGGTGATTTATCTGCCCATGACTTTGCGACGTCGGCAGTAACGTACCGGCTCCTGCCCGACCGGGAGCCTAAATCCAGGCTGGTCGCGATCAAAGAAGATTCGAGAGCGGAGACGAAAGTGCGCGGATGGTTTGGCTTTTTATTCGAACTCAGCGGCCCGAAGGAATTGCTGGAATTGGCGGTGCTGGCAGGCTTGGGGCGGTATAATGCGGAGGGGTTTGGGTCGGTGGGGGTTATTTAGTAACGACCCTGACGTCCAGCTTTTTCAGGATGGCGATTAGCGATTCGTTTTTGGCCTTTGCCGCTTCCTAGATAATTATTCATTCAATACCCTAATGAAGGTAATCCCATAAGCTTTACTATGCTTAAAGAACTCGTAAACTTCACAGATTCCCTCAAAGAGCAGGGAATGGCTAACATCGGGGTTGTTCCGAAAGAAGGCCTGCACATCGTTCTGACGCTAAAACGGGAAGACGATCAGGTCTATTGGCCGCCGGATGGGTTTGTGTCCGAAGTGTACTCGAAGAAAATGGAAAGCTTAACGCCGTTTCTTCGGGATTGCGCGGCCTGGGCTCAGGCTGCCTGGATGGTCAATACTAATAAATGCTTCGATTTGCCCGCTAAAGGAATTCACTCCTGTTCACCCTTTTGTCTGGCTTTTAAGCGAGAGTCGTTGAAAGGCGGAGCAAAGTATACCGATGCGAAGGTGAAATTACCGGAACGGGTGAACGCCTATTTCGCCAAAGCCTTTGAGTTGCTGGATGACGAAGCGGAAAAGCAACGTGCTGAACTTTTTAAGTATGCCTTGAACAGTGAGGAAAAACTGGACGCCATTTTAAGCCAGATTCCAGCGTATGAATCGCTAAAAGACGCGAACTACATTGTTTTCTACCTGAACGAGCCATTGGAGGTTTATCAAAGAGCCAATACAAAATATCTCGCCGACAAGCTCTTTAATACAAATCAATACAACGTTACGGTTGCCGAGAACGTCTACGGGACCAGCGATTTCTTCAATGGCTTTCCAACTAAAAAGGCTTATCTGTCGCACCAGACAGCTTCGTTCGATATTGCCGGACGTATTTCTTCGGCGGAAGCGCGGTCTTTGTTTGAGTTTCAGGATATTATCGGTCGGAATATATTGCCTCGACCCCTGCCCATCTTTGTTGATCGTGACGAATTGAAACAGGATTCGGTTGCGCTCTTTAAGAAAGGAGCAGAGGACGGCGAACGGCTTGGCTATAAGGAGATCATTGAAACACTTTATGATAAATACAAGAATGATATAGGCAACTATTATCTATTGTTTTATCTGGCGGGAGAGATCAAGGACTTCGATTTTGTTTCCAAATTTGACTATTACCTCAAAGACGAAGCCGGTAAGCCCTGGCAGGTTTACGATTACTTTTCCATTAATTATAAACCTTTGGTTAAGAATGTCTTTGATCTTCAGTACTCGATCTTAGTTTCTATTTTCAATAACTCATTAGTTGTCAAGACGAAAGCCGGAGGGTTTCAATACAAATTCTTCGATGATATCGACGCAAAGTATTGTAAGTCCGATAATACCTATCTGTTGGTAATGAAATACCGCAAAGCCTTTTATGATTTTATCTACAAATCGAAAAGGCAGGCAGTTACACGGCTAATGTTCGACGATATACTTCAAACCAGTATTCTAGACGATTTGCGGCTGGACGAGATAAAAAACGGCAATCACACGCAGAACTTTTCAATCCGCCAGAAACTGAATACCTGGTTCAGCCTTGCCGAAAATTTTGAACAAAAAAATAAACCCAGTAACACGATGGCTAACAAACTCCGGGCGTACCGGGAATTTATTCAGAAGCTGACAAAAAACGAAGCTTCTATTGAAACCGATGAGCAATACGCGTTCACCGTCGGACAGGTTATTTATTATCTGTTTACCAAGAGCAAAACCGCTGATACAAGCTACAAACGGCTGGAGCCTTTTCTACAACAGGTCCACGCCAAAGAGCTAAACAAGGCATTGGCACGACTATTCGATACGTATAAACACGAAACGTTTTCGAGCAATTTCCGTACGCCGTTTGCTGAAGTGATGGCTTATGAGACAAAAACGAGTATTCGCGATCTGATGCCAACGACGTTGGCGGGCGTCTTCTCACAAAATGCGCTCTTCAGCGATAAGGAGAAGAAAGAAGAGGTAGAAACTGAATCAACACAGACAGAAGAATAAATCAATTCAAACCACGCAAATACTCTAGTATAACCATGAGTCAATCATTCAAAAATCGCGTTTTTGGCTGTGCCATCATCAAATCGATCAATTCAAATTATAACGCGGACTTCACCCACCAACCCCGTACACTTCCTGACGGAACCGTTTACGCTACCGATAAAGCGTTGAAATATTCGATCCGTAACTACCTGGTTAAGCACTTAGGGGAGGAGCACGTTTTTTACTTCAAGAGCCTGAGTGATGAAATGCAGCCGCGTGATCTTGACCAAACTTATACAAAGCATTTTGGAGCATTTCCGACTGAGAAAGGAAAAGATGCTGCCGTAAAAGTACGTAAGCAAATTCTGGAAAACCTGTTGCAGTGCATTGATATTCGGCTGTTTGGTGGCACGTTTGCCAGTTCGGGCGCAAATCTTTCGTTGCACGGGACAGTTCAGTTTACGCATGGTGTCAATCGCTTCCCGGAAGGAATTATTTACTCGGAGCAAATTTCGTCGCCGTTTCGTAACTCCAACGACAAAAGTGCTGATTCGATGCAAACAACTCTGGGGACTCAATTCAAACTGAGGGAGGGGCACTACGTCCATCATCTGTCGGTGAATCCTCGGAATCTCGAAGAAATGGCGAAAGTTGTTAATAACGCTGGAATAACCGACGATGATGTTGCTAAGCTAAAGCAGGCGCTACGCGCTGGTGTTACGTTGTATGACTCGTCCGCAAAGGCAGGTACCGAAAATGAGTTACTGTTGTGGGTTCAGCTTAAGCAAGATTCCAAATTAGTGCTGCCTTCGTTTGTCGAACTGGTGAGTATAAACGTCGGCGAAAATGAAAGCCGGGAAATTGATTTAGCGAAAGTCAGTGCTATTCTGGGCCGTGAGCACATCAAGAGCGAAATCGAGAAAATAGAACTGTATTACGATTCGGCTGTAACAACCGTCGTGAATGCCCCCGAAGGTGCGGAAGTGCTAGAGTTAAACTAACTGAGCTATGGCGGATCAAAAATTGATTTCGTTCGACTTGCGAGCCGATTTTGGCTTTTTCAAGAAGCCCGATTATAACGATGGTATCCTGCTGTCGTATAATATGATTCATAAACCTGCTTTGCTGGGTATTCTGGGCGCTATTATTGGCCTGGAGGGATATTCGAAGAAGGGCGAGTTTCCGCAGTATTATCAGCGGCTCAAGGATTTATCCATTGGCATTGAGCCGCTGAACCACGAGAAAGGTAATTTCCAGAAAACAACGGTAAAGTACACCAACACAGTTGGCTACGCGAATGATGATGGCAACTTATTGATCGAGGAAATGATGCTCGTTAAGCCTGCCTATCGGTGCTATGTGCTGTTGGATTTGGCTGTAGAAGACCATAATAAGTTGTATGATTATCTAAAAAGAGGTCAGGCTGAATACATTCCGTATCTGGGTAAAAATGAGTTTCAGGCATCGTGGCTAAATGACGATGGTGAATCGACTTTTCGGGAGTATGATTTTAACGCGTTTAAACCTGGTCAGGACTTTGGTCTTCGTACCGTTTTCATCAAGTCTAATCCCATAAAAAATGAGCAGGTGTTGGTAAAGATCTCGTTCAGAAGCAGAACAGTATTCAACGAGGCTACTTTTTCTTATTTCGAGCGGTTGCCAGTCCACTTCCACGAAAGCCTAATTCAGTATCATCTTTACGACATGGCTTACACGGATTACGTACTTTCTTCGGAATCTACTATCACTAATCTGCTCCAAATCGAAGACAGTATAGGCTCTAAAACAGTGGTTCAACTTTTCTAAATTATGCTTTCTTTTCACATCTTACGTAAAGACAGAGCATCTATTTCGACCTTACTGAAAGCTCATGATCAGTACTGGGCTCACTTACCAAATAAAGGGGAAGAAGTATCAGTAATGCCCGAAAAACTGTTCGAGCATTGTGATTTAGTCAACGATTATTTTGATTCGTTATGTGATGCGCATGGTTTGGAGCCGGTTATAGACCGGCTCATCCGTGGGCTTACTGGCGACAACCTTAGGTTAAATAATTGGGTAAAAAAGCTGTTCGTCAATACGATCGCATTTCATGATTTTGGGAAAGTAAACGAAGATTTTCAGGCCTCCCGCATGAAGAATCCCGCGTTTAAGCCGAATCCGAAAAGTCCGTTCTCTCCGGCTCACGGGCATTCCTGGTTAGGGGCCTATATGTACGTGAGTCATTTTCTAAGCCAAATTGAACAGGATAGCGAATTGAATGATAATGAATTACAATGCCTTGTAGTCATTATATGGCAATTCTCGTATACTATTATTAAACACCACAGCCCGTACTTAGACGAAGTTAAAGCGGATATCGATAAAGCTGAGTTTGGTGAGTTTTACAGCAAAGTACAACACTACTTGGCACTTTATGACTTCTCATTCGATCAGGGTTTGTCTGAATTTGTCTTTGCTAATTTCGATGTATTCTGGAGTGGCTTTGAGCATTCGACAAAGGACTCATTTTCGATGTTTGCTTTACTTAAGCTTAATTTCTCTTTACTAACAGCATCCGACTACCTGGCGACGCATGAGTACATGAGTGATGACAAAACGGTTGATTTTGGCGTTTTGACAAATCGAAGCCGTATTGAAGAGATTGTCCAGAATCTGCGTTATTACGAACATAATAAGGCCACGTTTGAGCAGGTTGATGGCTATGTGTTTCAAGAAGATACGCTTCAGGAAAGGTCAAATAAGAACCTGAATCTACTGCGTCGGGAAATGGCAATCGAGCTGATTCAAACCATTCGAACGTTCCCTGACAAGCGGCTTTATTACATAGAAGCCCCGACGGGTGGGGGTAAAACGAACCTGTCGATGATTGCTTTGACCGAACTGCTGGAAAGGAATCCCGATATTCGGAAGGTATTCTACGTTTTTCCATTCACTACTCTGATTACGCAGACGTACAAGGCAGTTCAGAAAACGCTGCAACTGACCAATTTTGAACTAGCTGAACTACATTCAAAAGCGGGATTTCAAAGCAAAAACGAGCGAGACGAACAAAAAACCGATGGGGTATATGGACGGGATAAAAAGGATTTTATTGACAACCTGTTTGCGCTTTATCCGGTAACCCTCTTGTCTCATGTGCGGTTCTTCGATGTGTTGAAAACGAATGCCAAGGAGGCTAATTACCTCTTGCATCGGTTGGCTAATTCAGTAATTATTGTCGATGAACTGCAATCCTATAATCCTAAAATATGGGATAAGATGCTGTACTTTATCAGCCAATACGCGGAGTATTTCAATATTCGATTTATTCTCATGTCGGCTACGTTGCCTAAGCTAGACAAACTGAGTCTTCAACTGAATCCGATTCCGACTTTTCAGGAACTCTTACCCAATGCTCAGAAATATCTGGAAAACCCAAATTTCGCTAAAAGGGTACAGTTTAATTTTGATCTGTACGATCGTCAGTTCGACGCGAAGAGTAAAGAGGACTGGATTGATCTAGCCGATATTGTAATCGGTAAGTCAGAACAGTTTGCCGAACGTAATGAGGAGCACCGTACGGTTCATACAATCGTTGAATTTATCTACAAAAAATCGGCTTCAGCGTTCAAACAGATTATTGAAAAAGTAGACCATCCGTTCGATGAAATCTTTGTCTTGTCAGGCACTATTCTCGAATTCCGACGTCGCCAGATAATCAATCAATTAAAGAATACGCAGTACCGAAAAAAGAACATCCTACTCATCACAACGCAGGTAGTCGAAGCCGGAGTTGATATTGATATGGATTTAGGGTTTAAAAACATATCAATACTGGACAGCGACGAGCAATTAGCAGGTCGGGTCAATCGGAATGCTAACAAGGGACTTTGCGAAGTGTATTTATTTCGTTTGGATGATTCAAGAGTTATCTACGGTTCTGATTACCGGTACAAAGTGGTGCAGGAAGGAAAAGTATCAAAAGAAGTAGCTCAGGAAATTTTATCTAAGAAACGATTCGATAAGCTGTACCAGGAAGTATTTGATAAGATTGATGGATTCAATCAAGGGGCTTACGCTGATAATTTTTCGGGCGAAATTCTGGATAACTTAACCCGCTTGAATTTTTCTGAAATAGAGAAACGGTTCAGAATTATTGATCAGCAAAATGAATCGATTTTTGTGCCTATCGATATGCCCATTTGGATCGAATCGGCTGAAGACTATAAGCGAGAGGCTATATTTACCGAAGATGATCGAGCTTTCCTAAGTTATTATGGTGTGTACAATAAGGGGGACGAAATTATTAGTGGTAAGTCCGTTTGGGAGCTTTACGAGCGTTTTATTCGGAACACTATCGACAATCGAAAAAAGAAGAAAGGTTTTGACTTGGACGACATGATCAACTTCAAAACGCTTCAAAGTATCTTGACAAAATTCTCATTCTCGCTGATGTCGCACGCTAAGACCATTGAAAAAATGAGAAGTTTTTGCCTTAATGCAGATACGACTTACGGTTACTTTTATCTGCTTCATTACGATAAAGTTTACCAAGTTGAGTCTGGTTTGATGGAAGATGCCTTTGATGCGTCAGAAAATTCCTTTCTTTAAAAACCTCGCTACTGGCGCGAGAAACAGCTGATAAAATTATGCACACCGTTACTGGCTCACTTATTGGCATGTATCATATCTGTAAACGAGAAATGTGGCTCCATGCTAATCATATACGGATGGAGCACAATTCAGAACTAGTCGCCGAGGGGAAGCAGTTGCACGAACAAGCTTATCCGCAACGCGCTGAGCGATACCGTGAAATCATTCTCGACGGTTCTAAGATCGATTTCTATGATCCGTATGATAAAGTCGTGCACGAGATTAAGAAGTCGGATAAGCTGGAGCATTCGCACGTCGCGCAGGTGCAGTTTTATCTGTATCTGCTTCGGCGGAACGGAGTGGAGGGAGCCACGGGGCTGATCGAATACCCAAAGCTTCGCCAGACGCAAACGGTACGGCTTGAGGAGGAAGACGTTCCGATGGTCGAAACATGGGTGCAGGATATCGAACGTATAGTGACCTCTGAACAGTGTCCGGATCGCATCGCCAAAAGTAAATGCCGGTCGTGCAGCTACTTTGATTTTTGTTACGCTACCGAAGAGCCATGAAACAGCCCAAATACCTTTTCAATGCCGGTCGTATGAGCCGGAAAGACAATACGCTCAAATTTACGCCGGTCGATGAAGACGGTAAGGAAGGTACACCGCGTTACCTGCCCATCGAACAGGTGGGCGACTTATACGTGTTTGGAAGTCTGGACGCTAACTCGGCGCTGTATAATTTTCTGGGGCAGGAGGGGATTGCTGTCCATTTTTTCAACTATTACGAACATTATACCGGGTCATTTATGCCACGAGAATACCTGTTGGCGGGTAAAATGCAGGTTGATCAGACAAAGCATTACCTGGCCCCAAAAAAGCGGATTGAGATCGCCCGGCGATTTGTAGAAGGGGCGGCCAACAACATTCTGCGGGTTCTGAAATACTACGAAAACCGGACTCGTTCGACCCCTGATTGCGTGGATTCTACGCTGTTGGACGCTATTTTGACTGTGGAGCGGTTGTTGGCGAGTGTTCCAACAGCTACTGATGTACCGATGCTGATGGGTATTGAAGGCAATATCCGGCAAACCTATTACGATACGTTCGACGCCATTGTGGGCGCTACGTTTTGCCTCGATGGACGGAGCAAACGTCCTCCCCGTAATGAGCTGAATGCGCTGATATCTTTTGGTAATATGCTGTGTTACACAGCCTGTTTAAGCACGATTTACCATACACAGTTGAATCCGACCATCAGTTTTCTGCATGAGCCGGGGGCGCGTCGGTACTCGCTAGCGCTGGACATTGCCGAAGTGTTCAAGCCCATCCTGGTCGACCGGCTGATTTTTCGGATGATCAACAAACGGCAGTTGCAGCCATCGGACTTTCGGGTCGAAATTGGTAGCTGCGTCATGAAAGAGGCCGCCCGCAAGCGGTTTGTGCAGGGTTTCGACGAACAATTGAAAGAAACCATCAAGCACCGGGTGCTGGGCCGCAGCGTCAGCTACCGGCACCTGATCAAGCTCGAATGCTACAAGTTGCAGAAGCATTTGCTGGGCGTAGAAGAATACCGGCCTTTCAAGGCTTGGTGGTAGGTTTTAAAGAGTGAAAGAACGAAAGAGTGAATGAGTGATTAGATGGACGTAACATCAAAAAAACATTCAGCGGTTCTCTTTTGCTCTTTCACCATTCACTCATTGAATTATGTACGTAATTTTGGTGTATGACATGGGGCAGAAGCGGGTTGGAAAGATGCTCAAGCTCTGTCGGCGGTATCTGAACTGGATTCAGAACTCGGTTTTTGAGGGAGAGATGACGGAGGTGCAGTTAAAGGAACTACTGCATGAAGCCAAACGTATCATGAACGAAGAGGAAGACAGCCTGATTCTTTTTAAAAATCGTGATCAGCGGTGGCTGGAAAAGCAGATTGTCGGGCAGGAGCGACAGTCGACGGATAATTTTTTATAAGCGGATTATCGTCGATCGATAAAATTTGTTCTTTGACCAGCTGTGTATATAAAGTATGGTTCGGATCTGTAGGGTTTAACGGGTTGGTTTTCAGGCTGTCGTCGATCGGTGGGGTTTTTTGTATCATTGCCGGTCGACGATAAATACCTTCAAATTATTGGGGTAAGAACTGTGTTGAGGCTTCGCAAAGCCTATTTTTTTGTGCTAAATTCACGGCTTCTAATCGTACCTGTGTGGAATTGAAATTTAGCAGTCCATCCACGTTGAACTTGCCGTCTTTCGCTTCTAATCGTACCTGTGTGGAATTGAAATTTAAGAGCCAAAAACAACAGGATGGCTCCAATCACACTTCTAATCGTACCTGTGTGGAATTGAAATCGTTTACCCCTCTTGGGTGGATGATCGCTACTACGCTTCTAATCGTACCTGTGTGGAATTGAAATATAAACGAGCCGATTTACAAAGATCGTATTCCTTGCTTCTAATCGTACCTGTGTGGAATTGAAATGGATTTGTGTAGTTCATTCTAACACTCCCCGTCGCGCTTCTAATCGTACCTGTGTGGAATTGAAATATTTTTACGCTTTGATTAGGCAACAGCACCACTTCTTCTTCTAATCGTACCTGTGTGGAATTGAAATAAAAACGCCTGATTGACAATTACCGCCAGCCGCGGGTCTTCTAATCGTACCTGTGTGGAATTGAAATTGAATAACCCCCTGCTTTTCTACGCCTCTTATATCCTTCTAATCGTACCTGTGTGGAATTGAAATCGGTAATGAAAAACAGAAAGAAGTCGTTCGGCATTGGCTTCTAATCGTACCTGTGTGGAATTGAAATGAAGTCGGAATTGTACCCCCGCCAAAGCCCGGCGTCACTTCTAATCGTACCTGTGTGGAATTGAAATGAAACGAATGCACCCTGTCCCGAAAACGGGGCCAGCTTCTAATCGTACCTGTGTGGAATTGAAATACCGTGAACAATCGCCCGCGCTCGGAAGGGTATTTGCTTCTAATCGTACCTGTGTGGAATTGAAATATGATTAATTCTTTCGCTTCTGCCCAAGCCTGTTTCACTTCTAATCGTACCTGTGTGGAATTGAAATTATTGTAAGCATCAACCTGATATAGGAAGCCATGACTTCTAATCGTACCTGTGTGGAATTGAAATTGATAACATCCATCATCTTGCCGTACCTGACCCCGACTTCTAATCGTACCTGTGTGGAATTGAAATAATATTTCCTCTTTGGAGAAGTTGGTGGCATTGCCACTTCTAATCGTACCTGTGTGGAATTGAAATCGAAGTCGGTTAGCTTTTCGACCCCTTCCTGGAAAACTTCTAATCGTACCTGTGTGGAATTGAAATCTTTTAATATATCCCTACAGTGTTGTTCTGAATAACTTCTAATCGTACCTGTGTGGAATTGAAATCGTCCAGCGGTGTATTACCGGCCTTGTTGTAAACCGCTTCTAATCGTACCTGTGTGGAATTGAAATTCAGCAGCCCAAACAGCACACCGGCCAGCAGCATCGCTTCTAATCGTACCTGTGTGGAATTGAAATACAATTTGTCCTTCTTTGACTTGGACTAAGCCTAGTGAACTTCTAATCGTACCTGTGTGGAATTGAAATGCGTTAGGGTCGCGTTGTCCGAGCGCCGCTTGACCACCTTCTAATCGTACCTGTGTGGAATTGAAATGTTGATGCCCAGTCGAATAACTCGCCGTGGGTTTATCTTCTAATCGTACCTGTGTGGAATTGAAATTTAGTTGATTGTTGCTTTAAAGTTTTTGGAGATGGCCTTCTAATCGTACCTGTGTGGAATTGAAATTCCTTTTGGGGTCCCACGCCGCAATTGATGGGCGGGCTTCTAATCGTACCTGTGTGGAATTGAAATTGGCTTAACTGGGGATTTTAACGCCACTTTGGGCATCTTCTAATCGTACCTGTGTGGAATTGAAATATGTTTGTTTTTAGAGCCTTGGTAGCCTCTAAACTTCTTCTAATCGTACCTGTGTGGAATTGAAATTTTATCACGAGCCGGTAGACGGCTTGGAGGTAGACCTTCTAATCGTACCTGTGTGGAATTGAAATGATCACGGAGCTTTGGCGCTTGCCGGAGCAGGGCATGCTTCTAATCGTACCTGTGTGGAATTGAAATAAGGAGCTTACTGACTTGGCGGTGCAGATCGGCAAGCTTCTAATCGTACCTGTGTGGAATTGAAATACGGCCACAGCGTTAACACTCCGCGTTCAGGAGGGACTTCTAATCGTACCTGTGTGGAATTGAAATAGCCTTGCCCGCTCAACGATCAACGCGTTCTTTTCTTCTTCTAATCGTACCTGTGTGGAATTGAAATATCGAATTTGAAACAATAGACGGACATTTATATGCACTTCTAATCGTACCTGTGTGGAATTGAAATCTCTTTAGCGTTAAAGTTCTTACCTGAAGGTTGCACGCTTCTAATCGTACCTGTGTGGAATTGAAATACAGTTGCCCAAATACTACAAGCTTTCAAGGGAAAGGCTTCTAATCGTACCTGTGTGGAATTGAAATGATTAGAACCCCACTTCTGGCCACTGTTCCACATACTTCTAATCGTACCTGTGTGGAATTGAAATGGCTTAGTACTTCCGGCTCCCGCACGAACGGACGGCTTCTAATCGTACCTGTGTGGAATTGAAATTTTCGTAGACATCGCTTGAAAGGGTTTGCAGCTTTACTTCTAATCGTACCTGTGTGGAATTGAAATCAAGCAGCTCTTTCAAAGCCTGGCCCTTGCGCCGCCACTTCTAATCGTACCTGTGTGGAATTGAAATGTGGACATTGGGCGGCTGTTTGATTCGGCGGGAAAACCTTCTAATCGTACCTGTGTGGAATTGAAATAAAGCACCTCGGTAGACTCCATGCCATCCTGGGTGTACTTCTAATCGTACCTGTGTGGAATTGAAATATGCAAGGCGCTTCGGGAAAGTCCTCAATGATGACTTCTAATCGTACCTGTGTGGAATTGAAATGCGCATTGTAATTATATGGCCTGTATTGATCCAGACCTTCTAATCGTACCTGTGTGGAATTGAAATTTTTTGTCTTTCTCGAATCCGTTTTTGCCTTCTTTGGCTTCTAATCGTACCTGTGTGGAATTGAAATATACGGTCAACAAAGAAGACGTTATTCGCGATGGGTGCTTCTAATCGTACCTGTGTGGAATTGAAATCTAAGAGGATTTCTTTCAGCGTTGCTGTTGATGCGCCTTCTAATCGTACCTGTGTGGAATTGAAATCATGTAGGGATTTCCGTAGTTTTGCTGGTAATGGCTTCTAATCGTACCTGTGTGGAATTGAAATAACGGCTCCCTGAAAGCGTCCAACGCGGAATCTTACTTCTAATCGTACCTGTGTGGAATTGAAATTTTGGGGCTAGCCTTTCCATTAACAGCTTTTCCACACTTCTAATCGTACCTGTGTAGAATTGAAACCACTGACGGGATCCCAAACCCCTAAAAAAGCAATGTCTTTCGTAACTGCGTAGAATTGTATAAGCGTGGGTTGTTATTAGTGCCTAAGAAAGTTCTAGAGCAGTTTATAGCCTACTATATATATACCCTCTCAACCATCAACCTACCTTCTGGTCTTTTGGGCAGAAATAGGTGGTTCGGCCACCAACTTCGGTTTTCTCAATGCGCGTGGCGCAACGAGGACAGAATTTATGCGCATTGACATCGTCATACGGCGAATTGTCCCACTCGCGGACGTGAATTAGAAAACCAGCCGGAAAATCACGGTACTGCGCTTCGTGGCGAATCGCCGTTTCCAGAACATAGCGGATGGCCCTGTGCAACGCCGAAAATTGGTCATCAGTTAGCGTATTGGCCCGTTGTTCCGGATGAATAAGGGCCTGAAATAAAACTTCATCCACAATCCAGTTACCTAGTCCGGCGACCGTGCTCTGATCCATAAGGACGGGTTTGATGAATGCTTTTTTAGGCTTGATTTGGGCCGTTAGCTCGGAAAGTGAAATGCTTAAACCATCCAAACCAATCTTTTTACGCTGTAAATACGTATCTATGTCCTCAACAAGTCCGATTCGTTCAAACTTACGCGGGCAAATAAACCCAAGATTGAAACCCGTGCGGAAGTAGAAAACAATACGCGCGTACTTGGGTCGATCGAGGGAAGAATGATAATAGGCCAGGTCGCCGGTCATCCCAAAATGCATGTGAAGTGTCACATCCGGGGAGTCGGTCATAACAAATAAATTTTTGCCAACCCGGCGCGTACCGGTGAACGAACGTCCGACCAACGCCGCACGAAGATCCGCAAAATTAGTTGTCAATAATTTAGGATCTTCAACATCCAAATCATCAATGGGCTGGTGTAAAGACGATGTTTCCAGGTACTGGCGGTAAATTTCAACCTCGGGAAGTTCAGGCATAAAAAAAATGACAAAGGACTCAGTCTATAACCAATTGAAGCACCTTTGGGTTAAAGGCTGATAATCAAGAGGAACCAATAACTAATAAAATTCCGTTATCATATATAACAAATGGAGGAATGTTAACGTTATTGCTAAAGTCGTATCCACAAAGTGACTGGCTATTCGCTGTTTAGACAATATTTGTTACTAAAAAACGATTATTTGGAAGAGAATTTTTACACAATTATCTGTCTAATTGTTTAACAAAAATGTAATGTAAATTATGGAGAACAAACAGCCCAAAGCGAATGGCGCACTGATTGCAGCCTTAATTATTATGACAATTTTGGCCGGTGTATCAAGCTATCTCTTGTTTGAACAAAAGGATGTCACTAAAAACCAGGAATCTACGATCGCGACACGCGTTGAAGAGTTGACAACTACGCGGGTTAAGCTGGATTCGATTTCAACGGCATTGGATGCTAAAATTGCGGAAGTGCAGAAATTAGGCGGCGATGTAACCGAACTGGAAAAAGTGAAAGTACAGTTACAACGTGATAAAGATGCCTTACGCCGTGGCCAGCGGATTTCGATTTCCAAGTATGAGCGCAAAATCAAAGAATACGTAGCCTTCCTGGCCGAGAAAGATACCTTGATCGCGCAGCTACGTACCGAAAATGAGTTGTTGGTTACAAACAACCAAACACTGAACGACGAAAATACCACCCTGAAAACGGAGCGCCAGACGCTGGCCGATTCAGTAGGTAAAATCACCGCTGTCAACACGGATCTTAGCGATAAAGTAACCCGCGCTTCGGCACTTCGGGCACAAAACGTCCGGATCTTTGCCCTGAACTCGAAAGGGAAAGCACGTGATGCATCTGCCGATGAAGTGAAAGCGCGCCGGGTCGATAAAATCCAGGTGAAATATACGCTTCTCGATAATCCGTTAACTAGACAAGAAGAGAAAGATGTCTTTTTGCGGGTGCTTGATCCAACAGGGGCAGTGATTTCGGATGAAAGTACCGGTTCTGGACAGTTTAACTTCAACGGCCAGGACATGATGTATACCGCCAAACAAACCATTCCTTATACGAACAACAACCAGAATGTGGACTTTACGTACACACGCGGTATGTCGTATAAACCGGGTAAATACACGGTAGAACTTTATGCCGAAGGCTTCCGCATTGGAGAAGGTTCCTTTGCCATCAAATAAGTAAGCTTTTCGCTTCCTGAAGAAAGCGCTGCAACCAATGTTGTAGCGCTTTCTTTGTTTTATCGTGAAGATGAGGTAAAGTCGGAAAAATCAGAATTATCTACGTGGTGAAGTAGCTTCTACTTTAGATTCAATCTAAAATATAATGTCAATTTAATGATTGAAAGTTAGATACTCCCTGATTTTATCCGTATCTTCATGAAAATTATTAGTTTAAAGATGAAAAAGGGTATTGTTAAGTTTTTCAATGAAACGAAAGGGTTCGGATTCATTAAAGTAGAAGATTCTTCTGAAGACATTTTCGTGCATGCATCTGGCCTTCTGGACCAAGTTCAGGAAAATGATGAGGTTCAATTTGAAGTAGAACAAGGAAGAAAAGGACTGAACGCTGTTAAAGTACAGCTGGTCTAACCGATAATTGACAATCGACAACGCTGAGATGATGTTAATTGCTTGCACTTCTCAGCGTTTAGTTTAGCAAAGAATTATAAAGGGCTTAATAGCCCTTTATTGCTTTTAAGGGACTTTAAAAAGCCCAATACCATATTCCTACTCCTGACTATAAAAATTTGCGAGCAAACAAGATGAGTAAATGCAGGGTAAAGTTCTCAAATAAGGATAAATCAAATTTTTTTCAGGTACTGCGCGAGCGAGTAGAGCTTCATTTCAAAGAAAGCGATCGGTCTAAATTTGGAGGAACGTCACTGGTTATAAAAGGGATCTTTATGATTAGTTTGTTCCTGGTTCCTTACGCGCTAATACTGAGCAATACGTGCCCACTTTGGCTAATGACCTTGTTGGCCTTCATTATGGGGATTGGCATTTCTGGAATCGGAATGTCTGTCATGCACGATGCCAATCACGGTTCCTTTTCCGCTATATCCTGGGTCAACACTTTATCCAGTTCTTCCCTGTACCTGCTCGGTGGCAACGTCTTGAACTGGCGGGTGCAACACAACACACTTCATCATACCTACACCAACATCCATGACATGGATGAAGACATCACGGGGAAGCCTTTGCTCCGACTTTCACCCAGTGAGCGACCCAAACAGTATCATCAATACCAGCACATTTACGCCTTTTTGCTTTACGGACTGATGACGTTTTCCTTTTTTGTAAAGGATTTCCGGCAGGCATATCGGTATAGTCGGGAGAAAGAGTCTAAAGTCGTTAAGCCATTTACCCGGATGGAATTGACCGTTTTGTTTCTGAGTAAGCTATTTTATCTGGTATTTATTGCTGTATTACCCATCTGGCTCACTGATCTGACGTTTGTTCAATGGCTAATCGGGTTTTGTATCATGCACTTCACGGCGGGTCTGATTCTAAGCATTATATTTCAGATGGCTCACATTGTCGAAGGGGCAGAACATGCCATGCCGGATGAGCAGGGTACGGTTCACAATGCGTGGGCAATTCACCAGGTTCGGACAACGGCTAATTTTGGTTGTCCCGTTTGGGTGTCCTGGTTCATTGGCGGACTGGATTTTCAGGTTGAACACCATTTATTCCCCAATATTTCGCATGTGCATTACCGGGCATTGTCGAAAATTGTCCGACGTACGGCGGAAGATTTTGATATTCCCTACAACGCCAAAAGTTCGCTGCTGGACGCGCTTCGGTCGCACGTTAACATGTTGAAAGAGCTAGGAAATGGAAACGCCTATCACGAGTTTGCCGTTCAGGAAGCGCCGGTAAACCAATTAAGCTAACAAAGAGTAAGGCTGACTTACTCAATGCAAAAAAGGCGCTACACGTAGCGCCTTTTTTGTGTCATACCTCATAACCTAAGCCAACATCAATAGCCGAAAATCTCTTCCAGCGTTAGCTTTTTGACGGTGCCGTATTTAGCTAAATCCGTGGGGTTTACCCGTTTTTCCGAAGCCACAACGCAGTAGGTGTAGGGCTTATTCGCCAGGTATTGCTCGCTAAATTTCTTCAAATCGGTATAGCTGAGGGCATCAAGTGCATCATAGATTTTCTGCCGTTCGTCGTAATCAAGGCCTTTTTCTTCTGCATCCAGGAAACTATAGATGACGCCATCCTGCAAAACGCGCTCTGTTTCGTACGCTTTTTTCATTCCCTTCTTCGCTGATTCTAAGGCTATTGGTGAATCGGGCAGACTATTGAGCAATTCATTCATTCCGGCAACAGCTTCGGGCAGTTTATCCGCCTGGCTTCCGATGTAACCAATGAGCGTATATTGTTCCCCTTTTTTGGGCGGGGTGTTGTAATACGCATACGTTGAATAGGCCAATGCCTTGGATTCGCGCAGCGTCTGAAACACAACCGAAGCCATTCCGCCCCCAAAATAGTTGTTGAAAAACTCGACAACTGGCGCTTGCGCAGGATCGTAGGTATTGGTGTTGCGTACCCACGAAATCTCCGACTGGACCATGTCATAATCAGCAAACAAAACCTGATTGGCATCCTGCGGCAACTGCTTGAAATCCTGCTTGGATGGTAGGGTGGCAAAAGCAGCCGGAAGCTGGTGTAATCCAACAATCTGCTGCTCAAAAGAGGCCAAAGGTTGCGGTCCGTAGTAAATAATCTGGTGCGGCAGCGTAACCAGGCTGTGGATGAAGCCAACTAATTCAGTAGCTGTCACTTTGGCAAGTTCGTCATTGGTTAGCTGGTTGTTGAATGGATTTTTAGCTCCGTATTCCGCATACTGCATCAGGCCCTGCATGATGGCGCCTTTGTTCAGCTTGGCATCAGCACGTTGCTTCAAAATTCGTCCTTTGAGGTCTTCAAGCGCTTTTTCATCGGGTTTGCACGTACGGAGCAGGCTTTCCAGAAGCTTAACCGCCGGAACAAAATTCTCCTGCAAGCCCGTAAGCCGGATGGTTGTGTATTCATTGCCGGGCTGGATGGCGTAGCTACAAGCCAGATTGTAGAACTCGGTACTAACCTGCTCAGCACTTAACTGATCCGTGCTCAGGAACGCCAGGTATTGCGTCGCCAGGCCAAGCAACTTGCTGTGATAATTCCCGATCTTCAGGCGATACCCTAAACGGAAAATGTCGTTCTCCACATTGCTGGCATACAGAACTTCCGAAATGCCCGCTTTACCCCGCTTAACATCTTTTTTGTAATCCAGCCAAACCGGTTTTACGGGAGCCATTTCCGTATCATTGACACTTTTGAGGAAAGGTGATTGCTTATCGGTGTTGGTGGCAACGGGCGTGATGGCGGGTTTCTCTACTTTCTGGATGCTCTTGTCTTCGCCTTTGCGTTTGTAAACGACTACGTAATTATTCTTGAACCATTGATTGGCAAAATCGACGACTTCTTTCTTCGTGATTTTACTCATATCGTCGAGGCGGCGGGTGTAGTCCGGCCAGCTATCGCCCTTGCTGTTGACAAAGGCATCCAGCAGTGGATTAGCCCGGCTGTAGTTATTCTCTAGTTCACGGATGGCGTTCAGCTTGTAGTTATTGACGATAGCACGCAGCATTTTCTCGTCGAACTCGCCTTTCTTCAGCTTTTCTACCTGGCCGATAAGCAGGTCTTTTACTTCTTCCAGCGACTGTCCTTTTTTAGGGCGACCAGACAAGGACCAAACCGAATAATCCTTTAGTTTTTCGAGAGTAGAACCACCGCCCAGAATTTTCTGCTGTTTATTTAAATTAAGGTCGATCAAACCTGCCGCCGAGTTCGACATAATTTCGTCGGCCAGGGTAGCCAGGGTAGCGGCCTTTACGTCCAGAACACCCGGTAGACGGAAGCCAATGCGGACGTTGTCGGGAGTTGGTCCGAATACTTCCCGAACCTGAATGCTGGTCAGCGGAGCCTCGGCAACCGGTTTGTAAAGCTGCACTTCTTTTGGCTTCCAGTAGCTGAATTTCTGGTCGATTTTTTTGATTACCTCGTCTGGATTCAGGTCGCCCGCCATAATGATGGCCATGTTGTTAGGGACGTAATACTTATTGAAGTAATTCCGAATTTCAACCAGCGAGGGGTTTTTAAGGTGTTCTACTGTCCCAATGGTCGTCTGCTGGCCGTAGTTATGCGTTGGAAAGAGCGCGGCCATGAGTACTTCTTCTACTTTCCAGGGATCATTGTCCAGACTGCGGTTTTTCTCTTCGTAAACGGCTTCCAGTTCCGTGTGGAAAATGCGTAAAACCGGCTGGCGGAAACGCTCTGCCTGAAGGGTTAAGTAGCGATCCAGGGCGTTGGAAGGAATATCTTCCAGGTAACACGTAACTTCATAACTCGTGAACGCATTTGAATTTTGCGCCCCCATGTTGGCAATCATCTTGTCGTATTCATTGGCGATGGCAAACTTGGCGGCCTCACCCGATTTCTGGTCAATTTCCCGGTAAATGGCCTTGCGCTGGACGGTATCGGTGGTTTTGTTGTAGCGCTCATACAGCGCATCAATCTGATCCAAAAGTGGCTTTTCTTTGGCCCAGTCGAGGCTACCGTATTTGTCGGTTCCCTTGAACAGCATGTGTTCCAGGTAGTGGGCTAAACCCGTGTTCGTGCGGGGGTCGGTGTTAGATCCCGCTCGCGTAGGCATGAACGAAAAGATGCGCGGCTCTTTTTTATTGACGCTCAGAATAACGCTCAAACCATTTTTTAGCGTGTAAAAACGGGCTTTCAGTGGGTCATTGGGAATATAACGGTAGGAGTAGCCGCCGCTCGTAGCTGTTTGCCACTGCGTTGGCTTTTGAGTCTTCTGGGCTAAATTAGGTTGAATCAGTATCAACATAAAGCCCAGCGAAAGCAATACGTGTTTCATTGATGTAGTTATGGGAGAAAAGTATCCCCTAATTTAACCGCATCCGGTAGCATTTAACACATCGATCAACTTTTTTTATGAGGGTTGACAGGAAAGAAATAAAGCGCATAAAAAGAGCCTCACGCCGAAGTAAATCTTTGGCATGAGGCTCAGACTTGGTACGATAAAAGACCGATTTACAATTTTGCCGTATAGGTTTTGGCATACGTTGTAGCCTTAAATTGCTCAAAAGCCTCTTTTTTGAAGTGGTTCCCGCCAATAAATGTAATGATTTGATGAAAGGCGTTGGCTTCTAGGTAACCAGCAATGGGTTGAATCATGCCCATTTTTTCGTCCAGAAACACCGTTGTTGGGTACGAAAGCTGGTTGTTCATAAGCTTGGCGGCGAGCTGGTGATAACCCCGGCCATTGCCCTGTTCGACAAACGAAAATTTATCAGCGCCAAGCAGGATGTCTTCCCGCTGTTCGGCGTTCAGCTTCACCGCATAATAGTTCTGGTTAACGTAATCAATAACGGCAGGATTCGTAAATGTTTTGCTGTCCATGACTTTGCACCAGCCGCACCAGTCGGTATAAACGTCAATAACAAATTTTTTAGGCTTCTTCTTATGGAGTGTGTAAGCCTCCTGAATGGTTATCCACTTGATTTTAGGAGGTTCCTGCTGGCGAAAGCCCGAAAAGGTGATAGCTACCAATAAGATGGTTATTGCAACTCGATGGAACGTCTTGCTCATAGGGATAGCGGTTATTTCTAAAGGATGGTATTTTAAGCCGCTGGTCACGGTAAAGAGCAGGTATTTTAGGGAAGTTTGCGTAATTTTCTCCTTTTTTGACAGCTTTGTACAGGATTCGTTAATTTTTACATGAAATCAATACGCAAACACTTCGCCGTGGCGACTCTGCTGCTATCTAGCGCAGCACTTCCTTCGCTGGCTCAATCAACGGCTGCGTCGGCAGTAGCCAAATTGCCGGAGGCTCGCTTGTCTTCGGTTGAATTAGAGGCGCAACTGCGTTTTCTGGCGGCCGATGAATTGCAAGGTCGCCGCACAGGCGAGCCGGGCAACTTGGTAGCGGCTCGGTACATCGCCGAACAATTTCGGTTGCTGGGTTTGAAACCAGCGCCCGGTCAGACCGATTATTTTCAGCCAGTGCCTTTCCTGCGGAGCCAGTCGGTTGCTAATGGAACGATGGTGGTGGGTCGCGATACCCTTCGGCAGGGTACTCAGATGGTGGTCATGAACGGCCAGCCAACCAACGTAACCTCCGAAACCGTTTATGTAGGCTACGGTCTGACAGACGCCGCTGATGGATACAACGGACGCGATGTGAAAGGAAAGATCGTTGTTGCGCAGATTGGTGCGCCCGATGCGACAACCAACAGCGGCCTAACCGCAGCTTCTATGCAGAAGCGTAAACTGGCTGCCGAAAAGGGGGCTTTGGGCCTGGTTGAATTATACATTGGAGCCACTTATCCCTGGCCGATGATCAGCCGGCGATTGGGTGGCGAACAGCTTTCGCTGGCCCCCGACGGAGCTGGAACCGCGTTACCTTTGGTACATATCTGGGCGGATAACGGAAAAAACCAGTTAGCGGCTTTACGGGAAAACGGCAAAACCGTCTCCATTCGGACATCGGGCCGTGCGCAAAACGTGGTCAATTCGATGAATGTAGTTGGGATTATCGAAGGAACAGATCCCAAACTCAAAGCCGAATACGTGCTACTAAGTGCGCACTTCGACCATGTGGGTGTGGGCAAGCAGGGTGGACAGGCGTACACGCCCGCTGATAGCATCTTTAACGGAGCTCGCGACAATGCAATGGGCGTAGTTGCCTTATTATCAGCAGCTAAAACATTAAAGGCGCAGCCACCCAAGCGGTCGGTGATCGTTGTGGCGCTGACCGGCGAGGAGCTTGGACTATTAGGAAGTCGCTATTACGCCGAGCATCCGCTTGTCCCGCTGGCAAAAACGGTCTTTAACCTCAATACGGACGGAGCAGGTTATACCGATACGTCCATTATTTCGGTATTGGGTCTGGAGCGCACCGGTGCCAAAGCAGAAATCGAAGCGGCGGCTAAAGCGTTTGGCTTGGGCGTTTTCGCGGAACCCGCACCAGAGCAAAATCTTTTTGACCGCTCGGACAACGTCAATTTTGCGGTGAAAGGTATTCCATCACCTAATCTTTCTCCTGGATTTAAGCAATTTGATGAAGCGCTAGGGAAATATTACCACCAGGCGGCGGATAACCCAGACAGCGTTGATTTTGCGTATTTACTCAAGTATAGCCAGGCATATGCCTACGCAGCCCGGCTGATTGCCAACCGTTCAACGCGTCCACAGTGGTCAGCGGGAGATAAATACGAAGCAGCGGCTAAAGCACTGTATAAATAAAAAAAGGAGTTAAGAGGGATGATTTATACCCTCTTAACTCCTTTTTATTGCAGAATTTAATAGCTCCGGCCTACTCCGAAACCATAACCCAGCAGTAACTGGAAGGTAGAGTTGCGGACAGTACCATTGTTAATATTGTCTGGTGAGTTGATGTATCCTGGCTTATCATACGTAAAGTCAGTTAAACCCAGTGTATAGCGTGCATCGATGTGCAAACGCTGGGCACTTCTAACCCGAAAGTTAAAGCTAAGCCCAACCGTAGCGCCCAATTCGGCGTTGCGGAAGAGTTCCTTGTTTTTCACATCGGGGCTAGTGCGGTCAGCACCTATCATTAGGCCAAGGTTTGGTCCCAAGAATAAATTCGGGCGGAAGTTGCCGCTCCGGTTCATGAAATAACGGAATAAAACAGGTACTTCCAGATAGTCAACCCGCTGCCGGTATTTGTAGGTTCCTTGCTGATTGGCCTGGTCAAAACGAAAGCCACGTTGCGAATATAGAACGTCTGCGGAAACGCCAAAATGGTTAACATCACTATACATGATGAAACCGCCCACTGCTAGACCCGGTGCTAATTTTGTGTTGTCAATAGCTCCAACGGCGGTGGATAAATTTAAGCCGAGCCGTGGACCAGCGCTCCAGCGTTGCTGCGCAAAAACAGATGAAATTGTAAGCGACAGCAAGCCTACAATCATAATTACTCCTCTTTTCATAGTGCTTTTAGAGAAATTGTTGGGTTAACAAATTGATAAACGGAAGCCTTAAGTAATTGTTTTGGCCTTTTTGGAGCGCAATACTACGCTTTTCGCTTAAAACGCGGCTATAATATTACTGAGTGAACACGTAAATTTTCTTTGCTACTTGCCTGTACAAGTACTCATGGAAAAGCAATTTCCCATTCTACACGGCTGCTGATGGGTTTATTTTTTCGGATAGCAGGCTGCCAGCGGGGCGACTCCCGGATGAGCCGAATCGCCTCTTCGTCACAGCCGTAACCCAATCCTTTAACGACTCTAATTTGCGTAAGCGTACCATTTTTTCGAACCTTGAACCGTAGCTTGACTGTGCCTGAGACTTGGTTTTCGGTGGCGGCTAAGGGAATTTTTTTCTGAGATCGAACGTATTCGGCAAAGCCTGTGGCGGGGCGAGCTTTCTGAGAGACCTTCGCAACGGATCCTGTGATATCCGCTTTTTTTTGTGTGCCGTATCCAACAATGATTACTTCGTTCAAGACCTGCGGATCAGGTTTTAGGGCAATAGTACCAGCCAGTAAATCCTTTGAGGAGACGATCTTGGGTTTATATCCAATGTACGATACCATCGCCGAATCCAGTAGCCGAAGGTTTTTGTTCGATTCGAAGCGCCCAAGGCTATCTGAAACAACGGCGTGTTTCTGCTTCAAAAACGAGATGGTTACACCGGGCAACGGCTCTTTTGTTTCCGCATCGATCACCCGCCCGCTAACGGTCATCGGCGCTGGTGCAAACGGTTTCTGCCTAGCGGCGGACATGGCTATCTTAGGTTGAGCCATCGAAAACGATTGCCGTAAAGTGTCAATTCGTTGCGGGGCTTCAACAGCAGAAACGGTTGTTTGCGGTGCATCGGTATCCGCCACTCGCTCCGTGGGTGGGCTTGCTAGAATTTTGTCGTCGGTAGGTTGCCGGGTTTGGGGCGCTTTTCGTTGACGAGGTAAAGCAGGAGTAAGGGGTTTGGCGGATAAGCGCTCAACCGGTTGTGAACTGGTTGGCGGGGCTTGCGGAACTGCCGGAGCTTCGCGTTGCGGCGTCACGGCAACCGAGCGTTGGGGCGCATCCTGCCTAAGATACCAAAAGAAAAAGGCTCCCAGCAAGACAGTAACCGAAGCGGCAGCGGCCCACCAGCCTACTGGCAAGCGTCGTTCTTTGGTTTCCGGCTTCACGCGCTGTTGCAACCGCTGCTGCAAATCGGATATGGCGGGTGCCAACGGTTTCTGGTGCGTTTCCAACAGCTCGAAACCTTCCAGAGCTTCATCGTACAGCGGCTCTTTAAGTAGCAGACGCTCAATGCGGTGCCGCTCCGCCGCGTCGAGTTGGCCGCTTCGGTAGCGGTGTAAATCGTCGGCTGAAAGCGGTTGGTCGTTATGTTGGTTTTCTTTACTCATTGCGACCTTCCATGCATCTTTTTAAGTTTCTGCGGCCATTCTGTAAATAACTTTTTACCTGCTTTAAATCATAGCCAGTCTGGGAAGCAATGTCGGCATAGCTTTTCTGATCCAAATAAAATAAAGCGACACTTTTCTGCTGTTCGGCGGGCAAGGCCTGGAGGCAATCGTCCATGCGCGTTAGGGTTTGCTCCAGATCGGGCGCGTCGGTATCGGAAAGCGAAGCGAAAGGAAGCTCATCCGTTTCTTCACTCGAAAAATCATATCCATTGACCAGCAGTTTGCGTTGCCGGATTTGCATGAGGCAATAATTGCGGGTCGTTGCGTAGAGCCAACTTTTAAAATTACGGATCTCGTGCTGCTCAACGTCTTTGATCAATTGCTCAAACAAAACCATAACGGCATCTTTACTTTCTTCTTCGTCCCGCAGGTAACGAAAACAAATGGCGTATACCATCTCCATGTAGCGTTCGTACAGTTCGCCCAGCAATTCCAGACTGCCCGTAGCTTTATAGGCCGACACATAGTCGGCATCGGTGCTAGGCTTTGGTTTTTGGAACCGCTTTAAAAACATGCTGTTACGTAACTGACTAATTTTTTTTACCGCTCGTATGGAATCCCGAATGCATCTGCATCTCTAAGAGAAAAAAGGCATCCTAATTCCATACAATCATGCACATTTTATTTTCATTTTTTCTACTAAGCCTCTTTTTTCAGCAAAAAGAAGGCGCTGCTGGTTCGGCAGATACAACGCGCACCATCACCGGAACTGTCACGGATCTACTGAATAGCCAGCCGCTTCCGGGAGTGCAGATTATTGTCAAAAATAAACGCATCCAGGCCGTTACGGATACCTCGGGACGCTATGTTTTGCGCAATGTACCGAGTGAACCTCAGATGTTGACATTTACTTTTATTGGGTACAAAGCAACAACGATTCCGGTCAAAAAAGGCCAGGTAGTTGCCGATGTGCAGTTGGCACCGGACATACAAACGCTCAATGAGGTAGTGGTTGTAGACTATGGTACTTCTCAGAAAAAAGATTTGACGGGCGCAGTAGCTAGTTTTGTGCCTGGTTCGCCCCTTTATACGCGGGCTCGTTTTAACACGGAGGATTATTCGGCTATTAACGAAAACAGATTTCACGATGCCCGCCAGCAACCCGTCACGACTTTTTCGGCAGACGTTGATCGGGCTTCCTATAGCAATGTGCGCCGGTTTATCAACGCGGGAAATCTACCTCCCAAAGATGCGGTTCGCATTGAAGAACTGATTAATTATTTTGAATATGCCTATCCCCAGCCAACGGGCAATGATCCGATAGCCATTCATACTGAGTTGTCCGAATCGCCCTGGAACAAGGGTTTGCAGCTCCTGCGGATTGGCTTGCAGGCCCGCACTATTTCTGCGGAGAAATTGCCCGCCGCTAATCTGGTTTTTCTGATTGATGTGTCCGGGTCCATGCAGCACGAAAACAAGTTGCCACTGGTGCAGTCGGCGCTGAATCTATTGGTTGATCAGTTGCGGCCGCAGGACCGGGTGGCTATGGTTGTGTATGCTGGCGCGGCTGGGCTTGTCCTGCCATCGACGCCTGGCAGCGAGCGCCAGCGGATTAAAGAGGCCATCAACGATTTGCAGGCGGGTGGGTCTACGGCGGGTGGCGCGGGTATTCAACTGGCTTACCAGACAGCCCTGGAATCGTTTCAAAAAGAAGGCAATAACCGGGTTATTCTGGCAACCGATGGCGATTTTAATGTGGGTGAATCGAGCGATGCGGCTTTGCAACGGCTGGTGGAGGAAAAACGCAAAACAGGTATTTACCTAAGTGTATTGGGTTTTGGCATGGGCAATTTTAAAGACAACAAACTGGAAACGCTGGCCGATAAAGGAAACGGCAACTACGCCTATATCGATAACTGGCAGGAAGCCCAGAAAATCTTTGCGAAAGAGTTTGGTGGAACCATCTTCACGGTGGCGAAAGACGTAAAGCTGCAATTGGAGTTCAATCCGGCTCACGTTAAGGCGTATCGGCTCATTGGCTACGAAAACCGGATGCTTCGTAATGAAGATTTCAAGGATGATCAGAAAGATGCTGGTGAAATGGGTTCAGGGCACACCGTAACGGCTTTGTATGAACTAATTCCCGCAGGCGTTGAAAGTCCTTATTTGGCCAAGTCTGATTCCCTGAAGTACCAGAAAAAAGAAATGGCAACGGCTCATAAAGACGAGTTGCTAAACCTGAAGATTCGTTACAAACACCCTCAGGAAGAAAAAAGCCAGTTGCTGGAACATCCGGTTTCGCACCGCCCCCAATCCTGGGCGAAAACGTCAGACGATTTCCGATTTACCGCCGCTGTAGCTGGGTTTGGCTTACTGCTGCGCGACTCGGAGTACAAAGGTGGTGCAACATTTGATCAAATGGCAGCTTTGGCGCGGGAGGCGCTCGGACCGGATACGGAAGGCTACCGCAGCGAACTGATCCGTTTAATAAAGGCAGCTAAAACACTGGATAACAGTGGGGTCGCTAGAAAATAATGATTAAATTTAAGAACATTTGCAACTGTATGTAAAAGGCATGGGTCATAAAGTCAATAACAACCATACCAAGGCAGTTCCTAAAATTGTTCAATTTAATCAACATGAAAAAAATAACCTGGCTAATGGCTGTCTTGATGTGCGTCGGGATGAGTACAGCCTGTCAGAAAGAGGAAGATGTATCGTTGCAGTCAGCAGACAATCCCAGGGCTATTAATGATAAATTACTGGTCAATTCCACCTTTGCTACGGGCGCGGAAGGCTGGGTCGGTGATTATACCGATTATAGCACGGCGCAGGAGGGAATTATGGAATTTCAGTTCAAGCATGAGTCTTTGCCTGCGCCGCTCGATCGTTCGAAGAAATCCCTACTTCTTTCGGGTCACAACCGAAGCGATGACCTATTTCTGTTCATTAAACGGAAAGTAACGGGTTTGCGACCGAGCACAACTTATCGGCTGGTGTTTGAGATCGAGCTGGCCTCAAAGTATCCGACCGCTAGCTTTGGCATTGGTGGTTCGCCGGGAAATAGTGTATTTCTAAAGGTAGGGGCTACCGCTGTTGAGCCGCAGAAGGAAAAGATGGATAATTTTTACGGATTTAACCTCGATAAAGGATTCCAATCGTCGGGAGGCAAAGACATGATGGTGCTCGGCACAATTGGGATTAAAGGGGAAAAAGAAGAATATGAGCTTATCCAGCGCAGCAACGCGCAGCAACCCTTTGCCGCCACTACAAACGATAAAGGAGAAATTTGGTTAACCATCGGGACCGATTCTGGCTTTGAAGGTCTGACAACGCTCTACTACAGCCGAGTTAAGGTGATGGCCTTATAATCGATAAATTATATTTGTTTTTAGCGGAAAAAGAAAGAATTAAAAGACAAACTTTAGCGGTTATTCTGAAAAGTCGTCTGGCAGTAGCCGGGCGACTTTTCTTTTTTTTACCAATCTTGCCAGCACATAAAAGCTAAAAAAATCGGTGGTTTATTTAAGCAGAGACGGGTAATACGGTGATAAATCGTGAAAAAATCATATATGTTATTCCGCGCTATTAAAACTTGTTCGGTTTTTTTCTGGCTAATGGCATGGTTTATGCGAAGGGTCGGGTGAAGACAGACAGCAAGATGGCGTAATTAACAGACGAAGACTTTGGGTTGTTATTAGTAACCTGACTGTTAAGGTTCATTAACTTACTGTAACTGTTTGGTTTAAAGATTTAACATCTTACTGATCAAAATAAAGTTGGCACGAATTATGATACATTTATACTTTTTGGCCTCCAGTAATCATATTCTTCCAAGACCACTGAACGAGTGGTGATGCATTACTATGGAGAAAGTGCAAGTTGACAAGCGACCTACCAACTTTCTGAATCCCGGGAGCCTTTTCAGGTATCTCGCGGGACGTGCTCAATCTCCATTCTGTCATCTAATTTGTTGCAAAAAAAGACCAGTGGAAGCGGTAAAAACGTGACCTGGGTCTTCTGGCTGGTAACTTCAAGGAGCTAGCTAAGCAAGAACATAATCGCTAGGAGCCACAAATTCCCATAACTTTGGGTTTTGTTAAGAAAATACAAAAAGAGTCATTGAATACTGTCTTGTATTATTATGACGTTAAAAGTATACGAATTGTCGGGTATGAATATCCAGTGTAAATGGTTAGTGGCTTTTCTGCTGATTTTCTGCGGCTTTGTCTGCCAGGCGCAGACGCAGGCGCTTATTCAGGAAGCCGACCGGCAATTAGAACTGCGTGCCTACGGTCGTTCCATTGATTTATACACGCAGCTCCTTACCGAACTGAATAATGCGTTAACGAGCGAGCAGCGCATTAGTGTACGCTCCAATCTGGCCCTGAGTTACAAATCAGTAGGGGATTTACAGAAAGCAGAAAATACCTATCGTGAATTAATTAATTCCTCGGAGCTGTCGGGGGATAAAATAAATGCTTACCTGCAATTTGCGCAGGTACTAGCCAGTAACGGGAAGTACCGCGAGTCGCAGAGTATGTACGAAAAATACAATTCGCTGAAAGGGCGGCAGGCCGTTCGGGATCAGATTCCCATCTCGTCGCCAACGGCTCCTGCGCTGGTAAACGGCAAGAAACCTGTTGTCAAATACCGACTGGAAGTGTTGGAAATGAATACCTCCAATGCGGAATTTAGTCCCATGTATTTTCGGGATGGGTTGATTTACATTTCGGGTAAAAAAGGCGGCTCAGCCATCGAAACTTCGGGGAGTGGCGGCGGCGGGGGTTACTTGGATTTATTTTATATCCCAGATCGTCGGTTGATTAAGGTTAGTAAAATCATCAATCCAGATGGAACGGTAGCGAAAGCGGCGGCGGCCTCAAAAAAAGATCGGCGTCGGGGCAATGGCTCGCGGGCAAGTGCAAATGATTCGCGCAGCATTGGTGGGTATATCAATGTCACAGGCGATCTTGGCTATGGAAAAGCCGCGAAATCGGGCCAGCGATTCAGTAAAGAGCTAAATACCCGTTACCACGAAGGGCCTGCCACGTTTTCGAGCGATGGCTCCCGCATTGTCTTTACCCGGAATAATTACAACGAAGGCCGCGTTCGGCAAAGTACGGAAGGCGTTACGAACCTGAAGCTTTATACGGCTGAGCAACAAAGCGGTAACTGGGTCAATATTAAAGAATTGCCTTTTAATAGCAACGAATATTCAGTGGGTCATCCTGCCTTAAGCAGGGACGATCAGTGGCTGGTTTTTGCGTCGGATATGCCAGGAGGCTACGGCGGAACCGACTTGTATATTGTTCAGTTTCAAGGTGGAAAATGGGGAAAACCGGTGAACTTGGGGGCGCAGATTAACACCAAAGGAAATGAGCTTTTTCCATTCATTGACGAAAATGGAAATTTGTACTTCTCTTCGGATGGGCGGCGTGGACTGGGTGGTCTGGACATTTATTTCGCGCTGATGAAATCACCAACACAGGTTGAGTTGGTCGATCATTTGGATGCGCCTATTAACTCCGATCAGGATGATTTTGGACTTATTACGGACGGTCTGCGCCGCACGGGTTATTTCAGCACCAACCGCTTTAATGGGAGCGATGATATCTTGCGGTTTTCGCGGCAAAGCTCGCTCTATGGCTGCCGAAACCTGACCTTGCGGCTTTACAATGACGATAACAACCAGCCGCTGGATAGTGTCGTGGTCGAAATTCAGGAGAAGGGCGATGGTAAACAAGTCCGGAAAATAGTCACCAAGGCGGACGGCCTCATTCAGTTGTGCCTGGAACCAAATAATGATTTTGTGTTTAAGTCGTCAAAAGATGGATTTATTACCAGCACAATTGGTTTTTCGACCCGTTCGATGCTCGACGACTCGCCTTCACGCCTGGAAATTGCCCTGTTTGAGCCTAAAGAGGTTTCCGACACGGTTTCGATTGCCAATGCCAAATCGCCGAGTGAGAGTGACAATGATGGCTGGGGGCCTGTGAACGTGGCAAAATCGCACATTCGGGGGGTGGTTATGAGTGAAGGTGACCGGAAACCGATTGAAGGCGTGACGGTACGTTTGCGCGGGGAATGCGACGGCTTGGTGCAGACGGTGCAAACAGGTCCCGATGGGCGTTACGAATTTGAATTATCCGAGAATTGTGGGTACACGCTGGTCGCTACCAAAGAGCGATACGGCACCAACATGAACCGGATCAATAAGTTGCCCAAACCCGCTACCCCCAAGGTGTTATCTGCTGATTTACGCATGCTGCGCGTGGGCGATATTGTACAGCTAGACAATATTTATTACGACCTTGATAAGTGGAACATTCGTCCCGATGCGGCCCGTGAACTGGACAAACTGGTGGCAACGATGCGAAAATATCCGTCTCTGAACGTGGAGATCCGGTCGCATACCGATAGTCGGGGGGATAACAATTACAATAAATATTTATCCGCACAGCGGGCAAATTCGGTGGTGAATTATTTAGTTTACAAAGGAATCGCGCGTAAGCGATGCGTGGCGGCTGGCTACGGAGAATCCATGCCCGTGAACAATTGCGTCGATGGCGTAAATTGCACCGAAGAAGAATATCAACGAAACCGCAGGACCGAATTTAAAGTGCTCTCTATTCGGTAATTAAACAGCAATGGTTACATTTCCGAACGCAAAAATCAACATCGGATTAAATATTATTGAGAAACGGCCGGACGGTTACCACAACCTGGAGTCCTGTTTTTATCCCGTCGGCTGGACCGATTTGCTGGAAGTTATTCCAGCGCCTGCGTTTTCGTTCACAACGGACGGAATTGCCATTCCCGGCGATCCGGCCAAAAATTTGTGCGTAAAAGCGTACGAAGCCTTACGGCAAGATTTCGACCTGCCTCCCGTTCACCTGCATTTGCATAAAATGGTGCCCATTGGTGCAGGCCTCGGTGGTGGCTCTGCAGATGCAGCGTTTGCCTTAAAACTGCTAAATGAAGAATTTAGCTTGGGTTTAACCGTTGCCCAACTCGAAGAATATGCCCGCCCGCTAGGCAGCGATTGCGCTTTTTTTGTTCGCAATGAACCGCTTTTTTGCCGCGAGAAAGGGGATGTTTTCGACGAAATTGAGCTTTCCCTGAAAGGCTATACCATTGTGTTGGTTTACCCAAATCTTGCCATTTCAACGGCTGAAGCGTACGCTGGTATTCGGCCCCGCAAGCCAGAAATCCCACTGGTGGAGGCCTTAAAAACGCCTTTAGTGGAATGGAAAAACCAGATTCGAAACGATTTTGAAGAAAGTCTGTTTCCGAATCATCCGATTTTACCCGACATTAAACAGCAACTGTACGAAGCGGGAGCGTTGTATGCCAGCATGAGCGGTTCTGGCTCAACTTTGTACGGCATTTATGAGCAGGCCCCCATCTTACCAAACCATTTTGAGTCATATCGCGTTTGGCAAGGTAGACTCTGAACGGCTCCTTTAAACTGGCCGGTGCCTTATGTTTCGCTAACTGATCCCATGAGTAACTTTATTACGCGCCGCCGGGAGCCCAAACGCTTTGCCTTATGGCTGTGTATTGCGGGTAGTATGATTCTTTTCGCGGTTCTGCTCGTGGCCTATCTGGTTCGGAAAGGGGGTGCCGATTGGCAAGTTATTCCGCTGCCTAAGGTGTTTTTAGCCAGTACGGCGGTTATACTGGCTAGTAGTCTGACACTGCACATTGCCAACCGAAGTTTTGAGCACGAGCGGTTTGTTCAGTATCGTTTGTATATGGGTACGACACTGTTTCTGGGCGTTCTGTTCGTTTTGCTCCAAGTGCTGGGCTGGCGGGAGTGGGTTTCGCAGGGTATTTATCTACAGACCAATCCATCGAGCAGCTTTCTATACGTGCTTTCCGGGGTGCATTTGCTCCACATTCTGATTGGCGTAGCCTTTCTGGGCATTGCCTACACGGAGGCCGTTCAGCGGAAACCGTACATTGATTTCTTTATTTATAGCGTCAATCCGCCGAACCAGCTGCGTATTCGGCTGATTACCTTGTACTGGCATTTTGTGGATGTACTCTGGCTGGTGGTATTTTTGTTTCTGCTGGTTCACCACGGCATGTAAATCCTAGCTATTAGCGGGCATTTTAAAGACAAAAACAAACCGCATCTTCACCTCGTCCTCCACGGGAACCATCATCAGACTGGGTTTCTCAATTTTAAAATCCGTTAGTTTAAAATCAAAATTGCCGTCAATCGTCAGCTTGCCGCTGGCCTCTTTTCGGGTAGCCTGAATCGTCATCGGGCGAGTTACGTTATGAAACGTCATATTGCCACGAATGGTGAGCGTATTGCCATCGCCCGGCTGAATATCCTGGCTGGAAAACGTAATATTCGGGTATTTCAGGGCTTCCGTTGACTCCAGCGCGTGCGAATCGCGGTTGCTGTTCTGGCTATCGAAAGAAGCAACCTTAACCACGGCGGCCACGTTTTCGATGCGGTTTGTCTCGTCATTATACACAACGGCGCAGGTCACATCGCGGCTGACGCCCTCCCAGGTGTGCATGGGGTGGCGCATCGCATAGGTGATTGTCGTTGCCGACTTGTCGGCCATTAGCTTTCGTTTAGCCATCGGCATTCTGAAAGAAAGCGACAGCATACCAAGTGCCAGGAAACAACAGATTGTCGGAATATGGCGTAGTGGATTCATAAGAGTAGCAATTAATAGCTTAAAATTTAATGGCAACGATAGCCGCCCCGAAGGCCGCAAACGTAGTGAAAGCCGCAATGCGGTGAGCCGACTTAAGGGTATCGTAATTTTCGCCACTGCCCGAAATCTGGCGGGCCAGAATGTTGGTCGCAATCATGCCTGTCAGGTGAACCATCGCCAGGGTTTTATGCAATTGAATGGAGCTGAATCCACGGCGGCGATTGCTGCTAGTCGGTAGGCGAGGCGGCGAGGTAAAAGCAAGTAACGCGGCGGTCCCGTAGGAAATGTTAATGAAGGTGGCCACGTTTTCGTGAGCATTCTTTAAGCGGACATAATCGGCTCCCTGCGCTTTGTAGAGCCGGGAGCCAAGTATGCCCTGCGTAATCATTCCAGCTAGCGTTACGAAGCCAACTACCTGGTGAGATACCAGCATAGCCCGCCGCACTTTCAGTTCTTTTTCGCGACTTTCTGCCGTTAACGGAGCAATTCCCGTACTCCGAAGCACGCCTTTCCGACTCCACAAAAGCCGCTGACTAATGGTCATCTTTTTGGGCAATAGCTCGGGGCTGGCCACACTATCGGTCAGGCTGGCGAGCAAGCTGTCGGCATCCGAGGGCGGAGCAACCCGAGTGGTGTCCTGAGCAACAACCGATAAGGCAAAAAATAAAGAAAAGAAAGTGGCGAACAGGAGTTTCATAAGCTTGTGGGAAGATAATGACGATTGATTTTAGGCCGTAACCGTTAGTTTATCCGAAGCCAGACTGGTTTTATAGGCTACAACAGGCTGGGTAGGCGGGGCCGCTTTTACGGTTCCGTTGGTGTTGTAAAGTCCGCCGTGCGTATCACAAATGAAGTCGTTCGAGCCGCTCCGATAGCTCAGGGAACCGCCTTGGTGAGTGCAGACACGACCAATAGCAACCATGCTACCCGCTGCATTGGCGACGATAATGCTACCAACCGAAACAAATTGACCGGCGGTTTTCAGTTTGCTGTAATCCGAACTAGTTAAATCAAGTGTAAAATTGACGGCTCCTTTTGAGGGGTCAGCATTGCCAGTAAAGCCCGCGCCAGTGCTTGGATTACCCGTATCCGGTGTCGGATCATCACCCGAGCAGGAAGTCATTGTTCCCATGCAATAAAAAGCCATCAAGGCCGAGGTGCTCAAGCCAAGACTGCGCAAAAAATCACCGCGCTTCATTGTTTCTTTTTGACGAATCTCCATAACAAAACTAGTTCACAGGTTAGATTTATTATCACTACATTTTATGTTATTACATCAATTGGTGTTGTATAACGGCTGCATCACGAAAATTTATATGTTGTATCGGGCAGAGAGAAAAATACCGGTACTCAGCAAACGCACTTTTCCGTAACCAACGCCTTTTAACGGAGTCTTCAGAAAAGGCTCAACCTGCCACGACAAACGCCGCGAGAAATAACGCTCGTAACCTACCGAAAAATTAAGATGGCTGGCATCGACGCGTCCCGTGTTGCCTTCCCAACCCGGATATTTGTTGTTTGCAGGAACAGGGTCATACTCATAGTGATACTTCTCTTTCTTCATGATATAGGAAGAAATGCCACTGCTTAGAAACCAGCGCTGATTGGTTGATGCAAATACATCGAAGCGCACATTAATGGGTATATCAATGATGGTGCAATTGGCATCGATGCGAATGGGCCTTTCTTTTTGATACCAATGGTCGGTGGGTATCTTATAATCCTCCATAGAGGCGTAATATTTTTTTACGGCCTTCATGGCTCCAACCTGAATGAGCAACCGATTTGTAAAGCGATATTCGACAAAGACTCCCACATTGGGCGACACCGCTGGGCCGCTTCCGCCAATGAAATTTAGATCGGGCGTAAACTGAAGGCGAATGCTTAAAGGCGAGAAACGCGGCGTTTTTGTTTGCCGGGACGTTTTATAAGTAGGCTCCGCCTTAAGGGCAAGCGCGCTGTCTGACAAACGGAGAAGCAGGGGGGCTAATGGATCTGGCGAAGATGAAAAATGGAAGCGCTCCGCGATCAGATTGCTTGACCAATTCGGTCCATTCGATGAGTCAACGCTTGAACTATTTTTAACCTGGTCGGTGGGAGTACCGTTTGCCGATTGATACGCACCACGGCGTTGCGCCGAACGGGAAGCGGGCGTTGCGCCTTTACTAGCGTATCCTGCCTGTAAATTAGGTGTAGGAAGCAAAACGTTGGTAGCTCGCTTTCCCTGCGGGTAACGTACGTTATAGGCCTGATTTTCCCCTCGCTTATCCACAGTAATCTCTTTATCCACAGACTTATCCACAATATTCCGCGGTTTTTTTGTGAATTGCATAGAACTTCGTTCGGTTTCGGCAGCTTGCTCAGCTGTTAGTCTACCTTCTGGACTAGCGGTAGACTTGGGTAGTTCAACGCCATTGGAAGCAATTTTATCGCGCTGCCCGGCTGTCCCACCCATTAGAGGCGGCAACGTTGGCGCGGTTTTCGTTGCCTCAAAACCTGATTGATCAACACGGCCAGACTTGTTAGCTGAAGTGGTACGTCCGTTGCCAGATTCAGATAGAGTTGTTGGGGTTACAGGCTGCTCGTTAGTCTGTTTATTATGTTGCCAGAGCCAAATTCCCGTTCCGGTCAGCAAAAGAAATAGGATAGGCAAACCCCAGCGCAAGAGGCGGAAAAGCAAAGCCGTTCGGTCGGTCTGGTCTAGGCGGTGGCGTAGATTTGACCAGTCTTCGGGATTATAGGGTGGTTCAAACTCCTCGGCAGACGTCCGAAAGAGCTTGTCAAGCCCTTCGTCATCGGGTAGTTCGTCCACACTCGACATGATTTCTGCGGGTTAATAAGATTCTCAATTGTTCACGGGCGCGGGCCAGATTGGATTTCGAGGTTCCCGCCGAAATCTGCAATTGTCCGGCAATTTCTTCATGGGTAAAGCCGTCTATGACGTATAAATTAAAAACCAAACGATAGGCCGGCGACAGCTGCCTGATCAAATCAAGCAGTTCGCTATGAGTGATCTGTTCCAGTGCGTTCGCCTCCACTGTAGGCAGCTGTTCGGCCCGGCCAATATCTTCATGAAAACGATGCTTCTGATGGATGCGGTGGTAATCAAGCGCGGCATTGATCAGAATCCGGCGCAGCCATAGCTTGAATGGCACTTCGGTCCGGTATTGGTGAGCGCGCGTAAAAACCTTCAGAAAGCTATCGTTCAGTATTTCGACGGCATCTTCGCGATTGGATGAATACCGCATGCAAATGCCCATCGCATAGCCGTAGAACTCCCGATAGAGTCGTTCCTGGCTTTTACGGTTGCCATTCAGACATTCCTGAAGCAAAACAGTGATGTCTTCGGTTTTGGGCGTCATCCTGCGGGATTTTGTACCTATACGATAAATGCGCAAAAAGCGTTGCGTCAGAAATTAGTAAACCCAAAAAATAGGTTTACTGCGGCGCTACGGGCGTTTCTTTCTGAATGATGGGCCAAACGCCCGGCGAAGGAAAGCTAACCCCTTTGGTCACACCTCGCTGGTTGTTGTCCTGACCGAAATAATAAAGTGGCCAGCCGTTGTAAGTCAGTTGGTTTCGCCCAGCTACTGAAATGGTACTGAACAGGGTTTTATCCAATACCGAAGGTACAGAACCCAGGGTTGTTTCAAAAATAGGCCAGACGCTGTTGTTACTGAAATCAGCTTTGGTGAAATTATTCTTTTTGTTCTTGTCGTTTCTAAAACCGTATAGGGTTCGTCCCTGCGCGTCCACAAAGAAGATCGTTGATTCGGTTCCTTCGACGTACTTGCTGGTGTATGACTTTCCATCATGCCCCTTCAACTGCGCATTTGACAACATAATGGAATAATCGGGCTTAGCGACAAACCAGATGTTGCCCACATTTTCGCCACTTACATCACCAGCTTTAGCATCTTTGGCGTAATAATAGAGTGGCCAGGTTTTATAGGTGGTTTGTTTACTGCCGTCAGCATTCGTGATGGTACCGAAATCGCTGGCGTTTAAACCGGTACCCAGAGACGGATTTTCCCGGTAAAAAACGGGCCAGTTGGTGAGGCAGTTTCCCTTGCACGTCGAAGCGCCGTCGACATCATTGGCGAAAAAGTACAGTGTTCGGCCTGTCTCGTCGGTTAGGACGTTGCCTAAGGATGTATTATTGATTGAGATACCTGAGGCTGCGGGCTGAGTCTCCTCGTCCTTGCTGCAGGATTGAAAAAGAAATATACTCGCCAGGAAGACGATCCGTAAGGATACCAAATAGGGTTTCATGAAGATAAAAGAGCCATGAGTGAGAAATTGATAAACTGTTGAATCGATTCTTGACCAATACGAAGGAGCGAAAGAAAGGGTTGCGTGGCCTCAAAAAAAAAGGATAGCCTCAGGCTATCCTTTGTACTATTAAAATAAGCTTCAGAACGATTACGGATTCAGTGATTTATCGCCCAGATGGGTTAGGGCATGGCCCATTTTATCTCGTTTGGTCTGCAAATAGCGCTCGTTATACGGATTCGACTGGATCTGAAGAGGCACGGTTTCGATAATTTCAAGGCCGTAGCCCATCAATCCGGCCCGTTTTTTCGGGTTGTTTGAGATGAGTCTTATCTTGTGAATGCCCAAATCGCGCAGAATTTGAGCCCCAACGCCATAATCCCGCTCATCCATTTTAAAGCCCAGTTCCAGATTGGCTTCCACCGTATCCAGTCCTGCTTCCTGTAATTTATAGGCTCTCAGCTTGTTCAGCAGACCAATCCCCCGGCCTTCCTGATTCATGTAAAGGACAACCCCTTTTCCTTCTTTTTCCACTAAATCCATGGCGGCGTGCAACTGGCCCCCACAATCGCAACGGCAAGAGCCGAAGATGTCGCCCGTAACGCAGGAAGAGTGCACACGAACCAGAACAGGCTCGTTCTTTTCCCATGTGCCTTTGATCAAGGCCAGGTGCGTGTCGTCGGTAGTGAGCGATTTATAAGCGATGAGTTCGAAGTGACCCCGTTCAGTGGGCATATCCACCCCGATTTCGCGACGAATAAGTGATTCCTGCTTAAGCCGGTATTCAATCAAATCCTGAATGCTGACCAGTTTCATTCCAAACTTATCGGCAAGCTCACGGAGTTGGGGTAACCGGGCCATCGTGCCATCTTCGTGAAGGATTTCAATCAGGACGCCCGCTGGTGACAGACCGGCCAGTTTGGCAAAATCAACGGCAGCTTCAGTATGCCCGGTGCGACGCAAAACGCCACCCTCCACCGCACGGAGTGGGAAGATGTGACCGGGACGGCCCAGGTCTTCAGGTTTGGTTTCCGGATCAACCAAAGCGCGGATGGTTTTAGCGCGGTCGCTGGCAGAAATTCCGGTGGTGCATCCGTTGCCAAGCAAATCAACGGAAACCGTAAAAGGAGTCGTATGAACAGACGTATTGTTGCCAACCATCATTTCCAGACCTAATTCCTGGCAACGCTCGTTGGTAAGAGGAGCACACATAAGGCCCCGGCCTTCCTTCGTCATGAAGTTAACCATCTCGGGCGTGATTTTTTCGGCAGCGCAAATCATATCACCCTCGTTTTCACGATCTTCATCGTCAACTACGATGATAATTTTGCCGTCCCGAATGTCCTGAATAGCGTCTTCAATCCGGTCTAAACGAACAGGTTCAACCGCTACATTCGCAGAATACATGTGACCACTATCACTATGTTGTGTCTTTATATTTGTGGGGTTACTCTCCATTGGTTCAATTAAAAAACGGGGGCGTAATTGACTGATTACATATTTGTCAAACACCTTTCGGCAAAGATACGTTTCGCCGGACGCTAAAAGAGAAGTTTATACGTTTTTTAACCAACCTCCCAAAATTGTTAGCTAACGAAAAATTTTACTCCTCCGTGATTACATTGACAAAGTGGTCACCCGGACGGTTTCTGTGTATCGGGTGGTTTTTGGCTATAAGTGTCCTTTATTTATTGCCGGTTGAGGCCTGGTCGCAAGATTGGTGCGGCAGCGGGAAGCCTGCGAATGCAGGAGTAGGCGGTTTTACGCTCCGGGCCAAACGAGGCTGTGCGCCGTTTACAGTAGAAATCGCGTCAGTACCAGCAACGCTGTCCGGCGATAAATACATTTATGAATACCAAACAGGTGATCCTTTCTCGGCTCCTTTATTGCAGCAGCAAACGGCCAATCGGAAGTATGCATTTACAAAACCAGGGCGTTACAAAATTCTTCAGCTAGCCAGTGGGAACGGGTCAGCTACCGGAACCGTATTTTGCGATGAGGTAGAAGTGCTGGATACGCGACCTTTGAACACGGCGCTAAATGGGTGTGCCGACCGGCAACTGACCTTAACGATTACCAATGATGCGATCAGCCAGCAATATGATGGGTATTTGATCAACTGGGGAGATGGCTCTCCGGCGGAACGAATAACTAAAAATACCCTGAGCCAGAGTCATACATTTGCCAATAATTCGACGCGGACAGTCACCGTACAGGGCGTTTATCTGGATGGTAATCAGATCTTTTGCGGCGGACAGATTCGGTCGGAAACCCGGACGCCCAACGGTTCGCTTCCAAAACCGGTTATTGCCAAGTTAAGTAGTACGGAGGCCAATAAAACTGCTACACTACAGATTGATAATGTGCCAGCGGGCCAGACCGCCGTACTTGAACAACGGGATGCTTCGGGCAACTGGGCCTCAACCACCTTCTCCCGGGTTGGGAATGGCACGATTCCCGTGACAAATATTGGCAATCATCCGACCTGTTTTCGGGTTGTCGTTAGCGGTTCGTGCGGGCGGCAGGAATCGGAGCCTGCCTGTACAATTGGGCTGGATGTTACGGCCCAAAATGGTCAGAATGAAGTAAAATGGACCACCGAGGTCACCACAAACACGTTTGGCCGATTTACCGTTCTTCGGAATAATACAACCTTGAGTACATCAACCACGGCTTCGGCAAGAACGGAAAACGACAAGCAAAATCTGCAATGCGGCCAGCAGTATTGTTATAAAGTAACGGCGCAACTGAACAGTGGAGCTACCACGGTGGAGTCGGACAGCAAATGTGTAACCGCGCAATCCGGTGAGCAACCGCTGCCGTTCACCAAAGTGCAGGTGTCGGTCAATACAGCGGGTCGAATTGATCTGCTGGCCGTTCTGGACCCGGCGGCGCAGGCAACGCCCAATTACAAAATGCTGATCTATCGGCAGGACTCGCCCGGCGGCGCTTTCAACCCAGTAGCCGAAGAAGCCGCCCGGAATGTGCATCAGGATGGCGGCGTAGATACTCGGAAACAGTCTTACTGCTACCAGGTTGGCTACCAAAGTGCTTGCGGAGCTACTTCGACGCTGACCGCGCCGGTTTGTTCGATTCACCTGAAATCGGATTCGCCCGCTGCCATTAACTGGACGCCAGAATCGCCCTTTTTTGGCGAGACTGTCGCTCAATACCGACTCGAAAAGTTAGATGAGACGAACACAGTCGTTGATGAGGTTGATCTGGTGGCTAACACGACCTACCAGCCGAATCTGAGCGACCCTGACATCCAGCGGTTTAATTTTCGGGTGAAAGCCGTTTCAGCAAACGGAGCTGTGAGCTATTCTAACTTTCGCTCGTTCACGGCGGCAGCGCGTTTGTTCGTGCCGGATGCCTTTACGCCTAATGGCGATGGCTTGAACGATGCTTTCACGATCAAAGGCAGCACGTTCTTCGAAAGCATTCGGCTATCTGTTTACAATCGTTGGGGTGAGGTTATGTTCACAACGGATCAGCGCGAAGGTTGGGACGGAACAATTAACGGGCAGATAGCACCAGCAGGCCATTATTCGTACCGAATTGAGGCGGTTGACCAGGCTGGCCAGAAACTTATCAAATCGGGGAGAGTCATGCTCATGCGATAATTTTTTAGAATGTAATAGCTGAGACCGCACAATTGACCTAGTTTTGCAGTTTAATCAGAAAGCACTAATCGCAATTAGTATGTTCAACATGATGGATATGTTCGGCAAAGTGAAGGAATTCCAGAGCCGAATGAAAGAAGCACAAGCGTCGCTGGGCGTTATTACGGAGTCGGGCGAAGCAGGAGCAGGTTTAGTACGGGCTACTGTAAATGGTCATAAACAATTGATCAAGCTGGAAATTGATTCGGACCTGGTTAAACCAGACGACAAAGAAATGTTGCAAGACCTGATCGTGGCCGCAACCAACAAGGCACTTGAGAACGTTGACGGTAAAATCAAAGAACACCTGCGTAAATCAACCGAAGGCTTGCTGCCAAATATTCCCGGCTTTGATCTGGGCAGCATGATGTCTTAGCACATGGACGAAGTTGCCATTGTTATTCTGAATTATAATGGCTGGAGCTTTCTGGATGAGTTTTTGCCGTTGGTGCTGGCCTATTCGGAAGGCCACGCCGTTTATGTCGCTGATAATGCTTCGCTGGACAACTCTGTAGATCTCGTACAGCAGCATTTTCCGGCTGTTAAAATAATCCGTCTGGAACGTAACCACGGTTATACAGGCGGTTACAATGAAGCGTTAGCGCAGATTCCAGCGACCTATTACATTCTCCTTAACTCGGATGTTGAGGTAACACCGGGTTGGGTTTCCCCTTTATTGCATTTGATGAAGCGGCGTCCGCAGGCGGCGGCCTGCCAGCCGAAGCTGCTTGCTTATCACCAAAAAACGCATTTCGAATACGCAGGTGCTGCCGGAGGCTACATTGATTATCTGGGGTATCCGTTCTGCCGGGGCCGCCTTTTCGATACCCTGGAACCCGATGAGGGACAGTATAACGATGAGCGCCAGATTTTTTGGGCAACGGGGGCGTGCCTGATTATACGTTCTGAATTATTCTGGAAAATTGGCGGCTTTGATGCGAATTTTTTCGCGCACATGGAAGAAATTGATCTTTGCTGGCGCCTCAAAAATAGAGGTTACGAAATCTGGTACTGCCCGGATTCCACGGTTTACCACATTGGCGGTGGTACATTAGCCAAGACAAATCCGCGTAAAACATTTCTGAATTACCGCAACAGCCTGGCTACCTTATACAAGAATTTGCCATCTAAATCGCTCTTCGCGACAATTTTCGCCCGGCTGGTACTGGATGGCGCCTCGGGGCTACAGCTCATAAGCAAAGGGCAATGGCGCGATACAATAGCCATTATTCGGGCACACTTTTCTTTCTATAGCTGGTTACCAGAGCTTTACAAAAAGCGCAACAAGCAGAGTGGCGAAGTAAGTCAGATTTACCGGGAAAGTGTTGTCTGGCAGTATTTCGTTAAAGGCAAAAAACGGTTTCTTGAGCTTTACAACTCCCAAACGGTTGGATGATTGTGACGGCGTAAGTGCTTACGCATCTCCATCCAAAAGGCAAGAATCAAATACAAAACGACAGGCGACCCCAGGGTTAAGCAGGACGTGTAAATGAAATACAGGCGGATGCTGCTCGCCGAAATGTTCATTTTCTCGCCTAACCTCGTACAGACTCCAAAAGCCTGGCTCTCGACAAAATATCTTATTTTGTTCATGACACCTACGAATTACTGTTAAAATTAGGTCTCAGATTCGTTATTAACAATCTCTTTAGTCGTTTGTTCTTGAAATTTAGCCAAAGGTGACCGAATAATCTACCGCTGCGGGAGAAATATGCCAAATAAAACTCAAAAAGTGGCGCTCAGTAAACAATTTTTATGGCCTAGTATTTACTAATGCGCTGATTTTTTTAACTTTAAAGCCGAGCGACCTTACAAAGTCAGTGCAGATACGGCCAATTCTCCGTACCGCTCCATTTGTGTACAAACTGGGTACCTGTTTGATGACTTTTGTTTGAGGGCATAACCGTCGTAATCCTTAATTTTTTAATTTTTATTGTTTTATGCAAACAGGTACAGTTAAATTCTTTAATGAGAGCAAAGGCTTTGGATTTATTGTTGAGGATTCGTCAAGCCGGGACATTTTTGTACACATTACAGGCCTGAATGGCCTTACCATTCGGGAGAAAGACCGCGTAGCATTCGAAGTAATTGATGGTAAAAAAGGCTTGAATGCTGTCAAAGTGAAAAAATTAGAAGAATAGATTCTTCGTCATTCATAGAAAGCCTCGGTCGTGTTGATCGAGGCTTCTTGCTTATTCAGGCAATCTGAAGAATGCGATAAGCCACTTTGTTAAACGAAATCTCATCGCCTACGCGTCGGCCAAGTAGTTGACTTCCAATCGGAGAGGCCGCAGAAACAACCAGAAAAGTATCCTGATTAATATTTATCTTACCAATACTAATTCCTAGAAAAAAAGTACCTCGATTGGTTAGAACCAGACTTCCTGGCTGAACAGTAGGGAACGTTTTATCCAAATCGATGCCAGCCAGCTCCTGGCGCAGTTTCAAGGCTTCCGTAAGTTGGCGGGCGCACTGATCCCGCTCTATTTGCATCATGGCCCGCGTTGTCTCGTATTTATCCCCTGCACTACTTTTCGATTCTTCATTGGCGGCAGCCTGCGCTGCTTTCATTGCCGTTTGCGCTGTACTTATCCGCTGGTCAACGTAGTCGAGGCAATGCTGATACAATTGCGTCTTTATTTCAGGAGTTGAATTCATCATAGCATAAAAATACGAAAGTCGCCAAGAAAGAACCTAAGCGGTGACTTTGCAAACTTTTAGACTATCAACTTGTTTTTAAAGACGAACAAGTAAGACAACGTTATGAAAAATGCAGTGTTTGTAATCGGCCTCCTATTCGTGCTGGGTAGTTGTGCTCGACCAGTGACCGTTGACTATAATTCGAGGGTGAATTTTGACAAGTACAAAACGTATGCCTGGATGGACTCTGACGTTAAAGCGGGTCAAAATCCTTTGTACTATAATGACATAGCTACGCAAAATGTCGAGAATTCGGTCAATACAGTTTTGAACGAGAAAGGATTAAAGCAAGATGAGTCCGACCCTGATGTACTTATTGGCTACCACTTTTTTGTCGAAAAGAAAACCCGTACTGTGACCGATCCTGCGCCACTTTACGGACCTTTCTACGGCTGGGGCCGGTGGGGCTGGCGTGGCTGGGGACCGAGCTGGTATGGCTGGGGAGGCCCACAGTCCCGTACAGAGCAGTATAACGAAGGTACCGTAGTGGTAGACATCGTTGATGCCAAAACCCGTAAACTCGTTTGGCGCGGCTCCGTCGAAAATGCGATTGCTGATCCAGCGCGTATTAGCGCTCAGTTACCGAAAGATGTTCGTAAAATTCTGGAAAAATACGGAGAAGAAGAAAAAAGCTAAAGCAGTGAAAAACAAAAGCCTGGCTTCAAAACCAGGCTTTTGTTTTCGTTATACAATAGTTATTCAACCCAACGCTTCACATCATCTAGCGTAGGCATCGTAACATCAAGTTTGAGCTTTTTCCGCATGCCCCCTAAATCATTAAAGACTTTGTTAGGATTGGCTTCCGAGAGCTGATCGACGTGCATGAAGCCCATTTTTTGCAGGGCCGGAATCCAACCCGCTGGAATGCCTTTCGCTTCGTAATCTGCGTCCGCCGATACCTCTGCTTTTTTCTCCGGGCGCATTTGCGGGAAGAACAGGACGTCCTGGATGGATGCCGAATTGGTCATAATCATGCTTAGTCGGTCGATACCCAAACCTACGCCGGCAGTTGGTGGCATACCGTATTCCAGAGCCCGCAGAAAATCTTCATCCATAGCCATTGCCTCTTCGTCGCCCCGGTTGGCCAGCTCCAATTGTTCTTCAAAACGGGCGCGTTGGTCGAGTGGATCGTTCAACTCCGAATAAGCATTCGCAATTTCTTTTCCGTTACAAATGGCCTCGAAGCGTTCCACCAGACCGGGTTTGCTGCGGTGTTTCTTAGTCAATGGTGACATTTCAACCGGATAGTCCGTAATAAACGTTGGCTGGATGAGCTGGTGTTCTACAGCTTCACCGAACAATTCGTCAATGAGCTTTGATTTACCCATTGTGCTATCCGTTTTGATGCCCCGTCCTTCGGCAACTGCCCGCAGCTCGTCTTCACCCATCGCCGATACGTCAACGCCGGTATATTCCTGAATGGCCTCGAACATGGTTAGTCGCTTCCAGGGCCGCTGGAAATTAATGATGTTTTCACCAACCGGCACTTCTGTTTTTCCGTGTAAATCAAGGGCAATCTTTTCGACCATTTCCTCGATGAGGTCCATCATCCAGTTGTAGTCTTTGTAAGCAACGTAAAGCTCAACCTGCGTAAATTCAGGATTGTGGAAGCGGCTCATGCCTTCGTTCCGGAAATCTTTGGCAAATTCAAAAACGCCATCGTAGCCACCAACAATTAACCGCTTCAGATATAGCTCATTAGCGATCCGAAGGTAAAGCTGCATGTCCAGCGTATTGTGGTGCGTAACAAACGGCCGTGCCGTTGCCCCGCCGTGAATAGGCTGCAAAATGGGGGTTTCAACCTCCAGATAACCACGGTCGCTGAGAAAATACCGGATTGAATTAACCAGTTTGGTGCGTTTAACGAAGGTTTCACGTACCTGCGGATTGACAATCAGGTCAACGTAGCGTTGGCGGTAGCGTTGCTCTGGATCAGAAAAAGCATCGTATACTTTTCCTTCTGCTTCTTTCACCACAGGCAGCGGGCGCAGCGATTTCGTGAGCAGCTTAAAGCTGGTAACGTGGATTGAAATTTCGCCGGTTTGGGTCGTAAAGACGTAGCCGGTCGCGCCGATGATGTCGCCAATATCAAGTAGCTTTTTGAAAACCGTATTGTACAGGGTTTTGTCTTCGTCGGGGCAAAGATCGTCGCGGCGGAAGTAAAGCTGAATCCGGCCCGTGGCATCCTGTAATTCGGCAAAGGAGGCACTGCCCATAATCCGGAAGCTCATGAGCCGCCCGGCAATGGAAATGCTTTTATAGTTGTCTTTATCTTGCTCGTAATTCTGATGAATGTCAGCCGCCGTAACGTTGACTTCAAAAAGTTCAGCTGGGTATGGATCGATTCCCAGTCGCATTAGTTCCTCGCGCTTGTTGCGCCGGTTAATCTCCTGTTCGCTCAGTATCATCTTGATTCGTAAAAGATTTACAAATATAGGGTATTCAGACTGGAACGTAGACGCTTCTGGATGCCGATTTAGCAGATAGACTTATCTGAGCCGCGTAGTTTATCCGCCAAAATCTCTGATTTGCCTTATTTCTGTGCCATTCATCCTAAAATAGTAGTCGGGTCTGTTTATTAATTGTTATTATTGTGATATCAAAACAATATCAAACTAAACCATGGAAGAAAAAGAATTAACCTCTACTTCAGGCTATGTCCTTTTAATGATTGCCTTTCTTTTATTGATTGGCTCTATTTTGTTCTTTGTGCGGGGAGCTGTCGGGCTAGGCGTTATTTCGATGCTGATTACTTTGGTTCTTTTTGCTGGTTTGGCCGTCGTCAATCCGAATGAAGGCATTGTAACAACCTTTTTCGGAGATTACGTAGGGACAATGAGGCAGACGGGCTTGCGCTGGGTAAACCCGCTGTACGCGAAACGTAAAATCAGCCTGCGTGCCCGGAACCTGAACGGGCAGACGCTGAAAGTAAATGATAAAATGGGCAACCCAATTGAAATTGGAGCCGTCGTAGTCTGGCGGGTTATGGATACCGCCAAAGCTTTTTTTGAAGTAGATGACTACCAATTGTTTGTCAAAATTCAATCCGAAGCGGCGGTGCGTCATCTGGCCAGTACGTGTTCTTACGATAATATAGAAAGCGATCATGAAGAGGTTACGTTGCGCGATAGTACGGGCCAGATTAATATTTTGCTGGAGCAGGAATTGAACGAGCGTCTGGAGCGGTCGGGGGTTGAAGTCATCGAGGCACGAATCAGCCACTTGGCCTATGCGCAGGAAATTGCCGGGGCGATGCTACAACGCCAGCAGGCAACGGCGGTAGTCGCGGCACGGAAACAAATTGTAGACGGTGCCGTTGGCATGGTCGAAATGGCGTTGGCGCGACTGGCCGAAAAAGATGTCGTACATTTGGATGAGGAGCGAAAAGCAGCGATGGTAAGCAACTTGCTCGTTGTGTTATGCGGCGAAAAAAGCGTTAGTCCAGTAGTCAATACCGGAACCTTATACAATTAACGTACTGAACCATTAACGGTGAACAGCACAGACAGCCTGGCCTGACTGTGCTGTTCATTATTCATTTACAAATGGCTGCTGAAAAGAAAGCTTTTGTCTTACGGATCAACCCCGAAACGCTAAAAGAGCTGGAACGCTGGGCCCAGGAAGAGTTTCGAAGCGTGAATGGACAGATTGAATTTATACTGCACGAAGCCTTGAAGAGAAAGAAGCAGGGTAAAGCAGAGAAATCTGCTCCGTCGGAATCGGATTCGACCGAGCAGGTTTCGTGAGCTTTGTGATTAAGAAATCAGGGAAAACTTCTTACCGGGATTGATGCGCTCCAGCACTTACATACTGACTGATGGCTCGAATCCCATCGAGGGTGAGCATTTGCCTGACCTCCGTAAATTCAACGTGCAGGGTGGGGATGGTAGCTACTAGTCCGCCGGTGGCAATGGCCAGGCAATTTCCGTCTAATTCAGCCCGTATACGAGCGAGAAGAGAGCGAACCAGTCCTTCGTAGCCAAGCATAATACCGGCCTGAATGGCGTGCGTAGTGTTCGTTCCCAAAGCCGACTCTGGCATTTCCAGCGGAACCTCCGGGAGCTGAGCGGTATTGGAGAAGAGCGACCTTACAGCTGTTTTCAAACCGGGCGCAATGGCTACGCCCAGCATACGGCCCGTTGCCGAAACCGTTGTAAAGGTAAGAGCTGTGCCAAAATCAACGACTACGCAATTTTGTTGATAGGTTAAGTGAGCCGCCAGTGCATTGGCTACCAAGTCGGCACCAATTTCGTACGGCCGTAAAATTTCCAGTGGAAGCAACGGGTAGATGGCTGGGCTAACCACAATTGGATCCTGGCTGAAAAGGCCAGCCAACATGGCACGAAGCGTGGGCGTCAGGTCTGGCACAACGCTGCTAAGTACTGTGCTTTGAATTGTAGTAGGGGAAATTCCCGCTTCAAGTAACCAAAGGCGTAGGATGCTTTCGTAATGAGCAGGCCCCTCATTAACAAGGGAACGAGTGCGCCAAATGTGAATCCAGCGTTGTCCATCATGGATGCCAAATACAGTATCAGAGTTGCCGGCATCGAGCGCAAGAAGCATACTGGTCGTCACAACAGGTTGTATCTAAAGCTAGTAAATTTCCAAATATCCCTTTTTTTATCTTGACCAGCTAATAGAGTTGAAAATAAGTAGCGGCTTTTCTTGGCGGGAGCATGTATCAGGCAGCATTTATCGAATGCGTAGCTGTTGACCTGCAAAAGTAAGGGTCTTAAACGTTACTTCTGGAATGGATGCGTGTCCTTGAAATAAGAACTTGAAACTAGCGAATGAAAAATCAGGTAGCGCTATTGGTTATGTATGGTTCTAAAAAGGATGATAGCCAAATAAGCTATTGAGGATCTTTCGGGAATTGGCCCTCCCGGAAATAAGCCACCATACAAGTGCCCTGGTTTACTACGCTTGCACGATTAGCAATTGAGCTTAAGACACGTGAAAACGAAAAAAGCGCCAAATAGGCGCTTTTTTCGTTAACTCAGGCCTAAAAAAGCCTTCTATACGTTGTTGGAAGTTAATTTCGCTCCCAAATATTCACGATTTAAGCGGGCAATGTGATCCAGTGAAATCGACTTCGGACATTCAACCGAGCAAGCACCTGTGAATGAGCAGGCGCCAAAACCTTCGGCATCCATCTGGGCCACCATCCGTTCAGCACGCATTGTAGCTTCAGCCTCACCTTGTGGTAAAATTGCCAGGTGCGAAACCTTAGCTGCGGTGTACAACATCGCTGAGGCATTCTTACAAGCTGCTACACAAGCTCCGCAACCGATGCACTGCGCTGCATCCATCGCTTCGTCAGCAATCTCGCGTGGAATGAGGGTTTCGTTGGCATCACGTGCCGAACCGGTATTCACGGATACATATCCACCGGCTTGCATGATGCGGTCGAAAGCTGAGCGATCCACCATCAAGTCTTTGATTACCGGGAAAGCCCGTGCCCGCCACGGTTCAACTATAATGGTGTCGCCATCGCTGAAGCTCCGCATGTGAAGCTGGCAGGTCGTTGATCCGGTTTGAGGACCGTGCGCCCGTCCATTGATATACATGGAGCAGGTTCCACAAATACCTTCACGACAGTCATGGTCGAAAGCAATCGGTTCATCTCCTTTTTTGATCAGATCGGCGTTCAACACGTCGAACATTTCCAGGAACGACATTTCTGGCGAGATGTCGGCTAATTTATATTCCACCAGTTTACCTGATGAATCTGTATTTTTTTGTCTCCAGACTTTGAGTGTAATATTCATTGCGTTGGTCAAGTTTGGAGTTTCTAGTTTCTTGCTTCAGTTCTAAACCAGACAGCTGTGATTTATAGTCCGAAACGCCTAAACTCGAAACTTATTTATAACTCCGCTGGGTCAGCTTCACATTTTCAAACTCCAGGTTTTCTTTATGCAGGGCCGCTTGCTGGTTAGGACCTTTGTATTCCCAAGCCGCTACGTAGGTATAATTGGCGTCATCCCGTTTGGCTTCGCCTTCTTCCGTTGAGAACTCTTCGCGGAAGTGACCACCACAGGATTCGTTCCGGTTCAGAGCATCGTCCACCATCAGTTCGCCCAGTTCGATGAAGTCGGCTACTCGACAGGCTTGCTCCAATGATTGATTCATGTCTTCATGATCGCCCAGAACGCGTACATTCTTCCAGAATTCAGCTTTCAGATCCTGAATCAATTTCTTAGCCTTTTTCAGACCTTCTGCATTCCGGGACATACCGCAATATTCCCACATGATGTGGCCTAACTGGCGGTGAAAATCATCAACCGGACGCGTTCCTTTGATGGCAAGCAGTTGCTTGATCTGATCAGTTACTGCCTTTTCTGCCTCCTTGAAGGCTGGGCTGTCCGCCGGAATTTTGTCCGCCGGACCAATAGTTGCCAGATAATCCCCAATGGTATAAGGAATAACGAAATAACCATCCGCCAGACCCTGCATCAATGCCGATGCCCCTAAGCGGTTAGCACCGTGATCGGAGAAGTTGGCTTCACCCAGTGCATACAGACCTGGAATGGTTGTCATCAGGTTATAATCAACCCAAAGGCCACCCATCGTGTAGTGAACCGCCGGGTAAATCATCATCGGCGTTTCGTATGGGTTATCGTCCGTGATTTTTTCATACATCTCGAACAGGTTACCGTACTTCGCTTCAATGACTTTTTTACCATCGCGTTTAATGGCTTCTGCGAAATCAAGGTAAACGGCCAGCCCCGTTGAGGCTACCCCACGACCTTCATCGCAGACGTATTTTGCGTTGCGGGATGCTACGTCGCGCGGAACCAGGTTACCAAATGATGGGTAACGACGCTCCAGGAAGTAATCCCGATCTTCTTCTTTGATATCGTTGGCTTTAAGCTGGCCCTTCCGGACTTGCTCGGCCATTTCTTTCGTTTTAGGAACCCATACCCGACCATCATTCCGCAGGGATTCAGACATCAGCGTCAGCTTGGACTGGTAATCGCCTTTTACGGGAATACACGTTGGGTGAATCTGCGTAAAACAAGGGTTGCCAAACAAGGCTCCTTTTTTGTAAGCCCGCCACGCTGCCGTAGCATTGGAGTTCATGGCATTGGTGGACAGGTAGAAGACGTTACCATAACCTCCTGAACACAACAGAACGGCATGTGCTGAATGGGATTCGATTTTTCCAGTAACCAGGTTACGGGTGATAATACCCCGTGCCTTGCCACCTTCGACCACCAGATCAAGCATCTCGGTACGTGGATAAAGCTTTACCTTGCCGTTTGCTACCTGACGGCTTAGGGCGGAATAAGCCCCCAGCAGTAACTGCTGTCCAGTCTGGCCACGGGCGTAGAACGTCCGGGAAACCTGCGAACCTCCAAATGAGCGGTTAGATAACAATCCGCCGTATTCACGGGCGAAAGGAACTCCTTGCGCTACGCACTGGTCGATGATGCTCACGCTTACTTCGGCCAGCCGGTGAACGTTGGCTTCACGAGCGCGGTAGTCACCTCCTTTGATGGTATCGTAAAACAAACGGAAAACACTGTCTCCGTCGTTTTGATAGTTTTTGGCTGCGTTGATTCCCCCCTGGGCGGCAATCGAGTGCGCCCGACGTGGACTATCCTGAAAGCAAAACGCCTTCACGGAATAACCAAGCTCAGCCAATGAGGCAGCGGCGGCGGCACCGGCAAGGCCCGTTCCTACCACAATTACTTCGTATTTACGCTTATTCGCTGGATTAACCAGTTTTACGTTGAATTTATGACGAGCCCATTTCTCAGCGAGTGGGCCTTCCGGAGTTTTTGAATCCAGTTTAATGCTGGTTTCTGGTCCGCTTGTTGTAGAAATCATAGACAGTGACGGTTAAGGATCTTACCCGATATAACCCTGTACTTTCAGAAATATATAAACCGGCATAGCCGCAAATAACGCAGGAATCACAATGGCGAACACAGCAGTTCCAATCCATTCAATGAGCGGCGTGTATTTTTTGTGGCGAATACCCAGTGACTGGAAACCACTTTTGAAGCCGTGGATGAGGTGAAATGACAAAGCTGCCATCGACAACACATACAAAGCCACGTACCACCATTCCGAGAACGCAAACACGACAACCGCATACAGGTCCTTAATCGGCTCACCATCATAGGTCACATTTGGAATGGTACCAGGAGCAATCTGCTCGCCAGCCAACGCAACAGGTCCAAAGTGCATGGTGTACCAGAAAGTGCGCATGTGGATGACAATGAAAATAAACAGGATCGTTCCTAGAATCCCCATGTTGCGTGATGTCCAGGGACTGTTCGCTTCCGGACGCTGGTAGGCATACTTGACAGGACGTGAAGCCTGGTTGTAACGCGTTAACAGTAAGCCCATTAAAGCATGAAGCAGGATCGAGGCGTACAAAAGGTACGAAACCGTCTTGATCAGCGGATTGTGCGTCATGAAGTAACTGTACTCATTAAACGCTTGTCCTTGATCTGCTTTAAAGAGTTGCAAGTTCCCAATAACGTGAACTACTAGGAAGCTACACAGAAACAGTCCCGTCAATGCCATAACTACTTTACGGCCAAGGGTGCTGGTAAGTGTTTGTATTACCCAAGACATATGGTAAACTCAGAAAAATTTATTAATTAAGACACGATTAAAAGTAACAATTCATAGCCGCCAAAACTACAGCACAAAGCATTCGTAAGCAATATATGTGTAAGATTTTGTGCTTATTTGGAACGGGTACAGTTAACAAATAATTACTTCTTAATAGCTAATTAAGTAACCACTGGAACAAGCGCTTCGTTCCTTTTGGAAGCGAATAATAATAGGATTTTTTTAAGATAAACTGCCTGTGTGAGGCCAGGTAGTAATACTTTTCGATGGCGTTTGCCATTCGTGCAACGGAGCGGCCAAGTTCATCATTAGTTGAGATCATAAAAGCTATTTTCGATCTGACAAACCTGCAAATTGATAGTGCGATTCTGATTTAGCGTGGACAAGCGTTCCTTAAGTCGGATGCGGTTCTGGAAATTGCCCGGAAATTAGGCACTACCTGGCCCGTTTTATTTTTTCTACCTGACCAGCTCTATGATTTTGTCGCGCGTAATCGCTAGCACTTTTTTGGGGGCGCCTCCCGTTGTTGGGGGCCAGGCCGATCTAAGAGCGCGTTTTTTGGATTAAAAGCAAGAAGCTTTCTACTTTTGCTAAAAATTGATTCTATGAAAAAAGCATATGTATTTCCCGGACAAGGCGCGCAAGCCAGAGGGATGGGCCTAGACTTATACCAACAATCGCCAAAAGCAAAGGAGATGTTCGATAAGGCGAATGAAATTCTCGGTTTTGAAATTACAAAAATAATGTTTGAGGGTACAGACGAAGAGCTTAAGCAAACCGCTGTCACCCAGCCCGCCGTTTTTCTGCACTCAGTTGTGCGGGCGTTGACACTTGATGATTTTGCTCCAGATATGGTAGCCGGGCATTCACTCGGGGAGTTTTCGGCGCTGGTCGCTTCGGGAGCGCTCTCTTTCGAGGACGGGTTGAGATTGGTTGCCAAGCGGGCGGCGGCCATGCAAAAAGCCTGTGAAATGCAGCCTTCAACAATGGCAGCTGTCATTAATCTGGACGATGCAACTATTGAGCGAATCTGCGCTGAAGTAGGGGCTGACCCCGCTTTGTCTGGAGAGACGGTGGTTGCGGCCAATTTTAACTGTCCCGGACAGGTCGTTATTTCTGGTTCACTGGAAGGCGTGCGGGTTGCGGGCGAAAAATTGAAAGAAGCGGGAGCGAAGCGCGTATTGCCTTTGCAGGTCGGTGGGGCCTTTCACTCGCCGCTGATGGAGCCGGCCCGCGAGGAACTGGCACAGGCGATCGAATCGACAGCCTTTAACACCCCAGCCTGCCCAATTTATCAAAATGTGAATGCAAAGCCGTCGACGGATGTAGAGGTGATCAAAGCCAATCTGATTGCGCAGTTGACCGCGCCCGTTCGCTGGACGCAACTGGTTGAGGCGATGACTGCCGATGGCGCTACTCAGTTCATCGAAAGTGGTCCGGGTAAAGTATTGCAGGGGCTTGTAAAAAAGATTGCCCCCTCCGTGGAGGTAGCTAGCGCCTAAAAGAATAAAAATTTGCGAAGAAGATAGCGTTAAGAATCAGCAAGTTCTGTTTTTTTAGAAAATAATATTCAGCTTTTTTTGACTACAGGCTTGCTTTTTCATTCTAAAACCGGCTATATTTGCACTCGCAATGCCGGATCGTCTAAAGGTAGGACGACAGATTTTGGTTCTGTTTGTGAGGGTTCGAATCCTTCTCCGGCAACAACCTTCGGTTGAAACCCGCTGACTCTAAATGAGTTAGCGGGTTTTGTGTTTTGTCATACTTCTCTAGCAAATCCATCAGGAAAACGCTATCTCAAAGACAAGCTGGTGTTTGCATCGAATACCGTTTTCCCAGATTGGTTGGGGATAAGCCTCTAAAAAATAATTGTAGTTTACGGCTACCAGATCAAAGCCTTGTTGCTGGTAGAGAGCAATCTGGCCAATGCCTGAATTTCCCGTCTTTATCAGGAGACGCTGCAAGCCCTGCTCTCTGGCAAACCCAATCACGTGCTGTAACAAGGCTTTGCCTAGTCCCTGGCCCTGAAAAGCGGGTTCGATAGCGATATTCATGATTTCGCCAATTTGCTCTTTCTGCTGAATCAAACAAACTCCCAGAATCTGGTTATCAACTTTTAGAAGGAAGCTTTCACTGTGCGGTAAATAAACTGCGATAAGGTCGGGATTTTCGTCTGCTAATAACAGAAGGTGCTGAGGCAGCGCCTCGTCTGGCTGTGCCTTTGATATCGAGTATATCACCTTATACGTTAAATAGTTATAATTTGTACGATAAATAAAAAGCTTCACTAACAACAGTGAAGCTTTTTAGAAAATTATTAAATCAACAAATGCGATTTTTTAGCTAACTCCTTCCGCACTTTATCCGCAGCGGCCAAATCGGTCAGTGTAATGTTGATCTTCTTTCGGAGCGTTGGGGAAGCAGTTAGAATTTCGCTTGCCATCTGGATAAGCAGCGCGGCTGTAGCGGCTCCATTGCTTTTGCGACGCGTGGTACGAGTCCCTTTCTGCTGGCTTGTATGAAGCGGTAACTGGGGTAATTTAGCTAACTCCATCTGTGCTTAAAGTTGTTGTTTACGTTCTAATAAAATAACAAAAAAAGAAGCGCTTTTAGCACGAAATAGGCGTATTTTTCACGTAATTATCCACTATTTTTTTGAAATTCTCTTCAAATAAAAGGGCCAGAAACTGACTTGTTTCTGGCCCTTTTATTTGAAGAAGTAAACCGGGTTAGGGCAGCAGTGATGATTGCGTAATAACTGCACTATTACCCTCCCCAACCTGTTGTACCTGTACCAGAAGACCAGTACCAGTTTGGGATACGGTTAACTCATTCAATGTACCCTGCTGAAGAGCAAAGTCTGATGACGTAAGGTTGCCAATCACGTTACCGTCTCCTGTTTGAGTCAGAGTAGCCGTATTATCATCGCCGAATTGGTAAACTCCTGCCAGGTTGAGATCGCCATCTTGCGTAACGGTTGCTGTATTCCCAAGGCCTTCCGTAAAGATGGATAGGGGATCTGCTCCCTGCCCGATGTAGGCTATGTTTTCACTACCCGTTTGTTCAATGGATGCACTGCCTAACACAGATCCAAATTGCTCAATGGCAGCCTCGTTGTATAAACCTGTTTGTATAATAGATGCTGTAGAAGCAATCGTTAAAGCGTCAGACTGATCAATATAAGCATAGTTGACGGCCCCGTATTGATCAATCAAAGCAAAGTTACCCGGACCAGCGTCCTCTTCCTGATAGATTTCCCCGATGTTATAATCCCCAAATTGCAGGATAGCTGCTTCCTGAGTGAAATTACTGGTTTGGTTGATATACGCTTCGTTCTCACCTTCCTCATAAATATTACCATACTGGAGAATACCTGCTTCCTGGCGTTGGCCAGCCTGTCTGATTTCAGCACGGTCAAGCAAGCTATATTCCGTCTGAACTATCTCGGCGTAATTTCCTACTCCCGTCCCTGTCTGTTCTATGCCAGCCACACTTCCTACTGCAAAAAGTTGGTCAATGGTAGCCGTATGGTTTTCTCCCGTTTGGTTGATATACGCTTCTGCATAAAACGTATACAAGTCAGACTGATCAACAGCAGCGTAGTTGCCACTACCATTCTGAAAGATTTGAACGTAATTGTTTGGACCGGCTCCTTCTTCCTGGTAGACAAAAGCCTGGTTGCTTGTGCCAGTCTGGCTTAGAAAAATTTCCTGAGCAAATGTGCTGATCTGCGAAGTGGTGGCTTCGTTGGAGGTTCCGTCCTGCGCAACTGTTACCAACTGAGCCTCCCCTTCCTGAAAAAGGTTAGCAGTATTGCCTTCTCCAGTTTGGCTTAGGGTTGCCGTATTGGTTTGGGCATAGGCAGTTGCCATCAATAAAAAAGTAGCACCAGTGAGTATTAGCTTTCTCATGGAGAATAATGGGTTAAATAGATGAACAGAGACTTAGAACTGCGAAAAGAAACGGTTTTTACTAAAGACTTATTTGGGCAAGGCGTAGCCTCTCCAGCGAACCATGGGTTAATATAAGCATCTTACTTGCATAATAGCTACTGCAAAATAGCCTCAATTTATTAACTGGCCCATTTTTAGACTATTTATATTTTTAATATAACTATTTATCTGACTTAGCTTTTTTTAGATGCACTGTAGGCGCATTTTGTTTTGTTAGAAGATAGTTATAACCTGAATAAAATAAACTCACGAGGTCACTGGGTTGAAATTCTTGAAAAGCGGCGTATAGGGGCAAATTCGAGGATTATTCAAATTTATTGTTGAGAAAAGTAAGTAGTTAGAAAAAAATCAAGTAACTGTTACGTGACTTTTTACAACCCTATGCGTCCGACTAATAAATAGCAAGCATAATAAGTTTGCAGCTGTTGACTTCATAATTGCCCTCATGTACTTACAATTTATAGGCTATGGAAAAAATGAAAAGAAACCGCAACCAGACCTCGCAACGCATCATTGATGCTTTGGAAGAAGTTATTGCCGAAAAAGGAATCGCCGGAGTTGGTGTAAACCGGATTGCAGAAAAGGCAGGGGTTAGTAAGGTACTGATTTATCGCTATTTTGGCGGTTTAGATGGTTTGCTTGTACATTATATCAAAATGGGTCGGCTTTTCCCATTGTATAATGAAGCGACTCTTGAGTATCTAAAACCAGATCATGAAAAAGATTTAGCTAAAGTCTGGTACAAACAGGTACTGCATTCTTTTCGATTATTCCGCCATTTTCCTACGGCTTACGAAGTACTAAAAGCAAGCGTTATTGATAACGAGCCAATGGCTGACGTCGTGAGTCGGGCACAAGACGAAGAAATGAGCCGTTTAGTCGATCAGCTTGCCTTTGTGAAAGATGTTGATGCCCGCGCCATTTCTGCCATTATACTTGGCGGAATGTCCTACATGACTTTACTGTCTAAAAAAGATCACACAATGCTTGGTATTGATTTATCGACAGAAAGCGGCTGGGAACGCGTTGAAGAAGCGGTAAAGCTTATATATACCTCCCTGAATCGAACAATGATGGAATCGGGAAGCGGCGCCATGGAGGACCAGCCAGCGGCAAATACCATGATAGGGTATTGGTAGAACTACTACTTACTTACTCACTTCCCAAGCGGAGTTAGTAAAAAATCGTTTGAAAAGAATACCGGCTGCCGCCCAGGAACTTACGCTTAGCATATAAACCGGTAAGCGATACATAATCAGAAAAAAATAGAGAATAACCATTACAAAAACCAACGACATAAATTGTTCAGCTGATCGGTGGCGCGGAAGCAGGAGAGTATACAGCCCCAGTATGAGCGAATGCCCGAAAGCCCAGGTTCCTAAAATAGCAAAAAAGGAAACGTCTATTGGGTGATTCCGCATCAGCAGGATAAGTTCAGGCGTTAAAAGCAGACCAAAAATAGTCGCGTATAGGCTGAGTCGCTTTTTCGTTGAAATGGGAAGATTGCGTATAATCAATAGCTTTTCTGCTTCGAAGCGGTAAAGTCGATAAACTAAACCGGCGTGGAAGGCAGCTACCACGAGCATTGCTAACGAAAAGAGCCTTAGATCGTAATCATCGGTAGGGTAGAGGGCAATTGTTCCTGCAATTAAAGCCAGCGTGCCAAGTTTCGTCAGAAACAACGAAACTGCTTCCTGGTGAAGCAGATGACGTATAAAAAACAGCGAATAAGGCGTGCTTAACCGTTGCCGAAGCCAGGAAGCAAAGCGGCTTGAATGAGTAACTGGATGCGGGTGCCGGAGTCGATATTCAATAGCTAGAGGAGGCAGAAGGCTCAGGAGCAACGTAACGCCACTTACCACGATTTGTGAGGCTGTTGCCTGGTACTTACTTCCAACCCAGAAAGTAAAGCCTGCATAAGCAAAAACAGGTAACAGTAATTGAACGGATAGGCTATACAAGTTAGCCCAGCGCATTGGCTGAGGAACCAGACGAATCAAAAGGAGAAAATCATGAGTCTGGAACAGGCGCATTGCAAACCGTGTGGTATATAAGGTGTAACTAAGCCAAATGATGCAGTAAATTCCTAAGACAAGAGAATCATGAACAGCGTAGGTTGCTAGCGCGTAATGTTCGTTTGAGCTTAGACAGCCTCCTGCAATAATCAGTATGACCAAAAAAAGACCACTATTCTGGCGATAAAATTCGCGAGCAACAGTCTTATTTAGAACGGTCTGTAGGCTGTTCATTAAGCAGTGGGCTTATGGTTTGATGCTGTATGTGCCAGATAGAATCAACGATTAAACCGGAAAAATTAACATCCTGGTGAGTTGACAGTAGAAAGCTGGTTCCTTTTTCACGTTCAGCCCGAATAAGGTTGATAACTCTCTGGACAGTAGCCTCATCAAGAGTAACAAACGGCTCATCAAGGAGTATAAGTTGGGGCTGACCTAAAAAAGCTAGTATAAGGGATGTTTTTTTTAGCATCCCACTGGAATAAGTACCAACAGGATTTAGGAGGAAAGACTGAATACCAAAGACCTGAATTAAATTTTCCATTTGTCCCGCAGGTGCGCGTTTGGTTTTCCCAACCCAGCGGATGAGCTCCCAGGCCGTTAAAAATTCTGGATATAATGGCTCCGCTTCGCTATAATTTACGCGCAAACGGTACTCAACTGGATTTTTCCGACTATTATACTGCGTATTCAGAATCATTTCCCCTTCGTGGGGCAGCAAACCGGCTATACTTCTGAAAAGTGTTGTTTTGCCAGAGCCATTCTGCCCTTTAAGCCAGTGCAGTCCAGGAGTAAAATTCAATTCCGGGATTATCAGAATGGGCTGGTCATTGTATGCTTTACGGAATTGTCTGATGGTCAGCATAAAGCAAAGAAAAGCGCAAAAAAGCAAAAAGCCACTGAAGTAGTGACGAATGGCAACTTCAGTGGCTCTTGTCGAAAGATACGTCTTAATTTTTGGCTACGGCCTCCGGTTTACTTTTGAGGCGCTGGATAACCAGTTGTCCTACTTGCCGCCCCTGTTGGTTACCAATTTCCAGGGCATCGCGGAAGTGGATACCTCCGTATAAACGGCTGTACGACGCCTCTAGGGCTGCTTGCCGAAAAGACGTAAACGAACGGACACCGTGACCATAAGGATGTTCGGTTGAATCAACAAAGGCCACATTATCACCAAACAAAGCCGTTAAGGTTTCGGCGGCGGCGGCAGAAACAACACTATGTCCGCTGGTATATTCTGGAAAGGCGGGTGTCTGTAAAAACGGTTGCCATTTAGGGTCAATGTATTTATTGATGACTGTTTCTGGACGAATTCGGTTCGAGCGGTATTTCTCATCCCAGCAGCTGATAAATCCATCCGACAGTGCAAAAGAAGTGAGCGTATAAGCCTCTACGCTATGCGCAAAATCGGCTTTTTTCATGCGGGCAATCGTGGCAGCTATATGTAGCCAGTGACCGCCCGGAGTCATTTTTTTGGATGCATAAGATACGTGACCCGCTACATTCATGACAAAAGCATTGTCATCCCAAAAATAGGCAATGTGCTTTTGCTCCGGTGTCATGGTATTGCCAATGGTGTAAACCTCTTCCGTCTGTTTGAAAAATTTGCTGTTTTTAACAACGTTATAGGGTATTGGTGGCGGCGGCATAAACTGAGAGCAGGTGTCCATGACCCAACACCGAATTTTCATCCATTGTGGTTCTGCAGCATCCATGTAAGAGGGAGGCGTCGGCACCCACGTACCTTCTTTATTGGTCACCGTGTATTTGAAACCGCGCGTTTGTTTGTAGGAATCTTTACTGGCAAAATCCAATATGTGCTTGGCAACAGACTCCCCATAAGCTTTAGAGCGTTCCATCACCTCTTCGGGGACCCCCATTTGCTTATACTCCTCATAAAATGTCTTCTCGTATTCGTCAAACATGTCACCCGAAAAGGTTAATGTTCGACTAACGGTTAAGAAGGCACTTGTACTGGCTAAAGGAAAGCAATATTCCTGACCTGCCTCGGGCTTGGGTGACGCGGTAAATCGCTTCACTTTGCCCGCCAGCGATTCATAGCCCGCCATGCCGGGAATCATTGCTTCGTATCCCGCCAGGTTGGCATAACTATAGATGCGACTGGCGACGGGGGGTGAAAAAATATCGTGGATTATCACATCCGTTAGCTGTTTTACACAACGGTGGTATAATTCCGGATTGGCTGCTTTAGCATTGTATTCCTCGGGCTTTGCGTTTGGTTGGCAACCTGATATGGACCATAAGCTGGCTGCAACAAGCAGCCACAGCATTGACTTCATCGTATCGGCTAGTTAAGTTGGTGGCACTAAGAGAACTGCAAATTTACCTCAAAAAAAGCATACCATTGTAGCTTAATTAAGAATTGGTTGGTTCCGACGGCTTTGGTTTCGATAGTTATTTAGCTTTATAGGCAAGGGTGGCAGACGAAGCTTTTCGTAAAACCTGCATGCCTGCATTGTTCCGGCCTATTAGCCACAAGGGTCCGTTGGCCGTTTTTATTGATTTGATATCGCGGATTTCGCCATCCAGTAAAAAGCCGCTGGTTAATGGTGAAAGTGCCGTAAACTGATTACCAGCGAGTTTTTGCCGGCCATTATTTTGCATAACTAGACCATAAGAGGCATCATAACGCCCCTGATAGGTGCTAACGCCGTAGAAGTTGCCACCACCAAGCACGTCCAGATCGCCATCGCCGTCAACATCATCAACGTGAAGCGCAAACAATTTGGAGACTTGGGCGAGGAAGGGTAATTCCCGAACGACAAACTTACCGCCCTGATTTTCCAGATAAACCGAGGCAAACTGATCTACTTCAAATACCTCGGCATCCCGCAGTTCGCTGCTCTCAAAAAGTTCATCAATGGGTTTGCCCGCAAAAGATTCGTAATTGGTAAACCGTTTGTTAATGATGCTCGGCATTTGTTTACCCAATTCATCCTTGAACGCCACGGAATACCATTTTCCATCCCGCTGGTAGGCTAAAAGCTGCTCGGTCGATTGGTTGTTATCGAAGTCTTTTACCCACATTTTAAGTTTGGCACCCGGTGCTTTATAAAATTTGGTATTCGTGCCTAAATTGCCAGCTACCAAATCCAAATCTCCATCCTGATCAAAATCGGCGGCGACCATGCACTGCCAGAGGCCCGTTAAAGGCTGTTTTTTGTCTGTAATGTCCGCAACGGCCTCTAGTTTGCCCTTTTGATTGGCAAAAATTCGGATCGGCATCCAATCGCCAGCCACAACCAGATCAAGGTCCTTGTCGTTGTCGTAATCCATCCAGATGGCATCCGTGACCATTCCCGTTTTCCGAAGTTGGGGCGCTAGCTGGTCTGTTTTATCCGTAAAACGGCCTTTTCCATCGTTGATCAGCAGGTAGGAATTAGGACTTTTTCCGTATGCAAAAGCCACAACGCGTCCGCCCACAAATAAATCCAGGTCGCCATCACCGTCAAAATCTACCGGACGCACGCAGCTTTTGTTGTCATACATGGGCGGCAAACCATTTGATCGGGTGAAGTTTCCTTTACCGTCGTTGAGGTATAAGCGATCAAACTGCTCAGGCATTTTCTCAAAAAATTCATTACCTCCCGAGACTACGTAAAGGTCAAGGTCTTTATCTCCATCAGCGTCAAAGAAAACGGCGTCAACGTCCTCATAAACAGAGTCTGCCCGGAACACAGGCTGCACCGAAGGAACAAAACGGCCACTACCCTGCTGCAACAGCAAACTCCCCGGCTGCCATTTAGCACCAGCGGCGTAAATATCCTCTAAACCATCTCCGTTTACGTCCCCGACAGCCAACTTTGGCCCTTCCTGAGATACCTGAAACGGCATCAGCGATTCACGGACAAAATCATAATAATCTTTATTTTCGTGGTGTTTGTAAGGGAATAAAGTACTGTCGCCTGAATCAACGAAAAGAGGCGGCGCAGTTGGCGGGGTGAATGAAAAGCCGCGCGCATCCCGGGTTGCATCGGTTTGTTTCAGGGTGAGCGTCTGGGAGGTTTTGACCCCGGTTCGAATTTCCATGCGTTGATTGGGCCAGATCACAATAAGCGAGTCAATGATAGGCTGTTCTCCCAACCCGAAAGTTAGCACCGGCTCTACCGATGATTCGAAGCCACGCGTAGGCATCAACTGTTGAAGCTGGAGACCCTTTTTCGTTTTAAGAATGACTTTAGCACCCACACCAAAACGGTTTGCTTCTTCGCCGTTAAGTTTGATTTTCAGGTATTTATTGTTGGGGAAAAGCTGCTCCGCATTGTTTTGGTATATGCCTGCCGGATCATCAATGTTGTTGGTAATCAGATCCAGATCGCCGTCATTGTCTAAATCCGCGTAAACCGCTCCGTTGGAAAAAGTAGGTGTTTCAAAGCCCCAGGCAATCGATTTATCCACGAATCGGGAGCTATCCGTACCGCGATAGAGATAATTATGCACTTTACCTTCGGGCATCAATTTAATGGCCCGGTCGTCGAGCGAGCTAGACGTTTCCAGGGCATAGCGCAGGGAGTCATCCGACGCAAATTTGACGTAATCTAGGTTATTAGGGCGGTGAACGATGCCGTTGCTAACGAACAAATCCTTGATCCCGTCATTGTCATAATCGGCCAGCAGCGGTGCCCAGCTCCAGTCGGTGGCCGCTACGCCTGCCATCGCGCCAATATCCATGAATTTGCGCCCCGACATATTCACTTGCAGGCAGTTCCGGCTGTATTGATTCATGTAGCCAAAAGCCAGCTTATACTGGTAAATGTCCAGCGGATCTTCTCCTAAGGACGATTTTTCAACGGTTTCATCTTCTGGATACATATCCAGCGTCATAATGTCCTGATAACCATCATTGTTAATATCAGCGACGTCGTTGCCCATCGAAAAGCGGCTGACGTGCGCGAACGCTTTACGGATGCTCTCGGTGAAGGTGCCGTTGCCGTTATTGACGTAATAATAATCGTCTTCGTGAAAGTCATTCGAGATGTAAATATCTTCCCAACCGTCGTTGTTGAGGTCAGCTACCGAAATTCCTAATCCATAACCCATTGCCGCGCCAAAAATGCCCGCCTTGACGCTAACGTCTTTAAACTTAACAGGTTTCGTAGAAGGGCTTTTTTGAGTAGGAGTAATTAATTGATTTTCAAACAAAAAATCGCCTGACTCATTGTGACGCAGGTGTCGGGCCGAAACGCGGTCGTAGCTACGAGACGTATGCACAGCATGGTTAAGCAGGTATACATCCAAATCGCCATCATGGTCATAATCGAAAAAGGCAGCCTGGGTTGAAAAGCCCGTGAAATCGAGTCCGTAGGCCGCCGCCTGCTCCGTAAAGGTGCCGTCCTGGTTGTTGATGTATAACTCGTTTGCGCCTTCCAAATCTTTGAAGTTACCCACGGCGCAGACATAAATATCCAGCCAGCCATCGCCGTTTACATCGGCCATTGTCACCCCGGTTTGCCAGTCCGAGAAACCGGCCACCCCCGCTTTTTCGGTAATGTCTTCAAACTGAAAAGGAGCATTTTCTGTCTTCCCTTTGTTCAGATACAGTTTGTTTTTGCCCTGATTGGAAACGAAATACAAGTCCGTTAGGCCATCATTGTTGATATCACCCGCCGCGACGCCAGCACCGTTGTAAAAATAAAGGTAATCCAGGATGTTAAGCTTCTCGGTATTTCTGACCTGATTGACAAAGCCAATGCCTGTTTTAGTTGAATCAAGCGCCTGAAAAAGAGGCTTTTCGTTAGAAGAGGTGAACTGTTTACAACCGCTCAGCGCTACGATTCCGGCAGTTATAAATAACGTAATTCGATTTAGCATAAGTTGGTAGGCATTATCATTGATGTGAGTCAATGGTTATTTACGAGCCGAGGCAATTGTCCGACTTGTGGTTGGACGGATTGTAAATACCTGAGCCTGATCGTTATTTTTGGCTAGTAGAAACTGGCCCTGTTTCAACCTTTTGAGGCGGCGCACCTGACCCCGTACAAAAAAGCCTGAATCGTTATTTTTAAGCGTCTCAAAGGCTAGCTTTCCAGAGGCGTCTTTTCCTTTGCCGAGCAAAACCAGGCCGTAGTTGGCATCGTAGCGCCCCAGCTCCGGGAGAACATCAAAGAAGTTTCCGGCTAGAATCAGATCCGCTTTTTTGTCGTTGTTTATATCCGTTACTTCAATGCCGCAAATCGGCGAAAACTGCACCTCTTGCGGAAGCGCCTGGTAAGTGAGGCGACCTTTTCCATTGTTGAGTAAAATTACGGATTCGCTGGTATACGCTCGCTGGACAACCGCCTCTTTAATGGCTTTTTCATCGAAAAGCTGGTCGATCTTCTTCCCGGCATACTCACTGAACTTGATGTACTTTTTCTTAATCGAAGGAATCTCTTTTTGCAGATCCGCTTTCAGTACCATCGGGAATAGCTCACCCGTTTCGTCGGCGCAATTAATAATTTGCTCGGTCGTACCGTTCTGGTCAAAATCGCTCGTGTAAAGCTCGGCGGGTATTTTTTGAGTTGCTTTAATGCGGGAATTTAACCCCAGATTGCCCGCTATCAAGTCTGTATCGCCATCACCGTCGATATCGGCAGCGCGGAGGCAGTTCCACCAGCCGTTCGATTGCATGGCTTCTCCATTCTTGCCGACGATGGTCATATCTGGATTTTTACTGAGCTTGCCGCGCTTGTTTTCGAAAACCATAATGGGCATCCAGTCACCCGCGACAAGCAATTCAGGAAAACGATCGCCATTTAAATCGGCCCAGATGGCGTCGGTAATCATACCCAGCTGATCGGCTTCGGGCAAATAGCGTTTGGTATAGTTCTTAAAATTTCCAGTTCCGTCGTTGATAAGCAAATAGCTAGGCGGATTATAGCCATACTTCCCGGGAATCAGACGAGAGCCGACAAACAAATCAATATCCCCATCACCGTCAAAATCAGAAGCAGCCACGCAGGAGCCGCTGGCTTTCAGGCTGGGCAACCGCTCATCGCGGGTAAAATTGCCTTTGCCATCGTTCAAATAAAACCGGTCAAGCAATGCATCCGCTTCGGCTTCAAACTCATTACTGCCCGTGACGACATACAAATCAAGATCGCCATCTCCATCCGCATCGAAAAGCTCGGCGTCCACCGCTTCGGAGGTGGTATCCTGCCGAATAGCCGGCGACGTGCGATCCACAAAACGCCCGTTAGCCTGCTGGACGAAAACGCGCGAAGAATGCCCGCTAGCCCCACCAAAAAAAACATCTTCCAGACCATCACCGTTTACATCGCCCGTTGCCATCGCCGGACCACTGGTCGAGAGCATTTGCTTTAAGAGCGGATCGCGGTTGTAATCCACAAAATGACTTTCCTGATGGGTGTAGGTCAGGCCAGACAACTTGGTGGATTCTTCAAAAATAGGCTCCGGTTTCAGAAGAGTAGGCTGCCACGTCTGCCGGGCATCCGTTTGACGAAGGGTCGTCAGCTGGTCAATTTTAGGCTGGAGAAGGGTTTGCTTCTTGTCATTTGGCCAGATCACCGTTAGTGAATCAATGCGCTCTTCAGTTCCCAGACCGACCAAAAGATCCAGGTCAACCGATGATTGAAAGCCCCGGTTGGGCATTTGCTGAACTAACTGGGTGCGGCCAGGTTGGTAGACATATACCTTGGCGCCGATGGCATTGCGGTTTTTTCCCTCGCCAACGAGTTTGATTTTCAGGTAATGGCTCTTCTTTTTTTCCTGTGCTAAATTTTTATACACCGATACAGGTGCATTGACGTTATTCACAATTAGCTCAAAATCACCATCGTTGTCCAAATCACCGTAGGCGGCTCCATTCGAAAAGCCGGGATCGGCGAGCCCCCATTTAGCGGCTTTGTTGGTAAAGGTCAGGTTGCCGTCATTGCGAAAGGCGTAGTTGGGAACCGGTTGGGAGGGGGCTTTGTCGAGAAAGTCTTTGAAATTGAACGCGCCTTGGCGGGCGATCTGTGCCATGTTCTCGCGGTCGGCCAGAAAGTTGACAAAGTCCTGATCTGTAATGTCTTTAGCTACGCCGTTGGCAACAAAAATGTCTTTTTGCCCATCGTTGTCCATGTCGAAAATTAAGGCGCCCCAGCTCCAGTCGGTTGCGTGCACACCGGCGAAACGCGCAATCTCGCTGAACGTACCGTTTCCGTTATTCAGATGGAGCATGTTCTGGATATATTGGTAATGAAAATCGCGGGACAACTTGATTTGTTGTAGGTCGTAGCTTTCAAAAGACCCCGTTTGCTTCAGGCGCTGGTCATTTCCGGGCAGCATATCCGTGACGAAAATATCCAGGAGTCCATCATTATTAATGTCGGCAATGTCAGCCCCCATCGATTGGAGACTGAGGTGGTTCATCGACTCCTTGATGTTTTCGGTAAAGCTACCGTTCTGGTTGTTAATGTATAAGTAGTCACGTTCGTAAAAATCATTAGAGATGTAAATGTCTGGCCAGTTGTCGTTATTTACATCGCCAATGGTAATACCTAGACCAAAGCCAATCAAGCTACCGTAAATACCGGCCTGTTCGCTGACGTCGGTAAAACGAAGTTCGGGTCCACTGGCCCCATCGTTCCGAAAAAGTTTATGCCCCCCCAAAGAATCCCGCTGGGCGCGAAGATTGGCATATCCCAGCCGACCTACCGGCGCAAAGCTGTTGTTGAGCAAATACATGTCGAGGTCGCCATCCCGGTCGTAATCAAAAAAGGCGGCGTGCGTAGAAAAGCCCCGGTCGTCCAGCCCGGCGACTTGGCCTTTTTCAGTAAAGATAGGATTTCCGTTGGCGTCGTTTCCGGTGTTGATATACAATTCATTAGCCCGGTCGTCGCCAGGACGGATTCCCGAATTACAGACGTATAAATCCAAGCGCCCATCGCCATTGATATCGGCAAAGGTGGCTCCCGTACTCCAGGCGCGTTTTCCGGCTACACCGGCTTTGTCCGTAACATCTTCAAACTGAAGGTTTCCTTTGTTGAGGTACAATTTGTTTTCCCCCATATTGGCAATCAGAAACACATCCGAAAGCCCATCCTGATTGATGTCGCCAATGGCTACACCGCCACCATTGTAGAAGTTACGATAGTTGAAAATATTAAAGTCTTTGTCGTCGGTAACCTGGTTGGTGAAGTTGAGGTGCGTTTCGTCGGCTGACAACTTCTCAAAAAGCTGTTCATCTGAGCCGGATCGCAGGTATTGACAGCCTGCCGACACAAGAAGCAAAAGGAGGAAAGGAAAGTATCGCATTACGGCAAACGCATTGATAGCTCTAAAATGAAGAAGCCCGGCAAGCTTGCCGGGCTTCTTTAAGTCATGCTTAATTATAACCAGGGTTTTGCTTCAATTTTGGATTCAAGGCAATCTGATCTTTCGGAATCGGGAACAGGTTGCGCGTTTCGGGCGAAACAGCCTTGAACTGCCATGCTTTGGTATACTGTCCGAAACGAACCATATCCTGACGACGGTGGCCTTCCCAAGCTAGCTCGCGACCACGTTCGGCTAGGATTTCGTTTAGATTCAGCGTAGCCGCCGTATACGCCGGAATACCCGCGCGGGTACGAATCACGTTGAAATCGGCCAGTGCTTCGGCGGATTTACCCAGGCGGAAATTGGCTTCGCCCCGCATCAGGTAAGCATCCCCCAAACGATAGATAACAAAGTCGTTATCCATGTCATTGCTTGGCAGGTTTTTCTGAATCTCGTATTTCTGACTCCGAACACCGGCTAGACGAGCCGTTGGACCAGCAGGCATTTCATAAGCTGGAATTTCAGGCGTGAAAGCCAGTGGAACACCATCGTCATCCAATGGCTTGCCAGCCGCATCGTACTGTTGGCCTACGAGCCACATTTTTTTCCGGTTATCGTTGTTGCTGAATGAATTGTAGAATTCAGCCAGCGTACAATAGCCATTCCAGGGTGCGTTGGGCAGGTTGTAGGTCAACTGCATTTTGTAATGCAGCGTCCGCATGTGGATGTTCATACCACCCCGCTTCGATCTGTCAAACGGAGCCGCCAGAATGGTTTCGCGCGAATTCTGGTTCTGGGCCGAGAAGTTGCTGAGGAAGTCCGCTGACAGTGCAAATGAGCCAGAGTTGATAATGACGTTTAGATTATCAACTGCTTTCTGCCACTGGGGCGTACCGGTATAAACTTGAGCGTTCAGGTACATTTTCGCCAGAATCATATTGGCTACGTACTTATTGAAGCGCCCGTAATAGATACCACCTGCTACACCGCTAAGATTGGGATAGACTTCCAGAAGTTCTTTTTCAACCCAGGCAAATACTTCAGCCCGTGACTTCTGATCAGGACTTCCTGAACCCGTTTTTTCGGCAATAATAACATTGCCGAAATGATCCATCGCGATATAATGGTAGAACGCCCGTAGCGCCCGTAATTCGGCAACCGTGCTAGGTTCGGTAATCGTGTTTAGCTGCTGGTTAATCGACGTAATTGAGTTGTAACACCAGTTCCAGATACCGTTGAAACGGCCATTATCCTGGGTAGGGTCCCACGTGTGCTGGTCCATCCGGCGCCACTCGTCACCGTCTTTCCAGTCACCACCGCGGGTCGGAACCGTGATGGCGTCGGTTGTTACTTCGCTGGTCGAGATGAGGCGGTCGAAATAATCGCCTACTGTCGAGTAAAGTGGACCAATCAGCGCCGCCTGCTGGGCGGGTGTACTTCCGAAAGCATCCGTTGGAATAACGTCGTAAACATTCTCGCTCAGGTCTGTACAGGCTTGGCTCGCCAGCAGGAAGGCCGTACAGCCAAGAACTACTTTTATATTTGAACGAAATATAAGCTTCATGTTGATATACTGTTAATGAGTGTTAGAAAGTCAGATTGACGCCAAGTTGGAACGAGCGGGTTTTTGGATAGATACCGCCTGCGTCGAGTCCGAGTGGGTTTGGAGCCTGGCCAAAACCGCCATCACCCAAATCACCTTTGACTTCCAACTCTGGGTCAACTCCTTTGTATTTAGTTATAATGAACAGGTTATTTCCCCCGGCATAAACACGCGCATTGGTAATGTATTTGCTCGTAACTTTCAGGTTATAACCCACTTGCCAGTTGTCCAGCCGCACAAAAGAAGCGTTTTCAATCCAGAAGTCAGACAACTGGTTTGTGCTAAAGTTAGCTGGAATCTGGCTGATGTCTCTTAACATGTTAGTTTCAAGAATAGATCCTGGAATCATCAGGTTCGACCGCAGGTTGTTCAGAATGCTGTTACCAAAAACGCCACGTAGCTGGAAGTTCAGGTCAAAGTTGCCATACCGGAATGTGTTGATAAACGAAGCCGTCATGAATGGCTGTGGGTTACCGGCGTTAAAGCCAACCCGGGCCAGAGAGAAGTTACTTGTTGTATCAACATCACCGTTCTGGGCTTCGAGCAGCATTTTGCCAGCCTCGCTGAAACCAACGAAATGAGGCACATTGTTGAACTCACCCAGAGGACGGCCTTCCTGAAGAATCGCAGAGAACACGTTTGACAAACCACGGCCACCAAAAGCACTGAAGCGTACCAGACCCGCTTCCAGATCTTCGCTTGACAGCGAAACGACGGTATTGCGGTTGAATGAACCAACGATGCGGGAGTTCCAGTTAAACTTACCTTTTGAGATAACATCACCTCCGAAGGAAATTTCTATACCCCGGTTCCGCATCTTACCTACGTTGGCCAACAGGCGGTCGGTGAAGTACGTAACCCCGTCGGCAGGAACGCTGTAGTTATACAACATGTCTTTCGTCAACTTATTGTAGGCTTCCAGTGAACCAGAGAAGCGGCCACCAAGTAGTTGGAAGTCAAGAGCAACGTTACCGGTTTCAACAATTTCCCAACGCAGGTTTGGGTTGGCGTTCTGCGTGATACCATAACCCGGTAAAAAGTCGTTCACCCCACCATCATAATAGGTGTTGCGTTTGCCATAAAGTTGCAGGGAACGGTAAGGCCCGATGCCTTCTGAGTTACCGGTTTGTCCCCAGCTAGCCCGCAGTTTCAAGTAGTTCAGACCATTTCCTTTGGGGAAAAAATCTTCGTTTGTGAGTGTCCAGCCAACCGCAACGGATGGGAAAAGCGCCCATTTGTTGTTGGCACCGAATTTAGAACTACCATCGCGACGAAGCGTAGCCGTAACGTTGTACTTGTCGTTCAGGTTAACCGTTGCCCGGCCAAAGAACGAAGCCAGTTTTGTTTGGTTCCGGTAAGAGCTTGCGTAGTTGTCGCGCGGTGTCACGAGCGTACCGGCTCCCAAGCCCAGGTTGTTGTACCCTACTTCGTTGGTAATGAACTGGGTGTTTACCGCACCGAAACCATCGTTGGTTACGTCCTGGTACGAATAACCAGCCAAAGCCGAGAAATTGCTGTTGTTTTCACCAAAGCCACGCGTGTAATTGGCCGTTATCTCCAACAATTTATCTGTTGTCGTATACAAACGACGAGACGCTTCCCCGTTTGTACCAGCATAAGCTTTAATGGCTCCGTTGAAGAAACGGCTTTGAATCGTATTTTCGCTGCGGTACGCACCATTGGCGCCGAGCGTCAAACCATCCAGAACTTCATACCGCAAATTAGCCCCGCCAATGATCACCCGCTTGTTCTCGTCAAACTTCTGGTTTTCCAGCATGGCTACCGGGTTGAAGAGGTCAAAGCTTCCACCTACTTCATAATAGTTGCCATCGGCGTTCCGAATTGGCAAGGTAGGTAGGAACGTAACGGCCCGGCCGATGATTCCCCAGTCTGACAACTGAGAATTGGTATTCGTCATGGCCAGGTTATACTGGATGTTTAAGCGGTTATCAAGCGCCTTCTGGTCCAAGTTAATCCGACCTGTCAGCCGGTTAAAGCCCGTATTTTTAATAATACCTGGCCGGTTGATGTAGTTCAATGAACCCCGGTAGCTAAACGCCGGAGAACCACCTGAAATAGCTAAATCGTGGTTGTTGCTAATTGCCGAACGAGTGATTTCGCCCAACCAGTCTGTGTTGAAGTCGCCCGTTGGGAAACGTTGCTGATCACTTAGCGAGGCATTTCCTTTAACGCGGCTAACTTCAGCGCGGTAACCAGGACCATCGAGCAGATCAAGTTTGTTGGAAATGGTTTCCAAACCTACATAGTTGTTGAAGGTGACCGTTGTGCGACCCGATTTTCCGCGCTTCGTCGTAACGATGATAACGCCGTTTGCCGCCCGTGAACCATAGATGGCCGCAGCGGATGCATCTTTCAAAACGTCCATTGTTTCAATATCCTCTGGAGAGATGGTATTGATGGGAACACCGATGATGTTATCTACAACGTACAAAGGATCGCTACCACCAGCCAGCGACGTATAACCCCGCAGACGAACGGTTGGCGTCTGGTTGGGATCACCAGATGGTTGCGTAATGGTCAAACCGGCAACCTTCCCCTGAATGGCCTGTAGAGGATTGGGGTTGATACCTGGGTTAAAGTCTTTCGACGAAACCTGCACCACCGATCCTGTTACGTCTTTCCGTCTGGCCGTTCCGTAACCAACAACGACGACTTCCTCCAAGGATTTAGTGTCTGAAGTAAGCTGAACGTCAACCACCGACCGGTTTCCAACGGCTACTTCCTGATTCTGAAGGCCGATAAAGCTGAAAACAAAAGTAGCGTTGTCAGGCACATTGGCTAAAGTATACTTACCCTCCGAATCTGTGCTGGTTCCACGAGAAGAGCCTTTGATTTGAACCGTTACGCCTGGAAGCGGCGACTTATCTTCTCCCGAAAGAACGGTTCCTGTAACGGTACGTTCCTGGGCGAAAACGGCTTGGCTCAGAGTTGCACAGAGCAAAAAAACCAAAGACAAAAAAGAAATTTTAAACAGTTTAGTTTGGCCAAGAGTCGGCTTAAATGCCCCGGCCTGACTCAGCGCATAGCGACCACCGGATCGGGAATAAAAATTCATCATAGGTATAATTAGAGTTAAGAGAACGAAAGAAGTGCGGTTTGATGCTCAATCAATCAACTTTGAACAGCTCGCGAGATGATTGAATGTACTTCCTAAATGGGCAAAAGACTAAGTAACTATTGTATTCATTTAAATGTTTTTAGTGGTGAATATTGATGAATTTATTGAATAAAAGGGCGAGTTTAGAGAGCAAATTACAATAATTAAATTGTATAATACAATACACTTTAGTAACATTTAAATCCAATTTAATCCAAGTAAATACTTAGGTATATTACCTAGCTTACGGATACCTTCCCGCTGGCTTTGGGATCGGGTTTAGATAAAACAGGGTGATTATAGGTATCTGATTCATTTGTAAGGCCTTATAGGACGTAAGATTTGCAGTATGTTTTTGGACTTTTTAGATATTGATTTTTCAGCTTAAGCAGGAGGAAGAGCTAAAAAATAGCTAATTTTAAGGTTTGAAAAAGGAATACTGATCTCGTCACACTTTCTGTTAAATTGATCGGGTTGATCGATAGTAACATTTTGATAAATGCAGGAGTCTCTACAAAACCTTGCCGCTCAACTGGAAGGTGATTTATTCACGGACCAAACCATGCGGACGCTGTATGCTACCGACGCATCAGCCTACCGCGAGAAGCCACTCGCTGTTGTTATTCCGCAGACGCATGATGATCTCAAAAAGCTCATTGCTTTTGCTTCGGAGAACGGCACATCGCTTATTCCCCGCACGGCAGGAACCTCGTTGGCTGGCCAGGTGGTTGGCGCCGGAATTGTAGTGGATGTATCCAAACATTTTACTAAAATCCTGGAAATCAACGCCGAGGAAGGCTGGGTGCGCGTGCAGCCAGGAGTGGTTCGGGATGAATTGAATCTGTTTTTGAAACCATACGGGCTCTACTTCGGGCCAGAAACCTCAACGGCTAACCGCGCCATGATTGGCGGTATGGTGGGCAATAATTCGTGTGGGTCCAACTCCATCGTTTATGGTTCTACCCGGGAGCATGTGCTGGAAGTAAAGGCTTTGCTGGCCGATGGGAGTGAGGCAACTTTCGGAGCGTTGCAAGCAAATGAAATCAGCGCCAAAAGCAGGCTAAACTCGCTGGAAGGGGCCATTTATCGGGTAACCAACGAAATTCTCGCCAATCCGTCAAACCAGTCTGAAATTCGGAAAAACTTTCCAAAAGTGTCGATTGAGCGGCGAAACACGGGTTACGCGCTCGACATGCTGTTAAACTGCGCTCCGTATACCGAGGCTGGCCCTGCGTTTAACATGTGCCAGTTGATTGCCGGATCGGAGGGAACGCTCTGTTTCCTGACGGAGATCAAACTGCACGTTTCTCCGTTGCCACCCAAAATATCTGGGCTGGTTTGCGTGCACTTTAATTCAGTTGATGAGTCCCTACAAGCCAATCTAATTGCGCTGAAATACAGACCCCAGGCGGTTGAGTTGATCGATCATTACATTCTGGAGTGTACAAAAGATAACATTGAGCAGCGCAAAAATAGGTTCTTTGTGCAGGGCGATCCAGGGGCGATTCTGGTAGTCGATTTAGGAAGCGATACCCGCGAAGATGTGGAACAACGCGCGGCGGCAATGGAAGCCGAAATGCGGGAAGCTGGTTTAGGCTATCATTTCCCTGTGTTGTGGGGTGAGGATACCAAAAAGGTCTGGACGTTGCGGAAAGCGGGGTTGGGGCTATTAAGTAACCTGCCCGGCGATGAAAAAGCCGTTGCTGTTATCGAAGATACCGCGGTAGACGTTCGCGATTTGCCCGCTTTTATTCGAGAGTTTAACACCATTTTAGGGCAGAACGATATGTCGGCGGTGCACTACGCCCACGCCGGATCGGGGGAGATTCACTTGCGGCCAATCATTAACCTAAAGACCAAAGAAGGGCACCAGCAGTATCGCCTTATTGCCGAAGAGATTGCTACTTTGGTGAAGAAATTTGATGGGTCCTTGTCCGGGGAACACGGTGACGGGCGTTTGCGGGGCGAGTTTATTCCGCAGATGGTAGGCCCCAAGAATTATGAGTTAATGCGTAGCCTGAAACAAAGCTGGGATCCGAAAGGAATTTTTAACCCTGGTAAGATTGTGGATACGCCTCCGATGGATACCTTTTTGCGGTACGAAGCCGGTCAGCAAACGCCTGAATTTAAAACGATTTTTCGTTTTCATGATCAGGATATCCTGCAACACGCGGAGCAGTGCAATGGCTCCGGCGATTGTCGCAAAACGGAGCTTTCGGGCGGCACCATGTGCCCCAGCTACATGGCTACTCGCAGTGAAAAGGACACAACGCGGGCGCGCGCCAACATGCTGCGCGAAATGCTGACCCGTTCCCCGAAAGAGAACCGCTTCGACCACGAGGAAATTAAAGAGGTCATGGACTTATGCCTGTCCTGCAAAGGCTGTAAGTCTGAGTGCCCGTCAAACGTGGATATGGCGAAAATGAAGGCAGAGTTCTTGCAGCATTATTACGATGCCAACGGAACGCCCATTCGGAGTCGGCTAATTGCCAATTTCTCGGCTTTGTCGGGCGTGGCCTCCTGGGTGCCCTGGGCCTATAATACCGTTTTCGATACGGCTGCTCTGCGGAAAATCGCCAACAAAATTGTTGGGTTTCACCCCGAGCGAACCATGCCGCTGCTGCACAAAACGACCCTGAAGCGGTGGTTCGAGAATCGGCCGAAAGCGAGCCAAAAGACAAAGCAAACGGTCTATCTTTTCTGCGACGAGTTTACCAACTATAATGATGTCGAAGTAGGTAAGAAAGCCGTGCTGCTGCTGGAAAAATTAGGCTACAACATCGTTATTCCCGAGCATGGCGAATCGGGGCGGGCTGCTTTATCAAAAGGATTATTGCGGCAGGCGAAGAAAATAGCGGAGAAAAATATTCGTTCTTTAAAAGAGCTAATTACCATTGAAACACCGCTCGTTGGGATAGAGCCGTCTGCCATTCTGACGTTTCGCGATGAGTATCCAGATTTAGTGGATGAATCCTTGCTGGTGGATGCCCGACGCATTGCCGAAAGTGCCCTGACGTTTGAGGAGTTTCTGGCTCGCGAAATTGACGCTAAGCGCATTACAAAAGATGCTTTTACCAAAGAGACGCGCTTGATCAAATTGCATGGTCATTGCCAGCAAAAAGCCGTGTCGTCGCTCGTTCCGTCGAAAAAAATGCTTTCCCTGCCCGAAAATTATACCGTGCACTTAATCCCGTCGGGTTGTTGCGGCATGGCGGGTTCATTTGGCTACGAAGCAGAACACTACGATATCTCCATGAAAATTGGAGAATTGGTTTTGTTCCCTACCGTGCGCCAGCAGCCTGAAGAAGTCATTATTGCTGCGCCAGGAACAAGTTGCCGCCACCAGATTAAAGACGGAACAGGCCGAAAAGCAAAACACCCGGCTGAGATTCTGTATGAGGCATTGGCAAGCGTTCCGCAAACAGCACATAGTCAAGAACAAACAATAAAGTCCGTCTAATCGCATCCGCTAATGATGCGATTAGATTTATTTAATTCCAAGATAGATGCGGCTAGGCATTAGCAAAAACAGCCGCCTTACATTATGAAAAAAGTAACTATCCTGCTGGGCTGTCTGATTGTTTTTTTTCAATCATTTGCCCAAAACACTTCGTCAGAAACGAGTAAGTATGATCCGCACGAGCTGTTTCATCCGCTTTTCAACATGCAGCCGGGTAATGACTACCGCACAGGTAGCGGCGCTCCGGGCCCGCGTTACTGGCAGAATCGGGCAGATTATCGCATTAATGTAACGCTGAACGATCAGCAGAATACGGTAAGTGGCGATGTCGAAATTGCGTATAAAAACAACAGTACCGACGACCTGCCGTTTTTATGGTTACAACTTGATCAAAATGCATTCGCTGATACCTCGCGGTCGGCTAAGACAACACCTGTATCGGGTGGCCGTTTCGGAAACCAGAATTTTGCGGGTGGGTATAAAATCCAGTCGGTAACTATTGAGCAGGGCAAAAAATCGACGCCGCTTAATTACCTGATTACCGATACGCGCATGCAGGTGCGCTTGGCCGAGCCCCTGAAACACGACGGTACGGTGCGTCTGAAAATCACTTATTCGTACCTTATTCCGGCTTACGGCTCCGACCGGACAGGAATCCAGCCAACCAAAAACGGTAACATTTATGAAATAGCGCAGTGGTATCCCCGCATGTGCGTTTACGACGATATTCAGGGTTGGAACGTATTGCCGTACCTGGGGGCTGGTGAGTTTTATCTGGAATATGGTGACATGGAGTATTCGGTAACCGCTCCCTGGAATCACATTGTGGTTGGCTCTGGCGAACTGTTAAATCCGCAGGATGTACTAACCTCGCAGCAGCAACAAAGAATGGAGCAGGCTCGCAACTCCGACAAAACGGTAATGCTCCGTTCGGCGGATGAAGTGAATAGCCCACAAAGCCGTCCGAAGCAGTCTGGAACGCTAACCTGGCGATTCCGGTGCCAGAACACCCGTGATGTGGCCTGGGCTTCATCGAAAGCCTTTATCTGGGATGCTGCCCGGATTAACCTGCCGAGCGGGAAGAAATCGCTGGCGATGTCAGCCTATCCGGTTGAAAGCGACGGGCGTGATGCCTGGGGCCGCTCAACGGAGTATGTAAAAGGCTGCATTGAATTTTATTCAAAGTACATCATGGAGTATACCTACCCGGTGGCCACCAACGTAGCTGGTGTGGTGGGCGGTATGGAATACCCAGGCATTGTTTTCTGCCACTGGCGGTCGAAAAAAGACGGACTCTGGGGCGTAACCGACCACGAATTTGGGCATAACTGGTTCCCGATGATTGTAGGGAATAACGAGCGGAAATACGCCTGGATGGACGAAGGATTTAACACCTTTATCAACATCCTGTCTACTGCAAACTTTAACAACGGAGAATACAACAACGAGCGTACTAACATGCACGATCTTGCTCCCGCCTTGTTTCAGTGGGACGAGCCAATTCTGACGAGACCAGATGTGGTTCAAACGCGTGCGTGGGGAACGTTGGGCTATTTCAAGCCAGGAATGGGCCTTAAATTGCTGCGTGACGTAATTCTGGGACCAGACCGGTTCGATTACGCATTCCGGGTTTATGTACAGCGTTGGGCCTTTAAACACCCAACCCCTTATGACTTCTTCCGGACTATCGAAAATGCGGCTGGGGAAGATTTGAGCTGGTTCTGGAAAGGCTATTACTACGAAACCTGGAAACTGGACCAGTCGGTGAGGGATGTAAAATACGTTGATAATAGCCCGGAAAAAGGCTCGCTGATCACTATTGAGAACCTGGAAAAAATGGCCATGCCAACCAGCGTGGAAGTCGTGGAAACGAATGGCAAAAAGTCACGCGTTAATCTACCCGTAGAAGTATGGCAGCGGGGCGGAAGATGGACATTCAAAGTACCTACTACGTCGGCGCTTCGCACGGTTGTGATTGATCCCGATAAAAAATTGCCGGATATCAATCCTAGAAACAACACCTGGAAAGGAGAGGCCCAGTAAAAGCCTCAAAAAGATAAAATGGCCTACCAGCAGGTTACAAACTTGCTGGTAGGCCATTTTTTTATGCTTCAACCAGCATGGCTCCGAACGAATAGCCACCGCCAAAAACGGTTAAAACAATCCATTCGCCCTTTTTAAACTGGCTTCGGTGTTCTGACAAAGCAATGGCGCAACCGGAACAACCCGTATTTCCTAAACGCTGGATGTTGGAAAGCAGCTTTGATTCGGGAAGTTTCAGGGTGTTGATGACATTCATACTAATGCGAAGATTAGCCTGATGCGGAATCAAATACGCCACATCATCCAGGGACAGCCCTGCTTTCTCCAATACCTGAATGCTGACCTTTGGCATGTACTGACAGGCATTAATAAACACATCGCGGCCATGCGGCATGATAACCCCTTTCTCCAAAGGTTTCAATACAACGCCCGTTGTTGCCTTGCCGCTTGTGGCAGCTCCGCCCGTTATGATATGATGAATGGTCATATCATCTTCGCTCAGCCGCTCTTTGGAAATTAGCAGTGCCGAGGAACCGTCTCCCCAAAGGTGACCAGATACCGTATCCTGTTCGTTGTTGTAAGCCGTATTGTGCTCAGAAACGACAACCACTGCCAAGGATGCTTTATTCATGGCAAAGTAGCCTTCTACCACTTCAATTGCATTTAGAAGGGATGAGCAAGCAGTCGAAACGGAAACAACCGGAATATCGGGAACCCCTAAATTATGCTGAACAACGTGCGCAAGGGTGACAATTGTGTCGTGGGGCGTATAAGTAGCTCCGACGATTAAATCGATTTGGGAAGGTTCGATTGTGGTAACATCGAATAGTCGACGGACCGCTTCCAGCGCCATGGTATTTGTATTTTCATCGGGTCCGGCCTTTCGGCGTTCCTTGATACCAGTCCGTTCAATAATCCACTCACTCGAAAGTCCATTGAGCTGTGTAAAATGTTCATTACCAACCACTTGACTGGGTAAGTAATGGCTAACTGCATGAATATATAGCATAACAAACTAAAGACCGGAGACGAGCATACTCGAATCCATCACGGGAAATTAAGTATTTCCCAGAATCTATGGTATTGAAAATTAGAACAATACCATAATATACTAATATTGTTCTATAATTTCGTAAAGATTGATGAGTTTTCTCTTTTCGATGTCCCAATTATAGTTGGTTTTCGCTGCTTCAATCCCTCTTTGGCCCATGGCTTCGGCTGCCGCAGGATTTTCGATTAGATAACGGAGTTTTTCAGCGAGCAAAATTGCATTATACGGGTTTAGGCAAAAACCGCAATCGTGCCGTTCGACTACGTCCTGATAGAGTAAAAAGTCTGAGGTAATAACGGGCAAGCCCAAAGCCATGTACTCAAACATCTTGGTTGTATACGATTCAGGGTAGTCTCCCAGCGGCTTCAATAGGGCAAGTCCGGCAACGGCTTTCGCTGCGTAGGAAAATGCCTGGCGCTGGTCGGCGTAATCGTAAAAAATAAAGTTATCCTTTACCGTTTGGTAAGCCGGTACGCTTTCCAGTCTTTCCTGCGTAAAAAGCCGCCGTCCAAACAAATGAAACCGAAAATGGGGGTAATCCTCTTTCAGGAGGGCAAAGGCTTCCAGCATCGTATCCAGCGAACGTTCAAAACTAATCCAGCCGATGTAAAAAAACTCAACCGGATCGCTGGCCTGTCGATAGGGTCTGCGATAAGGCTCCAGAAAAGAAAGCAGCGGATAGTTGTAAACAACAGCGTAGGGCTTAGAAAGATTGGTATAGGTGTTGAGATAGCCGTGTTCAGTGAGAACAAAGAAGAAGTGCTTTCTGGCCAGATGATCCAGCCAATAAAAAGGCTTTTCCAGGAGCCATCCCCGATTAAAGGATTTGAGGTGCATTTTCTTGAAAAGGTTCTCCTGTACCTCGTAAACAACAGAAGCGCCTAGCAAGCGGTACAGGTATGCGAAGGGCAAAAATTCAGGAACATAAATGTGAATAATTGCCGGACGAAGCCAGATGGTCTTAAAAACAATCAGTGGACAGGTAATCAGTAATCTTAAAATGACCTGTTTGAAAAATGGAAGCCTGATAAAGTGAATATCGGCTGAAACCGAAGCATCTGCGTCAGGAATGGCGCAATAGACTTCATACCGTTCTGCAAGCGACGGACACTGTTTATACACAATACGTGGATCATAAGGACGGTGAGCCGTACTGATGTGCAGAACGCGCTTTTTTCTCATTTGGCCGATTCTTCAATGATGGCAACACCCGACGAAGTGCCGATGCGTGTTGCCCCGGCCTCGATGAAGTTTAAAGCCTGCGTATGGTCTTTAATACCACCCGACGCCTTGATTTGAATCGATTCGGGCAGATAAGAACGCATCAGTCGCACTTGCTCCAGATCGGCCCCGCTGGCCGCAAAACCAGTTGACGTTTTGACAAAATCCGTTTCGGCTTCGGCGCATAGTTCGCAGGCAATGCGAAGCTCGTGGCCATCGAGATAAGCCGTTTCAATGATGACTTTTAGTAATCCATTGCGGCTATGAACCAGTTCCGATAACTTTTGAATCTCTAGCTGGACGGTTTGATAAGCCATTGACTTAAACGCACTCAAATTCATGACTACATCGATCTCCGTGGCACCATTTTCCATAGCCTGCTCAGTTTCCAGCAATTTAACACCTGTTGTCTGATAACCCAATGGAAATCCAATAACTGTGCAAATTGGAATTGTCGGATAAAATTCCAGCATGTCGCGCACGTAGGAGACATAGTGCGGAGCCACGCAAAGGGTTTTAAACTGGTGCTGAATGGTTTCGCCGCAGAGCTTTCGAATATCGGTTTCGGTGGCAGTAGGCTTAAGGTTTGTATGATCAATATAAGAAGCTAAAGCGATCATTAAGGGTCAAGGTAGCAAGCCGGTCAAAGCCTAAAAAACGAATATTTAGAAATACGATAAAGAATGCTGTTTGGATTGCATACCGGCAGAGCTTTAAAGCCCCTGTAAATTGAACCGGCAAGCGGATACGCATTACAGAGGCTTTAGCTATTGGCAGCGCTTGGCGGCGAGTTTACTCGATCAAAATGGCACGGCCACTTTCGATATCGTTTTCAACGGTTTTATACTTGACATCCCGCTTCACGGTACCATCTGCATATTGAACGTTAACCCGCTCGTTGCGATTAGCCACTTTAATGTTGCGAACTGGCGCTTGCTTTTCGGCGGAAGCCATTTTACGCGCATATTCCTGTGGACCACCGGCTACGGGTTCGTCATGATCTTCCTTGTTGGTATGCAGTTCTGGTTGCTGCTGCTTCGGAGGGCCACTAACAGCCGCCTGTTTGATCTCCTGTTCCAGCTCTTCCTGACCATCTGGTCCGTGGTTTTCAACCGGAATGTCAGATTTGCCCAGGAAGTTAATTGTGTCAAAATTTACTTTCGACAGGAAGCGTTTGAACAATTCGACGGATTCAAATTTGTAAACCAGCAAGGGGTCTTTTTGCTCGAAAACAGCATTCTGAACCGACTGTTTCAGATCGTCCATCTCACGCAAATGCTCTTTCCACTCCTGGTCAATAACGGACAAAGACACCGCTTTTTCCATTTCCGTGATGAGTGTCCGGCCTTCGGTTTCGATAGCCTGGCGCAAGTTGGCCACCACCATCAGTTCGTGCAGACCATCACTAAACGGAACGACAATATCCTGAACAACGGCGCCCCGCTCGGCCAACACAGACTTTAGTACCGGGCTGGTTTTCTGGCGAATCGCATCGTTTTTGTCACGGTAGTGCGCTTCAGCCTCCTGGTATAATTTATTGATTGCATCAGGCTTTTTCAAGTTGGCGAACTCTTCGCGGCTCAACTGCGTCTGGAGACCCAGCGTAGTTAATAACTGAAGCTGCACCTCGTCGTAATTACCTTCTGCGTTGTTGACAACATCTTCACAGACATCGAACATGATGTTGGCAATGTCAAGAGCCAGACGGTCACCGAAAAGGGCGTTGCGGCGGCGTTTGTAAATAGCCTCGCGTTGGTAGTTCATTACGTCATCGTATTCAAGCAGACGTTTCCGAACACCAAAGTTGTTTTCTTCTACCTTCTTCTGCGCCCGTTCGATGGACTTCGTAATCATGGAATGCTGAATTACTTCACCTTCTTCCAGACCCATCCGGTCCATAACTTTGGCAATGCGATCAGAACCAAACAAACGCATCAGGCTATCTTCCAGCGACACGAAGAACTGCGAGGTTCCCGGGTCTCCTTGACGACCAGCCCGACCGCGCAACTGCCGGTCAACGCGGCGTGATTCGTGGCGTTCCGTACCGATAATTGCCAAACCACCGGCTGTTTTCGATTCTGGGGTTAGCTTAATATCCGTTCCCCGACCAGCCATGTTGGTGGCGATGGTAACCGTTCCGGGTTTTCCGGCTTCGGCTACGATTTCGGCCTCGCGCTGGTGGTGCTTTGCGTTCAAAACCTGGTGCGGAATTTTCCGCAACGTCAGCAAACGGCTAAGAATTTCGGAGTTTTCTACCGAAGTTGTACCAACCAGAATAGGGCGGCCTTTCTCAACGAGGGCTACAATTTCGTCAACAACGGCGTTGTATTTCTCCCGAACAGACCGGTAAACCTTATCTTCTTCATCCTTCCGAACGATGTTTCGGTTCGTTGGAATAACGACAACATCCAATTTATAAATCTGCCAGAATTCACCCGCTTCGGTTTCAGCCGTACCCGTCATACCCGCTAATTTGTGGTACATCCGGAAATAATTTTGCAGCGTAACCGTAGCGTAGGTTTGCGTTGCGTCTTCAACCCGAACACCTTCTTTAGCTTCAACGGCCTGGTGCAGACCATCCGACCAGCGACGTCCTTCCATAATCCGGCCTGTCTGCTCATCGACGATCTTGATCTTGCCGTCCATGATCACGTAATCGACGTTCAATTCAAACAGCGAGAACGCTTTCAGGAGCTGCGTGACGGTATTGATGCGCTGCGTTTTTACGGCATAATCCCGAATAATGGACTCTTTAACCAGAATTTTCTCCTGCTCAGTATAGTTACTGTCTTTTTCAGCAACACTTAGATCAACCGATAAATCAGGCAGAATAAAGAAGTTTGGATCTTCGCCGGAACCCGTAATAAAGTCAATACCTTTTTCCGTTAGGTCGACGCTATTGTGGCGTTCGTCAATGGTGAAGTAAAGCGGAGCATCGGCTTCGGGCATCAACTTCTGGTTTTCGGCCAGATAAATCGACTCTGTTTTTTGCAGCACCTGCCGAATGCCGGTTTCACTAAGGTATTTAATCAGCGGTTTGTATTTCGGAAAACCACGGTGAGCCCGGAACAGAGCAACGCCGCCTTCTTTCTCATCACCCGCCGCAATTTTCTTTTTCGCTTCGTTCAGCAAATCCATCGTCAACTTACGCTGGGCTTCTACGACGCGGGCAATGCGTGGTTTTAATTCAGTAAAATCCTGTTCGTCACCACGGGGAACCGGACCAGAAATGATCAAAGGTGTCCGGGCGTCGTCAATCAGTACGGAGTCAACCTCATCGACCATGGCATAATGGTGCTTGCGTTGTACCAGTTCGTCGGTATTCCGCGCCATGTTATCCCGCAGGTAGTCGAAACCAAATTCGTTGTTTGTTCCGTAAGTAATATCAGCTAGATAAGCCTGTTTGCGGGCGTGTGAATTGGGCTGGTATTTATCGATACAGTCAACGCGAAGACCGTGGAACTCAAATAGGGGAGCCATCCACTCGGAGTCACGTTTAGCCAGGTAGTCGTTCACGGTAACAATGTGCACACCGCGTCCGGCAATGGCGTTCAAATAGGCAGGAAACGAAGCCACGAGCGTTTTCCCTTCCCCGGTTGCCATTTCCGAGATTTTACCCTGGTGGAGTACGGTACCACCGATGATTTGTACATCGTAGTGCACCATGTTCCATTTGATGGGAGAGCCAGCGGCGTCCCAGGTATTGGCCCAATAGGCCTTATCGCCTTGGATAACAACATTCCGTTTGCGAGTCGCTATTTCACGGTCGAATTCGGTAGCGGTTACTTCAAGTTGGTCATTTTCTGTAAAGCGTCGGGCTGTTTCTTTAACCACTGCAAATCCCTGCGGAAGAATGTCCAGCAACACTCTTTCCAGCTCTTTGTTACGGTCAGCTTCCAGCTTATCAATTTGGCTAAAAATAACCTGTTTCTGATCTACATCCAGTTCAGGCTGGGCAGAAACTTGCTGGGTAAGATCAGCTAATTGATTATCAATGTCCTGTAATCCCTGAGCAATGGTCTTTTTAAGTTCGAGGGTTACGTTCCGTAATTCGTCGTTCGAAAGGGATGCCAGTTTAGCAAATTCAGTATTTACTTTTTCCACATACGGAAATAACTCTTTTAAGTCCCGCTGTGCCTTTGTACCGAATAGCTTGGTAATTCCTTTAGTGATAAGGTTAATCATTGATTTCTTGCTTGGGAAAAACTTCTGCAAAATTAGCGGTTTACGCTTAGTATACTAACAAATTACGTGTGTGATTCATTGCCTTAGCGTTGGAATTTCGTGAAAGGCGGTTTTAATGGGTCAGAAAAGGAATTTTAGCCGGAAGAAAGGTTTTCTAAAGTAGCTTTTATGTATACCTAATTCCTGCGAATGACAACAACTACACTTCTCTACATCCACATTATCAACCATTAGACCACAAAAAAAGTGAGCCAAAAGAAGGTTCGGCTCACTCGTAACTTTTAATAACGCTTTAAACGCATCGGGTAACAAAGAGCTACCCGATGAATTAAAACTTATAGAGTCCGCTTCACTTCTTTTAGTTCGAAGCTTTCGATGGTATCTCCTTCCTGGATGTCATTCCAGTTTTTAATGCTCAGACCACATTCGTAGCCGTTACGCACTTCATTGACATCGTCTTTGAAGCGTTTGAGCGCACTGATTTCACCCGTGTGGACCACAATGAAGTCGCGGATAACCCGAACTTTGTTATTGCGTTTGATCGTCCCTTCTGTAACCATACAACCGGCAACAGTACCGATTTTGCTGATTTTGAAGACTTCGCGAACATCAATATTACCCACAATGACTTCTTCCGTTGTTGGAGCCAAGAGACCTTCCATGGCATCCTTCACTTCATTGATAGCATCGTAAATAATCGAGTACAGGCGAATCTCGATCTGTTCCTGCTCGGCCAGACGACGGGCGTTTGCCGACGGACGAACCTGGAAGCCAATCACGATGGCATCAGAAGCAGAAGCTAACAGTACGTCGGATTCGGAAATCTGACCAACCGCCTTCTGGATGATGTTCACCTGAACTTCTTCAGTAGACAGTTTCAAGAGTGAATCCGAAAGGGCTTCTACCGAACCATCCACGTCACCTTTCACAATTACGTTTAGTTCTTTAAAGCTTCCAATCGCTTTCCGGCGACCAATCTCTTCCAGCGTAATGTGCTTGCGAGTACGCAGGTTTTGTTCGCGCAGTAACTGTTCCCGTTTGTTCGCTATTTCACGAGCTTCCCGTTCTGTTTCAGTTACGTTGAAGCGATCACCTGCCTGTGGTGCACCGGGGAGACCCAGAATCTGTACCGGCGTTGACGGACCGGCGCTTTTCAAACGCTGGCCAATATCGTCGGTCATGGCACGGATACGACCAAAGTGCGCACCAACCAAGACTACATCTCCTTGTTTCAGGGTTCCACTCTGTACGAGCATGGTTGTTACGTAACCCCGACCTTTATCCAGTGAGGCTTCAATAACGGTACCAACACCGCGTTTATTTGGATTTGCTTTTAGTTCAAGCAATTCAGCTTCCAGAAGAACTTTGTCGAGTAGGTCGTTAATACCCATACCGGATTTCGATGAGATCTCCTGTGTTTGGTACTTACCGCCCCATTCTTCAACCAGCATATTCATCTGGGCAAGTTCTTCCCGAATTTTCTCGGTATTGGCTCCCGGTTTGTCCACCTTACTAAAGGCAAAGACAATCGGTACACCAGCTACCTGGGCGTGGTTGATTGCCTCCCGCGTTTGTGGCATCACGCTATCGTCAGCAGCAATCACGATGATAACAACGTCCGTAACTTTGGCACCACGGGCACGCATGGCGGTAAAGGCCTCGTGACCCGGTGTATCCAGGAACGTAATCATCCGGCCATCGTGGGTTTCTACGCTATAGGCACCGATGTGCTGCGTAATCCCCCCGGCCTCACCGGCTGCCACTTTTGTACGACGAATGTAGTCAAGCAAAGACGTTTTACCGTGGTCAACGTGACCCATGATGGTCACAATCGGCGCGCGCGGTTCCAGAGCGTCTTCCACATCGGCTTCTTCTTCCAGACCTGCTTCGATTTCGTCTTCGGCCGATACAAACTGAATATCGTAACCAAACTCATCGGCAATAACCGTAATGGCTTCTGCATCAAGGCGCTGGTTGATCGAAACGAACATACCCAGGCTCATACACGTACCAATTACTTCGTTGACCGATACATCCATCATCGATGCCAGGTCATTGGCTGATACGAACTCGGTTACTTTCAGGATTTTTGCTTCTACCTGTTCCGCTTCCAAACGTTCGCGTTCCCGCTCAGCGCGTTCGCTACGGCGATCACGACGACGGTCGGCACCCCGGTTCGCTTTACCACCGCTCATACGAGCCTGGGTGGCTTTGATGGAGTCACGTACTTCACGTTCCGTAGGCTCCTCACGACGGTCGCGGGGTCCCCGGCCTTTATTTTTGTTACCAGCTCCTGTTCCTACATTCGTGTTAGGAGCTTTATTGGCAGTGCCTTGTCCCTGGTTCTGACCTGTACCTTGACCTTGGTTTGTACCAGTTTGTGGACGATTGGGCGTATTGGCGTTATTATTATCGCGATTCCGATTGTTCGGATTAGCGTTATTATCACGGGTTCTGTTTTCCGGACCTCGGTTAACTCCACCTTGACCCTGGCGTTCTCCTTGTGGAGCACTACCCTGACCCTGAACAGGCGGTTGGCCCGCAGCAGGGACACGCATCCGTTTGCGCTTGCGCTTCTCACGGTTGTCTCGGTCGCGGCTTTCGTTAGTACCAGCACCTCCGCGTTTGTTCCGGTCAGAAGGCAGCTCAATCGTACCAAGTACTTTCAAGCCCTGCAATTTCTCACCCTGAGCCCGAATTAATTCTGGTTCAGGCTCCTGAACAGGTTCAAATGTTGGTTGCGGTGGTTGTGGTGGTTTTACTTCTTCCCGAGGCGGTTGTTGCCGGGCTTCAACCGGGCGGTTCTCGCGGGGTTGCTGAGGTTGTGCCTGCGGACGATTTTCACGTTGTCCTTGGCCCTCGTTACGACCATCACGGGGTCTTCCTTCGCGATTAGCATCACCCTGGCGCTGTCCACCTTCGTTGCGATTCTCCCGCGGTCCACCATCCCGGTTAGGACGATTGTCGCGCTGACCACCTTCCCGATTGGGGCGGTTGCCATCGCGTGGTCCACCTTCCCGATTCTGGGGTTGAGCTGGCTTGGACGGGTTTAAATCAATCTTGCCCAGAACCTTCAAACCTTGTACAACTGGACGCGAAAGTAAATCATTCGCAGAAGCAGGTTCCGCTGGCTTTTCCGCCGCCGGACTTGAACTTGGTTGTGGTTCCGGAGCTGGAGCGGGTGCTGGCGTTGGCTGCACTGCTACAGGAGGAGGAGTAGGCTTTGGCGATTCCACTGGTTTGGGAGCCGGAGTTTCAACTTTGGCAATCGGAGCTGGTTCAACAGGCTTCGGTGCTGGGGCTGGTGCCTGAACCGGAGCTGGCTCAACGGGTTTTGGCGCTGGCTCTTCCGTTTTTGCTACTGGTACAGATACAGGTGTTGGCTGAACCGGCTTAGGTGGTTCAACAGGCTTGGGAGCTGGTTGAGCAACAGGTGGCTGTGGCGCTGGCGTTGGTTTGGCAACCGGTGCAGGCGCAGGCGCAGCAACTGGCTCAGGCTTGGGCGCTGGCGCCGAAGCCTTACTCAGTAATTCGGTATTTTTATGGTCCTTTGACAAAATCTCCAGCTGATTGTAAGAGATTTTGGCATTGGGATTCATATCAACTTTAAACCCTTTGGCAGAAAGATCCTTAATAACGCTGCCGATTCCAACGTTAAGAATTTTTGCCACTTGGCTCAAGCGCATGGATTTATCTTCTGCCATACTTATGGATTAGAATATTCAATAGGCTTTTAAAAATGGTGATGTAAGATTTAGGCCATATCAACTAGTTTGTTGAAATAAATCGCGATCATACATCCTATGTTCTACTCGAATTCCTGACGTAAAATGGAAAGGATCTCCTCAATGGTATCTTCTTCCAAATCCGTCATCCGCACGAGTTCATCTTTTGAACGAGCCAACACACTTTTGGCTGTATCTAGACCGACCCGCCGGAGTTCATCAATCATCCAATCATCGATTTCGTCGTTGAATTCCGACAAAGCGATGTCCTCGTCGTCTTCCTGACCTTCTACGTCACGGAAAACGTCAATTTCCATTCCTACTAACCGGCCAGCCAGCTTGATATTCTGGCCACCTTTGCCGATCGCCAAAGAAACCTGATCTGGTTTCAGAAACACCGAAACACGTTTCGCGTCGCGGTCGATCTGCATCGAGCTAATCTTGGCTGGACTTAACGCCCGTTGTACCAATAGCTCAAAGTTTTCGGTATAGTTAATAACGTCAATATTTTCGTTGCCCAGTTCACGGACAATGCTATGTATACGAGATCCTTTCATACCCACACACGCCCCAACTGGGTCAATGCGGTCGTCATAGGATTCAACGGCTACTTTGGCACGTTCACCTGGCTCACGAACAATCTTACGGATTGAGATGAGTCCATCGTAAATCTCCGGAATCTCATTCTCGAACAGGCGCTCCAGGAAAACAGGAGAAGTACGGGACAGAACGATTTTAGGCGTACCGTTAATCATCTCTACCCGGTGTACTACTGCTTTAATGGTTTCGCCTTTGCGGTAGCGGTCTTTTGAAATTTGCTCGTTCTTCGGCAGACTTAATTCGTTTTCTTCCGAGTCATGCAGGATGACTTCGTTTTTCAGAATTTGGTAAACTTCCCCGTTGAGCAGGTCGCCAACCTGGTTTTTGTATTTCTCGTAAAGAAGTTCCTTCTCTAAATCTTTTACTTTCTGAATCAGCGTCTGACGGGCCGTTTGTACGACACGCCGTCCAAAATCTTCCAGTTTGACCAATTCAGCCACTTGCTCCCCTACTTCAAAATCCGGTTGGATTTTGTGCGCATCGGCCAGGGGTATTTTATCGAAATCCCAGATATCCTCTGAGTTATCATCAACAATCTCACGGGTACGCCACATTTCAAGGTCACCACTTTCGGCGTTAATGATAACGTCGAAGTTTTCGTCCGTGCCGAATTTTTTACGAATCATCGTCCGGAAGACATCTTCCAGAATTTTGATCATCGTCGGTCGGTCAATATTTTTCGAACGGGCAAAGTCGGAAAACGACTCAATTAATATTCCGCTATCCATAGCTTTCAATGAGTATAGAGGTTGAAGCAGTCCTGATTGGGACTCAAAGTTGTTGTATTCTGTTCAACTTCAGACTTCAATCAATTACTTAAATGACACTTGTATTGTGGTTTTTTTAATATCTGTAAACGGTATTTCAACCGGACCACTGGCGGGTGGATCTTTTTTCTTCGGTTTCTTTACGGGCGTTTCCGTGATGAGGATGCGTTCGTCATTCGCGTCTTCCAGTGTTCCTTTGCGGATTTGCCCGTCGTTTAACAGAACAGTTACTTCGCGTCCAATGTTTTTCCGGTACTGCCGCAGCAGCGTTAACGGTTCACCTATTCCCGGTGAGGAAACTTCCCACACGAAAGCGGCACCGTCAAACAAATCTAATTCTTCCAGTTGACTTCCCAGCCGACGACTTATTTCAGTGCACTCATCAATGGTGATTCCGGTATCGCTATCCAGCAAAACGGTTATTTTCGAGCGGCTACGAGAAGGAGATACCTGTATATCAACGATAAAAAACTGATCTTCGTTCAGATAGGGTTGAAGTAACTCGGTTACTTTGGCTTTAACATCCATACCGTATAGTAACAAAAAAGGGGAATAACTTCCCCCTTTCCCAAGCAACAACTATTTGTTGGTAAGTTGCGCAAAGATAGGAGGTTTTTCGTTGTTTTCCAATTAGATGCTTAAAGGGAGTACTTTTTTTTAATAATCGGTAACGAAAGACGGTAAGCACGTTAGGCTTCGTACCTTTGCCGGCGAAACCATCTCACTGATGCCTTCTGGCGGTTCGGCAAAGAACTTCATCTGCTGCGTTTTTTATGAAAGTTGTATTCTGGTTGGTAGCCTCCGTAGCGCGCTTTATTGGTTCGATTCTCTGGTCGCTGAATATTCTGCTGTTTCTCTATACACTGCTGGTTTATTACTTGTGCTATTACCTGCCGCTCGAACACTGGTCGGCCAGTATGCTGATGATTTCCCTACCGATAGCTTGGGGAATGAATGTGCTGTTTCTCGTATTCTGGCTAGTCACCAAGCGACCCGCCCGAAGCGTTCTGCCCCTGGTTACGCTGCTCTTCGGGATTCCCTTCTGGCCCCGTACTTTGGGTATTAACAGTGCCTCGCAGCCGTTGGCAGCCCAGAACACGCTGCGCGTGATGAGCTACAATGTTATGAGTTTCAATGAGTATGAGAACAAACACGATGATAAGCCTGATGCAAAAACGCCCATGCAGGATTGGGTAATTCAGGAACCATCCGATGTGAAATGCTTTCAGGAGTTTTTCAACCATAAGAACATACCCAGCTGGGACATCATTCAGCGATTGGAAAAAGCGGGCTATCCGCATCGGGTGCTGCTTCATGCGCCAGAAAATCAGCGGGAAGATGGCTTCATTGGTGTTGCTCTTTTTTCCCGCTATCCCATTGTCAAGCACGGCGAACTTAGCTTTGAAGGCGAAAACAACGGCTTCAATGGCCTCGTCTGGGCCGATATTGTGGCGCATACCGACACCGTGCGGGTGTTCAGTGTACACATGGAGTCGATGGGTATTCGGGTAGGAAAACTGCTGAAGAAAAAAGATGCGACAGTTGTCCGGGCAGAAACCAAAGGAATCCTTCGCAAGCTACGAGACGGGTTTATTCTCAGACGCGATCAAATTCATATTCTGGAAAATTTCGTGCGTGAAAGTCCGTATCCCGTTATTGTAGGCGGCGATTTTAACGATACACCCTACAGCGTTACCTATGGCCGTTTGCGGCAGCTGCTTCACAATGCATTTGAGGACGCCGGTAGGGGCTTTGGCTTCTCGTACCATAAGCCGCCGGGTTTTATTCGCATCGACAATCAGTTTTATGATGACAGCAGCCTGAAAGCAATTAATTATACCACCGTCGATAGTGTCAAATATTCAGATCATTACCCGATTGTGGCCGAATATGTTTTAAATCAAGACCAGCCATAAAACGCTCTTTGGCAAATACAAATCCGTCAGGGATGGGCATCAACCCAGACTTCGCCATCCTCAAAAACCTCTTTCTTCCAGATGGGCACTTCCTTTTTCAGCGTGTCGATGATGTAGCGGGCTGCGTCAAAAGCGTCGGCGCGATGCGGCGTTGAGACACCCACCAGAACCGCCATGTCGCCAATCTGGAGATTGCCTTTGCGGTGGATTACGGCGTAGCGTTGAACATTCCATTGCTGACAGGCCTGGTCAACAATCTCCTGCATTTTCCGAATCGCCATGGCGTCGTACGATTCGTATTCGAGGCGCTCAACGGCGCGTTTCTGCGTATTATTCCGTACTGTTCCGAAGAAAAAAACAACCGCCCCAGCCTCGTCCGCAGCAACGTGCTGATAAGCTGAGTTCATGTCAATTGGATCAGTGATAATGGTAACCATAGATTAAATGGGGTGGCGAATACGGCATGTTAAAGTAACTATCCTCCACTAACGGGAGGAATCAGGGCGATTTCGTCTTTTGGCGTAATTTTCGTGTTTAACTCGGCATACTCACCGTTGACGGCGACCAGCAGGGACCGCAATCCGCTCAGGGCAGGATAGCGTTCTCTGAGGGTGTCTAGCAGGTCACCAATCTCGCCCGATGGCGGAATGGCAGTTGCCAGGGAAGATGTGCCTACAATCTCGCGGGTGATGCCAAACAGAAGCACCGATACTGTTTTGCTCATGCTCAAAGATACTGCGTGAAAAATGGAATTAGTAATTGAGTGAACATAGTTTTTCCGTGAATCACTAACTTGCAAACGGATCAAAGCGCACAATTTTTAGTAGTGACTGTTAAGCCGCTCATTTTTATAACACAAACGCTGATTCAAAGTTTGCCTAAGCGGGCTAACTGCCCTTAATTTTCTGGTCTGCTAGAACGTTGCGGTAAACGAATAATCAGCACAAGTCTGTTAAAAGTGGCTTAACAGAAAGAAATATTTAAAGACCAATATGAATGAAATGCAGTTTTCTGAGTTTTTTCACGATGTCATGATTACCGTTCATGCCAACATCCGCGATTTGCGGGAAAAACAAGCTTTTGCCGATCCGGAAGAGCAGAGCTACCTTGAGGGGCGGCTGTTTAGCTACCAGGAAATACTGGAAATTTTCCGCATGTCGGCTAAAGAAACTGGAATTGAACCCAAGAAATTGGGACTTTGAATCACACTTAACCATAACCTTTTCTTTATTCATGAAACGAATTATCATCTCTGCTGCCCTGATTGGGCTATTGGCCGCTTGTAATCAAAGCCAGAAGCAGGAGGAATCTTCCACAACGTCAGACACAACCATGACCAACACAACAAGCAGCAATTTGCCGGATCAGGCGAAGTTTCAGAAAGAACTGGATGGTAAGAAAACCGATTTGTACACGTTAAAAAATGACAAAGGCGTACAGGTTGCTATTACTAACTACGGTGGGCGGATTGTGAGCCTGATTGTGCCGGATAAAGACGGCCAGTCTGTGGACGTAAATCTGGGTTATAACAGTGTAGACGAATATCTGTCTAATAGTGAGGACTTTTTTGGCTCCCTGATCGGGCGTTACGGCAACCGGATTGCCAAAGGCAAATTTACGCTTGATGGGAAAGAATACACGCTGCCGGTTAACAACGGGCCAAACTCTTTGCACGGTGGCAAAAAAGGCTTTAACACCAAAGTCTGGGACGCCAAGCAGATTGATCCTAAAACGGTTGAATTGACGTATGTGTCGAAAGACGGTGAGGAAGGCTATCCGGGTACACTAACGACCAAAGTGGTTTACACCCTGACTGATGACAACGCCATCAAGATTGATTACGAAGCAACTACGGATAAAAGTACGGTTGTTAATTTAACCAATCACTCGTATTTCAACCTGAATGGCGAAGGCTCTGGCCCAATCGCTGATCACCTGTTGACGATCAATGCGGACCGCTATACGCCCGTTGATGAAACCTTAATCCCAACCGGAGAGTTGGCGCCTGTCGAAAATACACCCTTTGATTTTCGCAAGCCAACCGCCATTGGAACACGCGCCGACGCTGACCATCCGCAGATTAAAGCGGGCGGGGGTTACGACCACAATTTCGTCCTGAATGGTGGCCAAACAACGGCTCCGCGCAAAATTGCGACGGTAGAAAGTCCTAAAACAGGCATTGTTATGGAGGTGTTGACAACGGAGCCGGGCGTTCAGTTTTACGGTGGTAACTTCCTGAATGGCAAGAATAAAGGAAAAATAGGTCAGGCTTACGAAAAACGAAACGCTTTCTGTCTGGAAACGCAGCACTTCCCGGATTCACCGAATCAGGCAAGCTTCCCATCTACGGTGTTAAAGCCGGGACAGACGTACAAAACAACAACCATTTACCAGTTCTCAACCAAGAAATAAATAGGACAGGAGGGAGGGTTCGCCTTTCCTCCTGAACCCTCCTTTTACTCAATGCAGCAAAAAAGAAAGTTTATTCAGGCAGCAGCTTGTCTGGTTGTATGGCTTGTCTTGGCAGTGCCGGCAATGGCGCAGCAATGGACAACGAAGAAGGCAAATAAATGGTATAAAAAGCAAGCCTGGCTGGTTGGAGCTAATTATACCCCAGCCAATGCCATCAATCAGTTGGAGATGTGGCAGGCGGAAAGTTTTGACCCGCAAACAATTGAGAAAGAATTAGGCTGGGCAAAAGGCCTGGGCATGAACACCATGCGGATTTTCCTGCACGATCTGGCCTGGAAGCAAGACCCCGAAGGGTTCAAAAAGCGGTTGGATCAATTTCTGGGTATTTGTCAAAAACAGGGCATCCGACCTATGCTGGTTTTATTTGATTCCTGCTGGGATCCGAAGCCTAAAATTGGCAAGCAGCGGGAGCCGCAACCGGGCCGTCATAATTCAGGTTGGGTGCAAAGCCCCGGTGCAGAAATACTGGCCGATCACAGCCAGTGGAATTACCTGCGCGATTATGTAAAAGATGTGGTTAGTTCTTTCCGCAACGACAAGCGAATTTTAGCTTGGGACATCGTTAATGAACCCGACAACGACAACGCCAATAGCTACGGGAAGAACGGAGAACTAAAGACAGAGCTACCCAATAAAGGAGAATTAGGCGCACAGCTGGTAAAAGAAGCGTTCGGATGGGCGCGCGAAGCCAAACCGTCTCAGCCCATTACGTCAGCTCCCTGGTATGGCGACTGGAAATCGGTGGATCAGATGAACGAAATGAATCGTTTTCTTTTCACTAATTCTGACATTATTACTTTCCACAATTACGGGCCAATTGAAGATTTCAAAACGCGCATGGGCCAGCTCACCACTTTTGATCGACCTATAATCTGTACGGAGTACATGGCACGTCCGACGGGAAGTACGTTTCAGGCAGTGTTGCCCGCCGCAAAAAGTGCAAAAGTGGGTATGATGAACTGGGGATTTGTCGCGGGCAAAACCAATACCATTTACCCTTGGGATTCGTGGCAGAAAACCTACACGGCAGAGCCGCCTTTGTGGTTTCACGATATTTTCCGCGAGGATGGGCAACCTTACAAGCCGGAGGAGGTTTCTACCATCCGGCAGTTAACCGGCGTAAAATGAAAAAGCGGGGCTGCTGTAACAGCCCCGCTTTTTCATTTATGAACGGGAGGATTAATTCTCACGCAAATTGTCTTCGGCCTTTTTCAGTTTGCGCTCTGTTTTATTTAGCGCTTTATCCGTCCCTTCTTTCACATCATTCTTTGATTTCCGGGCTTCTTTTTTTAACTCCTGTCCGGCTTCGCTGGCTTTGTCGCCCGCTTTGTCAAGTCCTCTTTCCACGTCTTTTTTAGACTTACGAGCTTCTTTTTTCAGCTCCTGTCCGGCTTCGCGGGCGTCATCGCCAACGCGGTCGGCGGCGCGGTCTGTTTTGCGGGCAGCCTTGCGGGCTTCACGGCCTATTTTGTCACCGGCTGCGTCTGCAGTTTGGCCAGCCTGACGAGCGGTTTCTTTAGCTTCTTGTTTTACGTCCTGCGCGTATGCTGCAACGGTAAAGGCGGCCATAAAGGCGGCCAGGATGAATTTTTTCATGACTGTTATCTCAGTTGGTATAATTTCAGATTAATGACGTCTATCCTATAACCAAGTCACAGTAAAAATGTTAAAACCACCCCCGAAAAAGGATTTTTGTACCTTATAAAGTCGTAGAAACGAGTTCGTACGTCCCTAACAGATAGTCAATTATAGCCGTTGCATGGTTCTTGCCTTCCAGTGGATACAACTGAACATTAGTAGCTCCGCGCTTCTTCATGGCGTCATACGCGTTCTGCGAATTAAAGTAAAGCACCAGGTCATCGGCATTTCCATGATACAGACGAATTGGGGTTTTAGGCTTCCAGTCGTATACATTATTGTCCGCAATGGCGTCCAGAAAGGCTTTGTCCGTTCCGTTCGTAATGGCCTGTTTAAAGCTATCCGTAAAAGTCTGGTGAAGACTAACATTGATGTTTGCTAGCTCTTTCTGGGCCGCGATCTGGGTAGCGTACGGTTCTTTGAAGTAATCCGTCATGGGGCGATTGAGCTTATAGATATTGTTATAAGTCAGTAATACCCAAAGATAAAGTTGATTGTACGCTGCGATACCACTGGATGGCGTATTGATAATGCGTGTAAGAAAGCCGGATTTGTCGTAAGCTCCCGAACCAAGGCTGGCACCGGCAATAGTAAACTCGTTGGGATGTTCTTCCTCCAGTTTTTTCAAGAGCGACATGGCAGCAAAACCGCCCTCTGAGTAGCCGGTTAAGAACACTTTGTTGTTCCATTTAACGCCATTCTGCGCCACAAATTCACGGGCGGCCCGGAGCATGTCCAAAGAAGCACTTGCCAGGCTTTCCCGGTGTTCGTAGGGATGCGGTTGGGATTTTGCTTCGCCATAACCGATGTAATCAGGACACGAAATGATATAGCCTAATGAGGCGAACAAAGAGCCAAAAGAATAGGCATCGCTGCCAGGACCAAAATTCGACGGCGCATCGGCCTCACTGCGAATGGTGGCGTGCTGCTGGCTAATCATAGGCACCGGACTAGTCGCATTCGGCACCAAAAGGGCGCCCGAGGCCAGCGTAGGCGTGCCATCAGGAAGCTGCGTGTTGTACGTTATTTTGTAGACCTTTACCTCATTGCGTACCAGAAAGGCCAGACCAGGATTAATCGCCTGTACCTGAGTGGCTAGCTGTTTAAGCGTAAGTGAACGAATTTCGGTGGCACTAACTAAATATTTATTCTCGATAGGATCAGGATCTTTAGAGCAACTGCTTGTCATAAAACCCGTTGCAACTGTTGTCGTAGACACCAGCAATGACAGCAGAAAATCTTTACGGTTAATAAACATAGGATTTTACAACGATTGAGATGGAATAAATGGCAAGAAAAAGGCGCACCAGTCAAATCAATTGGACTGTATACGCCTAGTTTAATAACAATACGTTGCAAGGGTTAGTTCTAGTATATTTTTGTACTTATTTGGTAAAAGAACTAACCCTCATAGTATTAGAGCTTTTCGTCAAACAGCTTCAGGATTCGTTTGTATTCATCCATCCAGCTGGTTGGTTCCACAAAACCGTGGTCTTCCATGGGGTAAGAGGCCAGTTCCCAGTTTTCTTTGCGAAGCTCAATGAGTCGCTGGGACAACCGAACAACATCCTGATAATGCACATTGACATCAATCATGCCGTGGCAAATCAACAGGTGACCTTTCAGGCCCGCCGCGTGGTAAATGGGCGAGCTGCGGCGATAAGCCAGGGAGTCCGTCTGCGGATCGTTCAGAATATTAAACGTGTAAGGATGGTTGTAAGCTGCCCAGTCGGTAACGGGCCGTAAAGCCGCCCCCGCCGCAAATACATCGGGCGCAGTGAACATGGCCATCAACGTAATGAACCCGCCGTAAGAACCTCCGTAAAGGCCTACGCGCTTGGCGTCAATTCCGTGGTTTTTGACCAGCCACTGCACAGCATCAACGTGGTCGGTAAGGTCTTTGTCGCCCATGTAGCGGTAGATACCCGTTCGCCAGTCGCGGCCATAGCCCGCACTCGCCCGGTAATCAATATCCAGAACGGTATAGCCTTTGTCTACCAGTAGGTTATGGAACATGTATTCCCGGAAATACTGGCTCCACCATTTGTGCGCATTTTGCAGATAACCCGCTCCGTGGACAAAAATGACCGTTTTGCCGTTAAAATTCTGGGGTTTGTAAAGCCGTCCGTAGATGGTTTGTCCATCGCGGGCAGGAATAGTGACGACCGCCGGATCGCGCCAGGGGTACGCTTTGAATTCATCGGTTAGTGAACTGGTAAGTTGGCTCAGTCCCGCCACGGCAGGAAGCTGGGTCGATAAAGACGTTGATACACTGACTAAACCACCGGGCGTTGGTGCGACAAGGCCGCCTTTTTTGTCGAACTTCAGTTCCTGTAAGAAAAGCTCCCAGGGACGGTTGCTGTAGGAATAACGAATGGCCAGCTTGGTCTCGTCGGGAGAAAGGTACACATCATTGGCACCGGTCAGGGAAGTTAGGCGAAGGCGATCACCACCCGTAACGGCCATGCGGTAAAAATGCTGTTCGCCGGGGTGTACTTCGTTGGTAGACAGGTAAAAATATTTCTTGTCCTTGGATATTTCAACTTGTTGAACTTCAAACTTTCCTTTGGTCAGTTGCTTTTTCTCTCCGCTGGCGACGTTGACCGTATACAGGTGTGAATACCCATCAGCTTCCGACTGAAAGTATAGGGTTTGGTTATCCGCCAGAAAGCCCATGGTTCCCACCGATTGGGCAAAGCCCATGCCGGGGCCGCCAATCCAGGCTTCATCGTGCTGGCGGTCGAGGAGCTTTAACGCGCTGGTTGCGGGATCGAGCTGCATAATCCACCGGTCTTTGCTATCCAGGGAGCGCAGCACCACCACCGCATATCTGCTGTCCTGCGACCAGACCGGACCGCTGTAAATCACCTTCCGATTCTCCGGCTTTTTTGCTTTTGCCGTGTCTTTTGCGTTTGGCTTTGCGTAATCTTTCAGGTATTCCGGTAAGGTAGGGATGCCGGGAACGTCTTTTACAGATACCGCCTGAATGGTATCGCGCTGAATATCATACACGAAAAATTCGTAAGAAGCTCCGGGCGCACCCGCTTTTGTCCGGGCGGGAAGGTCTTCCGTAAAGCCCGATTCCGTAACGTAACTAGGAACGGCGGTCGATTTTGCTCCTGTTGCTGCTTTGGTTAGCGTGAAGGTAACATAGCGGCCATCCGGGCTGAGAACAGCGTTTGAAACAGACTTGCCTTCCGTGTAAAATAGTTTAGGACGCCTAGGCTGATCGGCTTTTCTAATTTTAGCACCTTCATCTTTTTTGTCTTTTCGCTCTTTCAGAATATCAAACATCGCCAACTGATCGCGTTTTAGCCAGGCTTCCTGATCGTTGGGTTTGGCTTCGGTTTTTTTGTTGCCTAGGTCAAATTGAGTAATCTGGGTTACTTCGCCCGTTGCCAGCGAAAACGAGAAAAGGTTGTTGCTTCGGGTAAAAATTATGGATTGCTGATCGCCGCTAAAAGCCGGACGGCTTTCATTTTCGACCGTATTGGTGAGGCGGCGGCTTTTGTAAGTCCGGCAGTCGAGCAGAAAAATGTCGCCGTTCAGTTCGTATAATTTAAGCGTTTTGGTTGGGTTGTAAGTACCAGTTCCGGGCAGGACACGCCGCTCGGTGGGCGCTACTTTAACGGGTTTCCGGTCGCTCGCTAGAACCACTTTGTATAAAGAATCGCCCTTTGCTTTGGTGGGATTCCAGTCAAAATAAATCGTTTTGGAATCTTCAGACCAGGAAACACCCGACGGTGAGGTGCCAATCCAGCCCTTGGGATCCTGCATAATTTTCTCGACGGTAAGCACAGGTTTATTCTGGCTGGAAGTTGATGGCGCCTGAGCGACAGCGCCAAGAGCAATTAACCAGCTTAGTCCAACTAAAACTTGTTTCATTGATAAGGATTGTTGATGTACATTCTGAACCCTTAAATTTAGATAGAAAACCGAAAAAATATAGTTAATTCCGCGCAGAAAGGGCTAGATTGGCAACCCTTTTGGTTTATATTCATATTTATGCAATACGTAGTTCACGCTTACGATTTCACAGATGAACAGGCCTACGACCGTCGTCTGGCTGCGCGTCCTGCGCATTTTGAGCGCGCTCGCCAACTAAAAGCAGATGGGCACTTTATTTTGGGTGGTGCTTTACTGGATGAAACCGGTAAAATGATCGGCTCCATGATGCTGGTTGAGTTTGATTCCGAAGAAAATTTAAATAACTGGTTACAAAGTGACCCTTACGTAGTCGGAAAGGTCTGGGATCGTATTGATGTCAAACCATTCCGCAAGGCCGACGTTTAATGAAGAGGCAGTGAGGAATTCACTGAAAACGCTACTAATTTATGCCAATACAAGCTGCATTATTCGATATGGACGGCCTATTGGTCGATTCTGAGCCACACTGGCGGCATGTAGAAATAGAAGTTTTTCGAACGGTTGGCCTGGAACTAACGGAGGATATGTGCAAACAGACAACGGGCCTGCCTATTGACGCCGTGGTGCGTTACTGGTTCGAGCGCCATCCCTGGACAGCGCGCCCCCCCGAAGAAGTAGGCGAAGAAATTCACCTGAAGGCCTATGAGCGCATTGGACAACATGCCAAGGCCATGCCCGGAGTTCCGGCCATTCTGGATTTATTCCGTGAACATACTATTTTGATGGCTGTGGCTTCGGCTTCGCCCATGCACCTGATCGAGGCGGTACTGGATCGGCTTGACATTCGATCTTATTTCCAGTTATGGCATTCGGCAACGCTGGAGAAACGCAACAAACCGCATCCGGATGTATATCTGGGAACAGCGCGCCAACTGGGGATAGAACCGCAAAACTGTTTAGCCTTTGAAGATTCGGGCAGCGGACTCAAATCGGCTCACGCGGCAGGAATGGTGACGGTGGCCGTTCCGGCAGATTATGAGTTTAATGAGCCAAAATTTGATATTGCTGATTATAAAATTGCATCTTTGCTGGATTTCAAAAAAGAAAACCTAACCCGACTGTTCATTAACTGACCTTGATCTGCTGCAAGTATGGCACTTCGTTTGTATCAATTAGATGCTTTTACTGACCGATTGTTTGGAGGAAATCCGGCTGCTGTCTGTCCGCTGGAAGAGTGGCTGCCTGACGAAACCATGCAAAACATTGCCTGTGAGAATAATCTGCCCGAAACGGCATTTTATGTAAAGACCGAAAATGGCTACCATATTCGTTGGTTTACGCCTGAAGTAGAGGTTGATCTTTGCGGACACGCCACATTAGCCACGGCGTATGTTATTTTTTTCCTGGAAAAAGCCACGGATGAAGAGAGTATTGATCTCGATTCGCGAAGCGGTATTTTGCGGGTTCGGCGGGAGGCCGATTGGCTGATACTGGATTTTCCGGCTGATAGCATTCACACCAGTGTACAACCCCCGGCGCTTAGTACAAGTCTGAATATTAAACCAATAGAATTGTACAAAGGAAAGTCTGATTACTTACTTGTTTACGAAAATCAGCAGCAAATCCTTGATCTCGATCCTGATTTGGCTGAGTTATCGACGGTACCAGCTAGAGGGGTCATCGTAACGGCCCCCGGCGATGATGTTGATTTTGTGTCGCGTTTCTTTGCTCCTCAATCAGGAGTTAACGAAGATCCGGTGACAGGTTCCGCCCATACCACATTGACTCCTTTCTGGGCCGAGCGTCTGGGGAAAAACGAGTTGATTGCGAAGCAGGTTTCCAAACGAGGAGGCTACCTCAAATGCTCGCTGAAAGAAGATCGGGTGGAGATCGCCGGGCAGGTGCGTTTGTACATGACTGGAGAAATAGAAGTTTAAAAAATTAATAGTAGATAAAAAGCCCCGAAACAAATACGTTTGGGGCTTTTTTTTGGGTATACTTTTGCCGATGGAAACGCATGAACGAAAACTATTTTGAATAAGTCTAAACAAGGTTTATCTTTGTAGCCTCAATAAATAATATAGGATGAACCTGGTTGTAGAAAAAGAATTTGACCTAACACCATTTAGCGAGGCTGGAAAAGTATTCGGCGACAATCCTTTCATGAGTGAATCGTGCTGCGTTCTGAAAAAATGCTGCGAGAAATACAAGAAAAAAGGCAAGCACTGCAAAAGCTGCCCTAAAAAGTAAGCAATAACGCATGGCCATCCGCTATGAGTTGATAGAAGGGGAGTTGCCTGACTCGCTGGAAGCCTCTTTGCTCGATCTGCACGAATTGGTTTTTTCAGGCCAGAGCCGCGCCGACGTCCAGGCGGAAACTCACGAGCAGTATTCCCGCAATTTACTGACCTGCGTTGCTTTAGACGGAGAGCAAGTAGTTGGTTATAAAATGGGTTACCTGCGTAAGAAAGGCCATTTCTACAGTTGGCTGGGTTGCGTCAACCCGAACTACCGTCGGCAGGGTATTGCCGAAAATCTGATGCGGCAGCAACATGACTGGTGCCGTCAGAAAGCTTTCCAGACTATTCGTACCCAAACGCGCAACCAATGGCGCGACATGCTTATTCTGAACCTGCGGCATGGCTTTAACATCATTGGAACGCTAACCAATGCCGATGGTGTTATCGTGATAGTTCTCGAAAAGCCGCTTTAATGCATCTGTACCTTCACATTCCTTTTTGTAAACAAGCCTGTCATTATTGTGATTTCCACTTCAGTACAAGTCTGAAACAGAAACCAGTACTCGTCGATGCTTTATGTAAAGAACTTACTTTGCAGAAGGATTACTTGGGTACTAACCAACTGGAAACGATTTACTTCGGTGGTGGTACGCCTTCGCTCTTGACGGAAAAGGAATTGGCCCAGATTTTTGAAACGATTCACCGCTTTTTCTCGGTAAAGGCCGGGGCCGAAATAACGTTGGAGGCTAATCCGGACGATTTGCAGCCAAGTCAGTTATCAATGCTGCGGCAGTACGTCAACCGGCTGAGTATCGGCATCCAGTCATTTCATGAGCCCCATCTTCGTTTTATGAACCGGGCGCATTCGGCTACTGAGGCTGAATCTTGCGTGCGGTTGGCCCAGGATGCTGGATTTGATAACCTAACCATTGACTTGATTTACGGCGTTCCGGCTCCTGATCACGACATTTGGCAGCGTAACCTCGAAAAAGCAATTCAACTGAATATCCCGCATATTTCATCCTACTGCCTGACCATCGAGCCGGATACGGCTTTTGGGCGCTGGCAGCAGAAAGGGCGCTTGCAGGTTCCCGAGGATTCCTTTGCCGCCGAAGAGTTTACCATGCTGGTCGATGCCTTGACCACGAACGGGTATGAGCATTACGAAATTTCCAATTTTGCAAAACCAGGCTGGGAAGCGCGGCACAACAGCAGTTATTGGAAAAGAAGATCTTACCTGGGCATCGGTCCCAGTGCGCATTCTTACAATGGATCGAGTCGGCAATACAACATCGCCAACAACGCTCGCTATCTTCGGGCGCTTGACCAAGGCGAGTTACCTTGTGATCGGGAAATACTGACCGTTGCCGATCAGGTAAATGAATACTTGCTGACGGGTTTGCGTACAAAATGGGGGTGTCAGGTTGCGGAGTTGAATCAGTTGTTAAATGCCGATTTTGCGCAGCAGCAACAAAAGGAAATTGCGAGTCTCCAGCAAAAAGGATGGCTTATGTTGAAGGATAATCAATTGCTGTTAACCACAGCTGGAAAACTGTTTGCCGACCGGGTGGCCGCTGAATTATTTATTGAGGAGTAAAAGGCCTTTTTGATTCGTCTGTTAGTTAATACTCCCGATTTTTAGCCATTTTCGTGTCGTGAATTAATTACCCATGAGTCAGAATCGTCCTGCCAATACGTTTCGTAATACCTCGCAGCCATCGTCAGCTAATCGGACTTACCAGTCGGGTCAGCCAATTATGAAAAGCAGTAAAACGGGTCGTTGGGAGCATTTTTTACTCAGCCAACCTACCTTTGCGCGTTTTTACTGGGGCTTTCTAAAACTGTTTTTCTACGCCTTTTTAATCTCTATTGGCTGGGTTGTCGTGCTTAAATACGTACCCGTCTGGTTTACTCCCCTCGTCATTAGCCGAAAAATTGAGGCCATTAGCGATGGCAAACCCAGCAAGATTTACAAAGAATGGCGGTCTTACGATAAACTTTCCAAAGAAGTAGCGTTGGCAGTTGTGTCTTCCGAAGATCAGAATTTTCCAAGCCATTGGGGTTTTGACTTTGACGAAATACAGGATGCCATAAAGGACAGCAAAAAGCGAAAGCGCCCGCGCGGTGCCAGTACCATTTCGCAGCAGGTAGCTAAAAATGTGTTTTTGTGGAATGGCCGTAGTTACGTACGGAAAGGGCTGGAGGTTTATTTCACGGTCCTGATTGAGTTAATTTGGGGGAAAGAGCGCATTCTGGAAGTTTACTTAAATGTGGCCGAAATGGGCAACATGACTTTCGGGGCGGAGGCTGCTGCAACGCGTTTTTATGGCCACTCGGCGGCTACTCTTTCGCGGACGGAAGCGGCCCGGATAGCGTCGGTTTTGCCGAATCCACGGTTGTTTTCCATTCAGAATCCTTCGGCGTACACACAAAAGCGTACTCGGCAAATTACCCGCCAGATGCGTTATTTGGGCGGAAAAAGCTATATTGAAAAGCTGTAATAAATTAAGACGGCGGAAAATGCACTCTTTAATTTGTCCAATTATAAACTAGCTAAAAACTAAATAATAGCAGTAAATTTATATGATTTAGGTATATTTACTTACGATTTGGAGCACTATTGATTTGCCGTAACTATATCCTATGCGTTTTACTACTATACTCAACGACTCCACAGCGTTGAAGCGAAAGCTTTACGTTGCTTTAATTGATGATGACGAAGATGACCGCCAGTTTCTTGCCAAGGCATTTCAGAACATTGGTAGCCAGCATGAGTTTGTCGAATTTGAAGATGGCGAACAGTTTTTAGACAGCCTGAAACAGGAAAGTCAGTTGCGCGACGTTGCCAAAAATTGTAGCCTTATTATTCTGGATGTGAACATGCATCGGATCGGCGGCTTTGAGGTACTCCAGATCGTTAAGAGCAATTCTGCATTAAAGCATATTCCAGTTATCATGCTGTCGACTTCCATTGAAGGCGATCAGGTACAGAAGGCTTATAAAAAAGGAGCCAATAGTTACTTGCAGAAGCCGCATCTGATGGACGATTATAACCACCTTGCCGTTAGTATTCAAACGTGTTTTCTACAAGTTCCCTGCGTATAAAGTAACGGGTTAAGATAGTTCGGTAAAAGGGTCCCAGAAAAAGCGGTCAAAATCCTGCACCTGGTCGTTGTTTACCGCAATGCCTTCTTGTTCAAGCAGCTCCTGCATGGCGGTCGAGCTACCGAAAAAATGCTTTCCTGACAAAACGCCAATTCGGTTGACAACGCGGTGAGCAGGAACATCGTGTCCGTGGGAAGAGTTCATCGCCCAGCCGACCATGCGAGCGCCCGCGCGCAGACTTAGATACCGGGCGATGGCCCCGTAAGTTGTTACGCGGCCGGCCGGAATCAACCGGACAACCGCGTAAACATCCTCAAAATAATCGCGTTTTTGGGCCAAAAGATTACTTCTCTTCGATTTCGCGCTCCAGTTGCTTATACCAATCATCACCGAAAGCCCGGATTAAAGGATCTTTCAGGAATTTATACACAGGTACACCCAGATTCTTCCCTAAATCGCAGGCAGGGCTGCAAATGTGCCAGCGGTCGTAATTCAGGGCGTGGTAGTGTTCGTATTTGGTAATTCGAATGGGATAAAGATGGCAGGAGATTGGTTTTTTGAAATCAACCACGCCGTCGTTGTAAGCTTGTTCGATACCGCATTTCAAAACGCCCCGCTCATCGTAGAGCGCATAGGCGCACTCCCGACCCTCAATGGTTGGCGTTACGTAATCGCCTTCCCAATCCTGTTCGTAGCAGCCTTTCTCCTCAATAGCCTTGATTCCCTCAGGGGTCAGATAAGGCTTTATCTTCGGGAAAATCTCGTCTAAGACGGGTAATTCTGATGCTTCCAGCGGAGCGCCTAAATCTCCCTCCACACAACAGGCTCCCTTGCATTTTTCCAGATTGCAGACAAAAAACTTGTCTGCTACATCATCACTAATTACGGTATCCTCAATGAGAATCATTGCTATTTAATGATCTTAATTCGTTGACCTTCTTTAACTCCTATATCCGACAATTCGTTCCATCCCCGAATCTGATCCACCGTAACGCCGTATTGCTTCGAAATACGGAACATGGTTTCGCCTTTCTGAACGGTGTGGTAGAGAATATCTTCCCCAATGCTGGTGCGGCTAGGGGTAGTTTTCGCCGGCGTCGAAACCGTTTTGGTAGCTACCGGAGCTACCTCAACCGGCTCACCAGCGCCTTTGATGGATAGTTTCTGTCCAACCGACAGTTTATCATCCGGCGTTAAATTATTCCAGGCCAGTACTTCCTCAACGGTTACGTTGTAAAGCCGCGAGATACTGTAATACGTCTGACCCGCTTCCACGGTATGCTTTGTGGTACCCGAAACAGAGGGGCGACTTGTGACCGTGGGCTTAGTTGTTGGTGTTGATGCATTGCCAGCGTTAGCAGAAGCGGTTGAAGTCGAGCTTACACTGGGTCGGGTGATGGGCGCGCTGCTGGTGCCTGTGGGCGTAGCGGTCGTTTCCCAGCCCGAAGCAACGCTGGTTGATTGCGTTTTAGTTGGTGTCGTCGTGCGGTTGGCATACGTAGTAGGCGGGCTGGCTACAGGCTGCTCAACAGGAGTCGGTTCTGTAGTGGATGCTTGCTCACCGGACGGACGAATAATCACTACCCGTTGCGTATTGGCGCCGCTGCTGGTTGTACTTGTACTTACCGGAGACGTCGTAGATCGGTTAACTGGTCCGCTGCTAGCCAGAGTTTCGTTGGGTTTGGGTGCGGTAGGCCGAGCTACGGGGGCCGGTGGCGTGGAGCGGGTTGGTTGAGGCTGGGGAGCTGGTGCTGTACTGGTTGAAGCTCCATCCATCAATTTAGGGGTGTATTTTTTTCGCTCAGAAGCGTTTTTTGGAATCGTGTTATTTGCCGTGCGATTAGGCGTTTCAGGAACGCCTCCCCAGTCATTTTGAGCGACCACCGGGCGCGTTGGCTGATTGGCCGGTGTCGGAGCGTTAATGATTTCGACGGGCCGGTTACGAGGCCGTTTTTCGCGCAGCCACATCACCCGACCAACTTGCAGCCGTTCGGAGCGATCAATGCGGTTAAATTTAAGCAGGCGTTTCAGGCGAAGTCCGTACATCTGCGAGATGGTAAAGCTGGTTTCCCCCGTGCGAACGGTGTGGTAGGGAACGGTAGCTTTACGCATTTTCTTGGCGAGGTAATAAACTTCACCTTCCGTAATCCGACCGCGCTCTGCCATGTCATTGTACCGCAGAAAGCTGCTCAGACTAATTTTGGATTTACGCGCCAGCGAAGCGGCATTGTCGCCCCGTTGAGCCTGAATACCCGGTAAACCGTTAATCTCATAAAGGACTACATTGGATTTTCCGGCGGGATAAGCCACTTTTTGCAGAACCGGAAAACCCGTTTCGTTTTTGGCCAGAATAGGGGCTTCTTTTTTAAACTCGGTTAGCTCGTCGCGTTGCTGTGGCTGCGATTTTTGACGTACGCCCGCAAGTTGAGCGTTCGTTGTCGGAATGGCCAGCACATATTCTTTATCCGTTGGAATCTGATCGCCTAGAATCCAGCGGTTGTATTTGCGAATTTCGTATTCATCAACACCCAATTCACCTGAAATCTGCGCTACTGTTTTGCCGTTTCCGTTTGGATATTCAACCAGAGCAATGGTATTTGTTGAGCGGTAGGCGGGTAAAGTGCCATCCAGCGCGATTTTATGAGCGAAGAAGCGAAGCATGTACCGATCCGAACGCTCGTCGAGTGTAATCTCTTTGGCAGCGTTCCAGTCGGCCGGGACGATCTTGCTGATGCCGGTAGCACCCAGATAGTATGAAAAAAGCGACGAAACCCAGTTGTTGTAAATGGCGTTGCTGCGCTTGAGATAACGGGCCGCTCCCCGCGTGGAAGCCACAATGCTCTTGCGCTCGTCTACCTCATCGTCGACGCGCATATCAAGCCCGGTGGCGGTTTCTTTTTTAAACTGCCAGTAGCCAACGGCGGTCGAAGCAGATACGGCATCCGGTGTTAATGAGCTTTCCTGAACCGCTAGGTATTTAAAGTCAGTTGGGATTTCTTCGGCCAGAAGCGCCGCTTCAATCACCGGGAAATACAGCACAACCCGGTCGAGTTTCGCTTCCCAGTAGCGTTTATTGGATAAAATCAGCGCGTTAATGTCTTGCTGGATGATGCGTTTGGCACCGTTGTCAAACCGAACCGTCATATCGGCAAATTGAACCTGATCCGGGACTTGCGGTGTCGTTTGGGCAGTAGCCTGCTGGAAGGTTAAGGTAGTTACGAACGATAAAAAAATCGCTAAAAATAGGTTTTTCATACAGCGTTACTGTTTGTAAATCATCATCAATCCATCACGTACGGGCAACAACACGTTTTCTGCGCGGGAATCCTGCTGCACCTTCTGGTTAAAATCCAGAACCGCCTGCGTGTCCTTGTCAATAGCACGGGAAGCCGGACGCCCGGCGGGCACCACTTTCCCACTCCACAGCACATTATCAGCCAAAATGATGCCACCTGACCGCACTTTATCGAACACTAAATCGTAATAAAGGCTGTAATTTTTCTTGTCAGCATCAATGAACACTATGTCAAAAACGTCATTTAGGGTCGGAATAATATCCGGCGCGTTGCCAAGTCGGAAATCTATTTTTGAGGTATAAGGCGTCTGGTTCCAGTAGGAGCGGGCAAAACTTTCCAGTTCTTCGTTGTTATCGACTGTAATCAGCAGGCCATCGTCGGTCAATCCTTCGGCCAGGCAAAGGGCGGAATAACCCGTATAAGTGCCGATTTCCAGAATGCGACGCGGACGCATCATTCTGGAAATCATGGACAAAAAACGCCCCTGCAACTGTCCGGACAACATGCGGGGGCGCATAACGTATGCGTGTGTATTGCGATTAAGTCGTTGCAGAACATCACTTTCGCCCGTTGTGTGGGCTTCAGCGTACTCCTCAAGGTCAGCGGATAAAAAATGCATGCTGGACGCGGTGGTTTTGCTTTTTACAAAGAAAGCAGAATTATCCCAAAAACTACATTACTCCTTTTCAGGCAAAAAGGTCAGATAGCTTAATTGGTTCTCGTCGAACATATCGTTGGCTAACTCCTGCAACTGGGAAGCCGTAACGCTCCGAATCTCCCCAAAAATCTCTTCCAGCGAATCAACTTTGCCCGTATCCAGCAGACTTTTAGCCATCATCAGCATGAAACTTTGATTGCCTTCTTCCGACATGGCCAACTGACCCATCAACTGCTCTTTCGTGTTGTGCAATTGCAGGGCGGTGAGTGGTTTTTCGCGCAGAATTTTCAGCTCCCTCATAATCTGGGTGTGGCTACGGTCGAGGTGTTTTTGGTCCGTACCGAAGTAAATTCCCAGAAAACCGGTGTCCAGAAAAGGCGTATAGCTGGCTTCAATGGAGTAAACCAGCCCGTATTTCTCGCGCAAATTCATGTTAAGCCGGGAGTTCATACCTGGTCCGCCCAACAGGTTGACCAGCATGAAAAAAGGCAACCGCCGCGCGTCGGTCAGGCCGTAGGAAGGCCGCCCAATGGCGCACTGCGCCTGCGTGATCTGCCGTTCTACGCTAACGCGCTGGGGTTCGTAGAGGCCGGGTGCTGTCCGGCGGCGAGCGGAATGGTGCGGGGGAATATCGCGCAGGTATTTCTCGGCAATACGCTTCACCTTGCTAAAAGGCCAGTTGCTTACCGACGAGAAAATGATCCGCTCTGTATCGATGTTGTCGCTGATAAAATGCTGCAACTGATCCCGCGTAAACGAGCGAACCGTCTCCGGCGTGCCGAGGATGTTGCCTCCCAGCGGATGCTGCCGGAACACCACTTCGTCAAAATCATCCTGCAACGCATCTTCCGGCGAGTCGTAATACATGGCCATTTCTTCCAGAATGACACTGCGCTCTTTTTCTATCTGTTTTTCGGGGAAGACGGAATGAAAGGCGATATCGCTCAAAAGTTCAATCGCTTTTTCGAAGTGAATTCCCAGCAGCGAGGCGTGAAAACAGACTTTTTCTTTGGTCGTGTAGGCGTTTAGCTCACCGCCGACCGTTTCCAGCCGATTGATTATGTGATACGATTTTCGTTTCTTCGTTCCTTTGAAGGCCATGTGCTCCCAGAAATGAGCGAGGCCCTGCTGATGCGGTTGTTCATCGCGGCTGCCGATATCCAGCATGATACCGCAATGAGCAATTTGGGTGTGGGGAACTTGTTTGTGGACAATTCGGATGCCGTTGGGCAACGTATATAGCTCGTATTCTTCCATTTTTTTGTTAAAAGGGAACGATCAATTTTGGCTATCAAACTATTATTTCGTCTGGCTAAAATTAGGTCGTAACCAACTGGTCAATTCCTCAATAGGGGCGGCTGTTTTTGTCTTTCACTCTGGGTAATTAAATTCAGAAGTACCGTGAGTGGATTTAAACAAAAATACGCATTTTACCCGAACAATCGGTCGGGTTATTAAAACACTAACTATGGAACAACCTTCGCGGTTCCTGATCATACAAACGGCGTTCATTGGGGATGTAATCCTGGCCACGGCGCTGATTGAGCAACTCCATGCTGCTTTTCCAACCGCCATTATTGACTTTATGCTTCGGAAAGGCAACGAATCGCTGCTGAAAGATCATCCCATTGTAAATGAGGTGTTGGTCTGGAATAAAAAACAGGCCAAATACGGTAGCTTGTTTGATCTGTTGAAAAAAGTGCGTCGTCGGAAATATGATGTGGTGATCAATTTGCAACGATTTGGCGCAACGGGCTTGTTTACGGCGCTGTCAAAGGCCAAAAAGACGGCGGGTTTCGATAAGAATCCGTTTTCCCGATTCTATACGCACACGGCTGAGCACCGTCTGGAAACGGGTGTTCACGAGATTGACCGTAACGCGGGCGTGATTCGTTGGCTGACGGATAGTAAATCCAAACGGCCAAAACTATACCCAGCAGCGGCAGATTATGATTTAGTACGCCCTTACCAGAAACAACCTTACATCTGTCTGGCCCCTACTTCGGTCTGGTTTACCAAACAATATCCCCGCGAAAAATGGGTGGATTTGCTGTTGAATTTGCCCAGTGGCTACGTCGTCTATCTGCTAGGTGCTCCTTCTGATGCTGCTGCCTGTGATTGGATTATAGAGCAGGCTGGCTCGGCTGCCGAAATGCATAGTCTGGCCGGAAAGCTGTCTTTGCTGGCGTCGGCGGCTTTGATGCAGGGCGCGGTGATGAATTACGTAAACGATTCGGCTCCGATGCACCTGGCTTCGGCAATGAATGCACCGACAACGGCCATTTTCTGCTCGACAGAACCAGAATTCGGTTTTGGCCCGTTAGCCGAGCAGTCGCACGTTGTTGAAATACAGGAAAAACTGGAGTGTCGTCCTTGCGGGCTGCATGGGTACAAAAAGTGTCCGCTGGGTCATTTTAACTGCGCGCACGGTATTCAGACCGAGCAGTTACTAGCCGTTTTGCCGGCGTAGAAGGGAAGAACCTATTTTGTAGCGCCGGCTTTTACACCGACGCTACGCATAGATCAGGCTTTTCGATATTGTTCGATAATCTTATAAAGCGCTTTTTGTTTTTCCAGATCCGGGAAAAAATCAAACAGGACAACGTGGCGGTCGTAATTGAGCGTCAGGGCGGCTTCCAGGTTAACCAGTGCTTCGCGGTAATACCCCGAGTGAATCAGGTAAATCGCCGCTCGGTAATACAGATCGGCTTCCCGGGGTAGCTCATCGATACCCATCTGAACAATCTCATTGGCCCGCACAAAATTCCCCTGATCAAACATGACCAGAGACCACTGCAAGTAGATTTCGGCGCTAGCGGGATCAAGCTCGGTTGCTTTCTCGAACGCCTCAATCGACGAAATACTGTTGCCTAGTTTATACTCGGTTTCGGCCAGGACCAGCCAATATTCGGCATTCTGGTCATTCAGCTTGATGGCTTTGCGTAAAAACGGAATGGCTTCGTGCCATTTGTCGATATCGCTCAGGCAAGAGCCAATGCCAAAATACCCCTCGTCCCACAAGTTATCCAACCGAACGGCTTCGCGATACTTAGTGATCGCTTCGGCGTGGCGGTGCTGTTTTTCCAGACTGGCACCCAGGTAGCAATACGTCTCCGGCGTTGGTTCCTCGTACTTCAGCGTACTGATATACGCTTCTTCAGCCTTTGCAAATTGCCCCAGATTCATGTACGTGTTGCCCAGATTGAAATAGGCCGAGGCAAAATCATCTTTGATCAGCGTAGCATAATCATAAGCATTGGCCGCTTCTTCAAAACGGTTCAGTTTGCTGTAAGCGATGCCGATGTTGTACCAGGCATTGTGTGAATACGGATCGCGGTCAATAAGTTGCTGGTAATACTCCAGGCTATTCTCCAACTCGCCCATTACGTCCAGGCAGAAAGCCAGTTCGTAAAGGGAATTTTCGTTATTGATGTTGTGCTGGATAGACTTCTTATAATTATCAACCGCCTGCTCGTATTTCCCCCAATTCTGATAGCTCTGACCGATCTGAAAATAGATATCGTCTTTTTCGTCGGCCGCCTCAAGCATAGCTTCCAGCACTTGTACTGATTGCTCGTAATTACCCGACAGATTCAAAACGGAGCCTAGCATGTACTGAATGTCAAGGTCATTCGGATTGTACAACGATGCTTTGTCAAGCAATTCCAGCGACTCTTCAAACTTGCCGCTGTTGGCCAAAAGCTGGGCCTTATCAAGCATCAATTCCAGCGAATAAGGGAAGTTGTCGAGACCGGCTTCGCAGGCTTTCATGGCGTTGTCGAGGTTGCCCTCTTCCATGTAGTGTTCCACCATCTGCTCGTACACGTCCAGATCGAAAAACTGGATTTCGGTTCCGGCCAGCATCCGTTCAAACCGCTGGATGGATTCCTTGATATCACTTTCTCTTTCCTCAAACTCTTGCTCCATGTTCAAATTCCACAAGGTTACGTGTAGCGATTCATGCATTTAACGTCAAAAGCGCGCTTAATGCATTAGAAATTTACGATTATTATTTATAAACACAAACCGCTCCGAAAAAATTACACCCCCGCAAAAAAGGCGCTCACACGACGGATTGTTTCGTCTACAGAATGAAATTTAAACGATAAATCTCGCTGAATCTTGTCACTAACGTACCGATAGGAATGGGTAGCTGAACGGGCTGTTTCGCGCGTGATAAGCGGGGCTTTTCCGCTTAGGCGGGACCGCAGTGCTTCCAGTCGCCAGAGTACTTCGGCCAGGGCCGGAGCAACGCGGTAGGCGGGGGGCTTTTTGCCAAAAGCCGCGGCCATTTTGTAGAATAACTCTTTGTAGGATAAAGTAGCTCCGTTCAGAATGTAGCGTTCGTTGACGATGTCGCTCTCCATCAGTTGATAAAGCGCCTGAGCCACATCCTGCACATCAACTACATTGGTCATGCCTTCGGTATAAAACGGCTTTTCCTGATACACGTACCGGAACAACTGGCTGCTGCTTCGGGTCCAGTCACCTTCGCCCAGCACCACCGACGGATTGACGATAACGGCGTTGAGCCCTTCGGCTACGCCCCGCCAGACTTCCAGTTCGGCGCGGTATTTAGTTTGGGCATAAGCAGAGTTATTGGGCGAATCTTCCCACTTCTGGTTTTCGTCGATAACCACCGTTTCGCTGCCGCTGTTGCGTTTGGGATCGGGGCGTCCGAGGGCGGCCACGGAGCTGATAAAACCGAGCTTACGGACTTCTTTTTCCAGACAGACATTGACGATGTTGGCTGTGCCTTCCACATTGATTTTCTCCATCCGTTCGCGGTCGCGCGGAACAAAGGAAACAATGGCCGCCGTATGAATGACATCCATGCCGGGTTGGATGGCGTCTTCGAGAGAAGGAATATCCAGAATGTCGCCTTCCAGCCAGGTAATGCGGTCTTTTACATCATCCAGTAAACCAGTCGTACTCGTAGCCCGACGCAAGGCAGAAACAGCGCGACCCGCGTTAAGGTAACGCCGGACGAGTTGGCTACCAATCAGGCCTGTAGCGCCCGTGATGAGAAGAGGAGGAGTATGCGTTGGTAAAATCATTCAATCGTAATCTCTACCCAGTTGAGGAAATTATTTGTGCTTTCCATTTTGTTACTTAAGTCAGCCGCTCCGTAGACGTTTCCTGTAAACATAACAACGTTCAGGACGGATTTGCTAATTTTGCTCCAAAATTGACCAAATTCATGTCTCTGGAAAACCCACAACGCTATACAGTTACGGCAGCACTCATCTACGCCAATGGCCCTATCCACATCGGGCACCTGGCCGGGTGTTACCTGCCCGCTGACATTTACGTGCGCTACCTCCGCGCAACGGGTAAGGACGTTGCCTTTATCAGTGGCACCGACGAACACGGTGTTCCCATTACCATAAAGGCTAAAAAAGAGGGGGTTACGCCCCAGGAGGTTGTTGATAAGTATTATACGCAGATCAAACAATCGTTCGAAGACTTTGGGATCTCATTTGATATTTATTCCCGTACGTCGAACCAGATTCACCACGAAACGTCGCAGGAGTTTTTTCTAAACCTCTATAACAAAAGGCATTTTACGGAAGAAACTACCGAGCAGTATTACGATGATGTCGCCAAGCAGTTTCTGGCCGACCGCTACATTGTGGGCGTTTGTCCGGTTTGCGGCAATGAAAATGCTTATGGGGATCAATGCGAACGGTGCGGTTCGACGCTGAGTCCGACCGAGTTGAAAGAGCCGTTGCGATCGATGCTGTCGGGTTCAAAACCCATTCTAAAGGCAACCAAAAACTGGTATCTGCCGCTGGATCGGATGCAGCCCGAGATTGAGACGTACGTGAATAGCCATACCGAATGGAAAACCAACGTCTTTGGCCAGTGCCAGTCGTGGCTGAAAGAAGGTCTGCGGCCCCGTGCCATGACCCGCGATTTGGATTGGGGCATTAAAGTGCCGTTACCCGATACGGATGGAAAGGTACTTTACGTCTGGTTTGATGCGCCTATCGGTTACATCTCGATGACTAAAGAATGGGCCGCCGAGCAGGGTCGCGATTGGGAGTTATACTGGAAAGATAAAGACACCAAGCTGGTGCATTTCATCGGCAAGGACAATATTGTCTTTCACTGCATCATTTTCCCGGCGATGTTGATGAACGAAGGAAGCCTGATTCTGGCCGACAACGTGCCCGCCAACGAGTTCATGAACCTGGAAGGGGGAAAAATATCGACCTCGCGGAACTGGGCCGTCTGGCTACACGAATACCTGGACGAAATGCCCGGTAAAGAGGATGTGCTACGGTACGTGTTAGCCGCTAATGCGCCCGAAACGAAGGACAGCGAATTCACCTGGAAAGATTTCCAGAACCGCAACAACAGCGAACTAGTGGGCATTTTCGGAAATTTTGTCAACCGGGCGGTGGTGCTAACGCAAAAGTTCTGCGATGGCGAAGTACCGGCCAAGTGCGACCTGACAGAATATGACCAGCAGGTGCTGAATGAATTGGCTCAGTTTCCGGATCGGATTGGGCAGGCGATTTCGCAGTACCGTTTCCGGGAGGCACTGGCTCATCTGATGGACTTGTCGCGTCTGGGAAATAAATACCTGGCCGACACGGAGCCGTGGAAAGTCATCAAAACGGATCCGATGCGGGTTAATACAATCTTGAACATTGCGTTGCAGATTACGGCCAATCTCAGCATTGTCTGCGAGCCTTTCCTGCCTTTTACGGCGGTAAAACTCCGGAACATGCTCAATACCGATAAGTTGAACCTGCCGCACACAGGTTGGATCAACGCGGGACGCTTTGACCTACTCCCAGAAGGCCACGAACTGGGCGAAGTAGCGCTCCTGTTTGAGAAACTGGAAGACAGCGTTATTGAGAAACAAATTCAGAAACTACACGAATCCAAGCGCATGAACGAACTGGCCACAAAAGAGGTTCCGGCCATTAAGCAGGAAATTACGTACGACGATTTTGCCAAATTAGACATCCGAATCGGAACAATTGTCGAAGCTGAGCGCGTTCCTAAAAGCGATAAATTACTGAAGCTGAAAGTGGACGATGGCTTGCAACAGCGGCAGATTCTGAGCGGTATCGCCAAACATTTCGGTCCCGAAGAGCTTATTGGTAAGCAGGTTACCTTCCTGGCTAATCTGGCCCCGCGTAAAATGATGGGTCTGGAATCACAAGGCATGATTCTAATGGCCGAAGACCGCGACGGAAGCCTCGCCTTACTGCCCCCTCACAAACCCGTCTGGAACGGAGGAACGGTAAGCTAATTAAAGAGCGAAAGGTAGAAAAGAGTGAAAGAGTGATCTAAGGCGCGCTCCCACTCTTTCGTCCATCGCTCTTTCACTCTTTAAAATCTATATATTTATGAAAGCTGAAATGCGTACCGATAAGGGTACAATGTTGATTGAGTTTTTTGAGAAAGACGCCCCGAAAACGGTTGAGAATTTCGTGACGCTGTCGAAAAAAGGATTTTATGATGGGATTATCTTTCATCGGGTAATTCCTAACTTCATGATCCAGGGTGGCGATCCAACCGGCACCGGCGCGGGCGGACCAGGTTACTCAATTCCTTGCGAACTGACCGGCGACAACCAGTACCACGACAAAGGTGTGCTGTCGATGGCCCACCGGGGTCGCAACACAGGTGGCTCACAGTTTTTTATCTGCCACAACCGCCAAAACACGCAGCACCTGGACCGGAACCATACCGTGTTCGGAAAAGTAGTTGAAGGATTGGACGTGATCGACCAAATTCGGCAGGGCGATAAAATTCAGAGCATTACCATTCTGGAAGACGAGCAAGCATAAGCGACTGCTACTTCAGTATAAAAGCCGGGCAACGATTGTTCCCGGCTTTCTTTTTACGTAATTACAAAAATGTTCGAAATCGTTGTTGAAGTCCTCGGCTGGATTGGCTCCGTATTGATTGTGGGCGCCTATGGACTGAATATTCTCGGGAAACTTTCGTCGAATGCGCCTGCTTATATCTGGATGAACATGATCGGCGGCTTGTTTTTTATCGTCAATACCGTGCATCATCACGCATATCCGTCGGCAGTAGTAAATATCATTTGGGTATTCATTGCCATCTATTCAATCATCAACCGGAAAAAATCCTAGACGGACATAAAAAGATAAAGCCACCCGATCTTCGCGAGTGGCTTTATACTGACTATTCCTAAACCCTTAACCTTTTCTACATTAAAACTAACTCGTATCTGGTTGTACTTAAGTGATTTACAATCCAGACTAATAATCGTTAGTTGATCTTGCGACAGCATTCAAGAAGAATGCCTTGCACTTAGCATTGACAGCGTAGAAATTAACTAACTTCGTTTCATTTCCTGCTTTTGTTCAATTGCTGTTCTGAATTAAGAACACACAAAGATGGCACAAAGTTTTATAAGTACAAAAATATTTTAGAGTTAACGGCAAGAGGATTTATTTTTTGGTTTGCATAAATAGGCAACTAACACCAGATAATATTTTGATAAATAGCGTGTTTAGGTCATTTTGGCTATTTTTTCTGCGTAGAAGTTAATGTTTTGTTCCGAATAGTGAAAAAACAAACTTATTTGAAATGTTCTATTATTGGTTGAAAAAATTCATGGTTGCCTGTATGCCGGAAGTACAAAAACTTAGAGCCGCATCTCCCGCTTTGTCAAGAAATTCTGGTAATTGTACCAATTCGTCTTCCGGGAATTGACCCAAGACAAAATCAACCTGCCGTCCTTTCGAAAAATTGTTGCCAATTCCGAAGCGCAACCGAACGTATTCCTGGGTACCCAAAACCTCATCAATATTTTTTAATCCGTTGTGGCCACCCGGCGAACCTTTGGGCTTCACCCGGATTTTGCCGAGCGGTAAATCCTTATCGTCGGTAACAACCAGCAAGTTTTCGACGGGAATAGAATGCTGCTTTAAATAATAGTTAATGGCTTTACCACTAAGGTTCATGTACGTGGTGGGCTTGATCAAGTGAATGATTTTGCCTTTGTGGCGGTGCTCAGCCGTGTAGGCCAGGCGATTCATCGTGAACGAAAAATCATATTGAGCCGCCATCCGATCCAGCACCATAAAGCCGGCATTGTGGCGGGTTAAGACATATTCAGGACCAATATTCCCTAATCCAGCAATCAGAAATTTCATGATTTATTAAATAGTTTGCGGATAACCGTAGACGCTAATTACTTATAACGTGCAAATTTCTCACAAAGTCTGAAACAAAAAACAGCCCCAATGTACTGCAAACTGCAAACTGAAGACTTATTTTTACTCCATGAACCAGAAACGCCTTATTCTGTCCAGTCCGTTGCTGGAAATTGTCATTAGTCGACTAAGTCAGGAATTGATCGAAAACCACCAGGATTTTGCCAATTCGGTCATTCTTGGGATGCAGCCGCGCGGAATTTATTTTGCCGAGCGCATCGTTCGCGAACTGTGTCGGATTCTGCAAAAAGATGTTCCTTTGGGGTATCTGGATGCGACGTTCTACCGCGATGATTTCCGCCGCCGCGACTCGCCACTGCGGCCCAACACGACCCACGTGCCGTTTCTGATTGAAAATAAGAAGGTAATTCTGATCGATGATGTCGTTGCTACAGGTCGGATGGTTCGGGCGGCAATGGATGCCATGACCGCTTTCGGGCGGCCCCAATCCGTTGAGCTACTCGTTCTGATCGACCGGCGCTACAACCGGGATGTGCCCATTACCCCCGACTATACGGGCAAACGGGTGAGCACCCTGGAGTCGCAGCGCGTTTTGGTCGAATGGCGGGAGCAAGGCTGCGAAGAAGACCGGATTTGGCTGATGGGATAAATTTTTCTTACACGGCGTAGGGGGCAAAAGCTCTCTATGCGTCATAGCTGCGAAACAAAGGAAAATCGCCGCTCAGACTGCATTCTTACGCTTTCAGCATACGATTCGTAGGATTCAGTACTGAACTACTTTCAACATAGTCCAGGTGAGTAGACCTTTGTGTATTCGTAAACAACAACTTAGTTTAAAAACAGCTATGAAACGTTTTGCTTTCCTGTGTATCTACGCCTTTATTTTATCCGCAACGGTCTCCTCCTGTTATTTTGAGAAAATTGGCCCTTACGAAGAAACCACCCAAAACTACGGCCTGAAGAATTTCGACCGCCTGGAAATGGGCAGCGGTTTTGAGGTGAAACTAGTGCAGGGGGCGTCTTTCGATGTTAGCGTTCGGGGGGATAAAGATGACATAAACGATCTGGATATCTACACACGGAACGGCACCTTAAAGGCCGAATACCGCCGCAATCGTTCTAACCGCCGCCACGAGATGCACATTACCGTTACGATGCCAACGCTCCGGGGCGTTGATTTTTCCGGTGCGCTTCAGGCAACCGCTATAGGCTTTGACGATTTAACCACGTTGGATATTCGTTTATCCGGGGCTTCCAAAGTTGATTTCGTGGGTAAAGCAAATCGCCTGAACGTGAATTTATCGGGGGCTTCTACGCTGGATCTGGAAGGCAAAGGAGCCGAGCTACGCGCTGAGCTGTCGGGAGCTAGTACGCTGAGAAGCACAAAATACATAGTTAATGCTGCCGAATTAGACCTTTCGGGTGCCAGTTCGGCCCGCGTGCTGGTTTCTGATGATCTAAATGTAAAGGCCAGTGGAGCCAGCAATGTTCGCTACCAGGGCAAGCCACGGATAAATTCCCAAACTTCAGGAAATAGCACGGTTAATCCAGAGTAATAAGTACGCTAAAATTAATTGAGTCAAGGCTTTTCAGTATAACCTTTCTATCTTGAAGCGGGTTGTATTGAAAAGCTTTTTTATGTTATCTGTTGCGCCCACGAAGGTCTGGCGAGTTGAGTCGGACGGCACCCACGAGCAGCCTGATCTGTTGGCCGTCGAAGAGCCTCTACAAATCCGCTTGGGCTACGGACCCGTTGATAATCGCCAGCAGCGGCCATTGGTTATAACCATGCGAACGCCCGGCCACGATGAAGAACTGGCTTTGGGTTATCTATTCGCCGAAGGCATCATTCGGGCGCCAACGGATGTGCTCTCCTGCCGGTATTGCGTGTCGGATGCGACCAAGCAAACCAACGATTTGCGGGTCGAGCTGCATCCGAATGTGGTTGTTGACTGGGAGAAGCTGGAGCGTACCGGTCTTAGTTCGGCAGCCTGTGGTATGTGCGGTAAAACGTCCATTGAGGCGGTGCAAGCGGTTGGTGCAGCTACCATTACATCCTCGCTGTCTATTTCTCCAGAAACCATTTATACCTTACCCGAGCGCCTGCGCGAATCGCAGCGCGCATTTGCTTATACAGGTGGCATGCACGCCGCTGCGCTTTTTGACGAGGCCGGACAGATTCGCCTGGTTCGGGAAGACATCGGACGGCACAACGCACTCGACAAATTAATAGGGGCGGCGTTCTGGCAGGGTTGGCTGCCCTTGAGTCTTTCGGGGGTGCTGGTGAGTGGTCGGGTTGGTTTTGAATTGGTACAGAAATGCTGGATGGCAGGCGTTCCCCTGCTAGCCGCGATAGGCGCTCCGTCGAGTCTGGCGGTTGAGATGGCTGGAGAAGCCGGAATGACACTCTTAGGCTTTGTTCGCGAAAATCGTTACAATAATTACTCGCCAATACCTGACGCTAAAAATGCGGTCAGGGTTTGATTTTACTGTTAATAAAGCTGCTTCTGGCCATTTGTATGAATAAAATTGCTCCTGAAAACTTTACTGGCTTACGTATTAGCGAGCCTAAAGATACGGCTGCCGGGATGCCCGCTATCCTGGAATCGGTTCGGTTTATATTTAGCAACGCAGACGTTGTTCGTGGTACAAAGGCATTGCTGAAATTAAATCAGAAAGACGGATATGATTGCCCGAGTTGCGCCTGGCCTGATCCAGACGGGCACCGTTCGCCAATCGCTGAGTACTGCGAAAGTGGAGCCAAAGCCGTAGCCGATGAAATTGTTACGAAGCACACCGCCGGTCCGGTTTTGTTTCAGCGGTACTCCGTCGAAGAGCTGCGCCAGAAGTCTGATCTTTGGCTGGGACAGCAGGGGCGTTTGACCCAGCCCATGATTGTCCGTCCGGGAGCCACCCACTATGAACCCATCGACTGGAAGGATGCTTTTCAATTGATTGGCGATCAGTTAAATGGGCTTCAGTCACCCGACGAAGCTATATTTTATACCTCGGGCCGGACTAGCAACGAAGCCGCCTTTCTGTACCAGCTATTTGTTCGGATGTATGGCACTAACAACCTGCCCGACTGCTCGAACATGTGTCATGAATCGACCTCGGTAGCGCTGGCTGAGACGATTGGGTTAGGCAAAGCGTCGATTGTTTATGACGATTTTGAAAAGGCTGACGTAATCATGATTATGGGCCAGAACCCCGGCACAAATGCTCCCCGGATGATGACGCCTCTGGAAGCCGCCAAGCGAAACGGGGCCACAATTATTGCGGTCAATCCACTTTTTGAAACGGGTCTGAAAGCCTTTGTCAACCCACAGAGTCCGCGTGATATGTTACTTGGTGGGCAGAAATTGACGGACATTTTTGTGCAGATCAAGATCAACACGGACATGGCGTTTCTGAAAGCCATTTGTATACTACTACTGGAAGAAGAAAAGAAAGCGCCGGGGAAAGTGATCGACTGGCCTTTCATCAAACAATATACAAAGGAGCACGAGCGCTTCATTGAGAGCTTGAGCAACTATACGGTAGAAGATCTGGCAAAGCAGTGCGGCCTGACGGTAGAAAAGATTCAGGAAGTAGTTGATAAACTGAAATATACCCAGAAGATCATTATCTGCTGGGCGATGGGTCTGACGCAGCATCGCGATTCGGTGCAAACCATTCAGGAAGTGATCAATCTGCTGTTACTGAAAGGAAGCATTGGCATTGAAGGCGGTGGGGCTGCCCCGATTCGGGGGCATAGCAACGTGCAGGGCGACCGAACAATGGGAATTTGGGAGAAGCCGAAACCTGAATTTCTGGATAAACTAAAAGAAGTGTTTGGCTTTGAACCCCCGCGCGAAGAAGGCCACGGCACGGTGGATGCCGTCAAAGCAATGCACGAGGGAAGAGCAACCGTTTTTTTTGGAATGGGGGGTAATTTTTTGATGGCTGTTTCGGATACAAACTATACCGCCGACGCCTTGCAAAAATGCGACCTAACCGTTCAGGTATCAACCAAGCTCAACCGGAGCCATTTGATTCATGGCAAGACGGCTATTATTTTGCCCTGTCTGGGTCGCTCAGATCAGGACAAGCAGGCAACTGGCGAACAATTCGTCACAACTGAAGGCACAACCGGCGTGGTGCAACAATCGAAAGGCATGCTGGAACCGGTATCTGAGCACCTGAAAAGTGAACCGGCAATTATAGCTGCTCTGGCAAAAGCAACCTTAGGCGAAAAAAGCACGGTTAACTGGGATCAATTGGCTGGTAATTACGACCATATTCGCGACTTGATTGAAAAAGTGGTACCCGGTTTCGAAAAATACAACGAGCGGGTGCGGCATCCGGGTGGGTTCTACCTGCCCAACGGTCCGCGCGAACGGCGTTTTCCTACTACTAACGTGAAAGAAAGTGACGATCAGAATAATCCAGGTCGCAGCCAGCAAAACCGCGCTATTTTCACGATTAACGTACCGCAGGAACACCCGCTGAAAGAAAATGAACTACTGCTCATGACGATACGGAGTCACGATCAGTTTAACACAACCATTTACGGCATGAATGACCGGTATCGGGGCGTTCATAACGAGCGGCGAGTAATTTTTATGAATCAAAAAGACATTACCCGATTAGGGCTGAAAGTGCAGCAGGTGGTGGATATGCACTCGCATTATGGGGGGGTAACGCGTACGGCAGCACGGTTTATTGTGGTTTCGTATGACATTCCAGCAGGAAATGCGGCAGCTTATTACCCTGAAACAAACGTGCTGGTGCCGATTGAAAACGTGGCCGAAAAAAGCCTGACGCCAACATCAAAATCGATTATTATCACTGTAACTGAATCAAAATAAATGTCAACTATTCTATTGACGGGGGCGACCGGCGGCCTGGGGCGCTCCGTGGTTAAAAAACTGCTGGAAGCAGAGCACCAGATTGTCGCCATTCATCAAAAAACATCTTCGCTGAAAGCAGAAAAAAACCTGGAACCTTATGCGTTGGATTTAACCGATGAGGCGGGTTGCCAGAAGCTGGTGAGCAGCGTGGTGGAAGAAAAAGGTTCTATCGATGCGGCGGTGCTGTTGGCGGGTGGCTTCGCAATGGGAACGCTGGCAGAAACGGATTATGCCGCGATAGAGGAGATGTTTCGCATTAATTTTCAGACGGCCTATAATCTGGTAAAGCCCGTGTTTGCTCAAATGGAGCAACAAAAGCAGGGCGGACGGATCGTACTCATCAGTGGCCGACCTGCCTTGGTGCCTGATGCGGCAAAGCATATGGTTGCCTATGCGCTGTCCAAATCGCTGATCATCCACCTGTCGGAAATAATTAATTCAGCCGGGAAGGACAAAAACATTGTTTCAACTGTTATTGTGCCAAGCACGATTGATACGCCCGCTAACCGCGAAGCCATGCCCGATGCCGACCCGGATGCCTGGGTAAGTCCCGATGATCTGGCGGAATTGATTTCTTTTGTGACCTTCGGGCCGGGGCAGCTCTTGCGGGAGCCGGTCCTGAAAGCTTATAGCCGCTCCTAAATACGTCGCATTGCTTTTCCTGTAAATCAGAAGACGGGAGCAAGCGTGTTTTAGGGAGGTAAATTTTGTAACTTGCTGAATATGATTTTCGATAACCACAATCGTCCCATTTCCTATCTTCGACTGGCTGTAACGGATCGCTGCAACCTGCGGTGCTTTTACTGCATGCCGGAAGAAGGGATTAAATACCTGCCTAAACACCAACTGCTGACCTACGAAGAAATGGAGCGTTTGGTGCGGGTATTGGCGAAACTGGGTGTGTCGAAAGTACGGCTGACGGGTGGCGAACCTTTCGTGCGAAATGGCCTGATGGAGTTTCTGGAACAGCTTGCCTCCATCGATGGCATTCAGGAATGGAACATCACTACCAATGGAATCTTAACTGCGCCGCACATTCCAGAGCTGGTGCGCCTGGGCGTTGGTTCGGTGAATCTGAGTATTGATACGCTGGATCGGGAACGCTTTCGGCTCATCACGCGGCGGGACGAGTTGCCAGCGGTTCGGCAGACGCTCGATGCGTTGCTGGCCCATCAGGTGCCCGTAAAACTCAATGCCGTGGTGATGGAGGGAAAAAACATCGAAGATATTCCGTTGTTGTCCGAATTGACTCGGGAAAGTCCCATCGAAGTGCGGTTCATTGAGGAAATGCCTTTCAACGGGGGAGGCAGTCATTATCCGGTACTTACCTGGACGCACCAGCGGATTTTGAGTGAACTAAAGAGCCTTTATCCAGATATTCAAAAAATACCTGATCCGGCTAATTCAACATCGTATAGTTATCAAATCCCTGGTTATAAAGGTACGATTGGCATTATTGCGGCTTTTACCCGTTCGTTTTGTGGCTCCTGCAACCGGATTCGCCTGACAGCGCAGGGGACGCTTAAAACGTGCCTCTACGACAGTGGCGTTCTGGACGTTCGGGCATTGCTGCGCTCAGGAGCAGATGATGCTGACTTGACGGCTGCGTTCCTAAAAGCGTTTGCCCACCGCCCGAAAAACGGTTTCGAAGCCGAGCAACAGCGCAGTCCAGTTACGGAATCGATGTCTACCATTGGGGGCTAAAAAGAACGCCCCGCTAAACACGAAAATCGGCTTAGCGGAGGCGTTAGATTAATCTAGTTTTGATTAGGCGTGTTGTCTTTCGTGCACGCCTTCCCGAATTTCTTCAATCATCTTGCGATTAAAGGCCGGAATATCGTCTGGTTTCCGGCTGGTTACCAAGCCTTGGTCCGTTACTACTTCTTCATCGACCCAGTTTGCTCCTGCGTTTTTCAGGTCCGTCTGGATAGAGGGGTAAGAGGTAAGTTTTCGGCCTTCAACAACGCCTGCTTCGATCAGCATAATTGGCGCGTGACAGATGGCGGCAACGGGTTTATGATCTTCAAAGAAACGCCGAACAAAGTCGACGGCCTTTTTCTCCATCCGTAAATGATCAGGGTTCATGACGCCACCCGGCAAAAGTAGCGCATCGTAATCGGCTGGGTTTGCCTCATCGAGGGTCAGATCAACCGGAAAGGTATCGCCCCATTCCGTTTCGGCCCATCCTTTGACTTCGCCACCCTTGGGAGCAATCAGGTGCGTTTCGGCGCCAGCCTCTTGTAATGCTTTACGCGGTTCGGTAAGTTCAACTTGTTCAAACCCATCGGTCAGCAGAATCGCCACTTTCTTTCCTCCTAATTTTTGCTGATTTTCCATAACTAATGTTGAGAATTTGATTACTACCTATAGTAACCACCTGCCCACACGAAAGTTATGCGCTAATAAGAACAGCCTGGAAAAGTGATTGGTAATGAACGACTTAAATTGTGTTTTTTCTAAAGCCTATCGCTCGTGCTTAAACACTTTTACCATGTAAACGCACTCCTGAATCCGCTTGATTTGCTCTTTACGAGGCAGGCGGGCCAGGGTGTTTTTACGACTCATCCGAATAGGATTGGTTTTCAGCGAATCGGTTGGAATAGCCGAAATAGCCCGGAAAAGATAATCCGTTTTAATGGCAAAAGAAGCATTTTCAGTCAACGTTTGCTTGCCACTGATAATACCAATGATGTTGGCTCTTTCGTCTAGCAAAGGTCCTCCCGAGTTACCAGGATTTACCGTAATGGCCACCTGATAAGCCGTTGAATCATCGCGATAACCCGTTTTAGAGCTTAAATAGCCTTCATCGTAAACGATTTCATCCCGTGGAAAACCAAGCGTAAAGACGCGCTCGCCCAGGTCGGACGGAGCTGCTTCAAAGCCATAAGGAAGCGTAGCTTTGTGCCGGAATGTGCTATCATCATGGACTTGCAAAATTGCTAGATCGTAGGCCTGATCCGTGTAAACGACTTTCGCTTTGTAAATATCCCCCTTGGTACTTTGGATATACACCGAGTCGGCATCTCTAACGATGTGCGTGTTAGTTACCAGATACCCGTTGGGCGAAAGCAGAAAACTGGTTCCGGCCACTTGTCCTGGGTTCAATTGCAGCGCGCGTTCCCGGGCGCTAATATCCTGTAAAATAGCGTTCTGCGATTTGCGAATAGCGTTCAGGTCGCGCCGAAGCATGCTATATTGCTGTTCCTGCTTGTGGCTGGATTGGTAGGATTTGTATAACGATAAGGTGGCAAAAGTCGTGAAAACAGCCACCGAAGCAGCCACGGCCAGAATAGGTCGGTAGGTTTGCCAGAGCTGCCGGACACGTCCCATCGAGGAGGGCGTTTCCTCCGATTTTTGAGAAAGGGCGGCGGCTTCTTTGCGCATGGCTTCCATATCCAGCGACTGGTGAATTTTGCCCAGCTGCTGACGGAGAGCAGCGCGCTGGTTAACCAACTGCATGGCATTCGTTAGCTGGCGGTGTTCACGCGCTTTCTGCGCCAACAACGGATCGGCTTGGCAAGCCGCTTCGAATTGTTGGCGTTCTGTCTCCGTGAGGTTATCGCGTACCCACTTATCAGCTAAATCCCAGAATTGTTGGTCTCCTTCCATTTTACGGTTCTGCCTTATATACCGAAAAGAAAAATCGCTTCAAACGCATCAGACACTTGTATTTTTGTGTCTTGGCGTTGTCCGCATTTGTGTATCCAAACTTGTCCGTTATCTCCTGCATTGACAGGTGACGAACGTAAAAATCCTCCAAAAGTGTCCGGCAGGGTTCGCCAAGCCGGGTTAACGAGTCGGTCATCAATTCGAATTGCCGGTCGCGGTCTTCGTGGTCAACCAGATCAGTCTCAACCGAGAGAAATTCCTCTGTATCGTTCAGATCGACGCCAAAACCGAATGTTCCGGTGCGGCTCCGCTGCGTGAGTTGTTTGAGCCAAAGGCGTCGACAAACAGAATAAAGGTATGTTTTCAGTTGAGCCGTCAGCTCCAGTGTTCCTGCCGATAGTTTCTCGTAGACCGTTACCAGAGCTTCCTGATAAATGTCTTTTGCATCATCTTCGGTACCGCTATTGCTTTGAACAAAATAGAGGACCATCGGAAAATAACGCTTATAGAGTTGGGTCAGTGCCAGCTCAGAACCAGTTGCCAGCCCAGCAATCAATTCATCATCCGTAAGGTGAAACCGATTTGGCGGCACTCCGTCACTATCCTTCATTCTATTCTTACATTACTTAATACAAAACAATACGAAATGTAACCCAAAAAAATTTTAAAAAACTTTTCTAAAAAGGTGGGTTACCTTTTCGCGAACTGGGTATTAAAGAAGGAAATTTGCTAAAACTATAAACATTTTATCTCTCATGAAAGGCCTTGTAAAATCTGCTTTTATTGCAATGACGGTTGTTGCTCTTGCTTCTGCTTGCAGCGGTAACAAAACTGAATCTACTGAAACTACTGGAGATCAATCTACAATGTCAGCCGATTCATCTACTATGTCAGCTGATTCAACTATGATGACAACTGATTCAGCTACAATGTCAACTGACTCAGCAAACTAATTTGAGTTTTACTCAATATGCAGGAAAGCCACTCAGCAATGAGTGGCTTTTTTTATGGATAAAATCATAAAGCCCCCCTTCGTAACAAGATAAACAAGCGGTAAGTTTGCATTTGCTATTTTTGTGTCTCTGGTAATCGATTTGCTTTATGAAACGTATACATATTCATTCAAGTCTACTGGCCATTGCGGTGGTGATGACGACCTTTCTCTCCGCTTGTGATGAGCCCGCTGATAAGGATTTGCCCTTAGCCATTGCGCAAGAATATGACAGTATTGCTTATCGTCAGAACACGATTAACCAAGTTGCGGTCATTAAACAGTGGTCTGATCTGATCAACGAAGCTAAAAAAGGGCGTACGATAGGCGCGAAAGTATCGGCCACTAGGTTAGCCGAGCTATTCAATACCGGAAGTCCCAACCTGAAGCTGGTAACCACAAATTATTATGCCGGTCGGCTGGAAAACCCAACCAATGGTTTTTTTGCGGAGTTGAGTAAAGCCAGCGGAACAACATTTAATCCGTTTCGTCGGTTAGGCGATGGCGGCGTATATGGCGATTACCTTTTCGATGAAAATGGCCTGGAAATGGAGCAGCTCATCGACAAAGGTCTCTATGGAGCCATGGCTTATAATTATGCCGTTGGTCTCATGGAGAATAATTCAACCCTGGCAGCGGTTGACCAGATTGTGGCGTTGTACGGGGCGAACCTGGGTTTTATCAACAGCGACAACGCTGAAATGTACCTCAATCCCGACCGATTCACGGCGGCTTACGCCGCGCAACGCGAGAAGACCAAAGGAAACGGGTACTATACCAGCATTCGCGTTGGCTTTCTGCAACTTCAGGCGGCCTTCAAATCGGGAGATCAGTACAAAACGAAACGAGACGAAGCGTTTGCTCAGATCAAGCAGAATTGGGAGAAAGTGCACGCGGCAACCGTCATCAATCGGCTGCATAAAACCATTGCGGCGCTCAGTTTAACCACTCCTTCAACTGCCCAGATCAGTACAGCCCTGCATGGTTATAGTGAAGGCGTTGGGCTATTACACGGCTGGCGAACGATCTCGCAGCAGCATAAAAAAATAACGGACGCACAAATTGAAGAAGTCCTGACGCTTATGAACGCGCCCTACGACAAATCGGCGTTATCGTACCTGTTTGTCTCTTCGCCAACTTCTGAGCTACCCAAGCTAACGCAGGCCATTGGCCGATTAAAGGAAATCTACGGTTTCTCCGACCAGGAAATTGATGACTTTAAGCACGATTGGGTAACGGAACAAAAACGCTAAAGCCAGCTACCAACAAAAAAGCAGACACCTAGTCTGCTTTTTTGTTGGTAGCTGGCTTTAAGCCGGTTGCTGATTTGCCATCGGCATAAAAGACGAGATATCTGTACCCAAACCCTGCGCTACGGCCAGACCAAGCTGAATATTCGCCCGGAAGAAATGGCACAATTGCCGGTTAACGATGTCCTGTTTGCGAGGTCCGTCAATTCCCTTCATGCTGTTTACTATATTCTGTACGAGGTGAACCCGATCTACATCGCTCAACACTTTGCTGTAAAACTGTCCGGGCTGCGTGTAGTGGTCGTTTTCGCCCGGACCGTTGCGGTCATACCAATCGGCCAGCGTTGATTCCAGGGTTTGCGCCGGTTCTTTGTAAGATTCATCCGCAGTAATGTTGTCAAACGAGTTAGGCCAGTAATTGGGTGCGCTGCCGCCGTTTCCATCAATGCGCATTTGACCGTCGCGCTGATAATTATTCACGGCAAATGGGCACCGATTCACCGGAATCTGTTCGTAATTGGCCCCCAGGCGGTAGCGGTGCGCATCAGGGTACGAAAGCAGGCGACCTTGCAACATTTTGTCAGGAGAAAAACCAATGCCATCAACAAGGTGAGCCGGAGCAAAAGCGGCCTGCTCCACGTCAGCAAAGTAATTGGACGGTACTTCGTTCAATTCCAGGATGCCCACATCAACCAGCGGGTAGTCACCGTGCGGCCATACTTTAGTAACGTCGAACGGATTAAATGGAGACGTGCGCGCCTGTTCTTCGGTCATCACCTGAATTTTCATCGCCCAACGGGGAAAGTCACCCCGGTCGATGGCTTCTACCAGATCGCGCTGGGCGTGGTCTGGGTCTTTGCCGCGTACCTCGCCGGCTTCGGCATCCGTAAAGTTTTTGATGCCTTGCTGCGTTTTGAAGTGGAATTTAACGTAAACCCGCTCATTTTTTTGATTGATGAGGCTAAAGGTATGGCTTCCGTATCCGTTCAGGTGGCGGTAGCTGTAAGGCGTACCCCGGTCACTCATTAAAAGCAAAACCTGGTGCAGCGATTCAGGGTTGAGTGCCCAGAAATCCCACATCATCGTGGCCGATTTGCAGTTAGTCCGTGGGTCGCGTTTTTGGGTATGGATAAAGTCGCCGAATTTCTTCGGGTCTTTGATGAAGAAAATGGGTGTGTTGTTGCCGACCAGGTCCCAGTTCCCGTCTTCTGTGTAGAACTTCAGGGCAAATCCACGCGGGTCGCGTTCGGTATCGGCAGAGCCTTTTTCACCGCCAACAGTGGAGAAGCGTAAAAAGACGCGGGTTTGCTTACCAACCTGATTGAATAACTTCGCTTTTGTATACTGCGTAATGTCATCCGTAACCGTGAATGTCCCAAACGCCCCCGATCCTTTCGCATGAACGACGCGTTCGGGAATGCGCTCGCGATTGAAGTGCGCCATTTTCTCGTGCAGAATGTAATCCTGCAACAGCAGTGGCCCACGCGGTCCCACCGACATGGTATTTTCGTTTTCGAAGTAGGGGCGACCCGAAGCCGTGGTCAGTTTTTGTTTGTTGGTCTCGTTGCTCATGGTTAAAGAAGGTTACTTTGAGCAGCAAGGTAGAGCTTTGGGTAAATAGGTAAAAATTGTTTGTTTTTATTTTCTATAGATATTGTCTATGAACAGAAGGCAAGCCAAGCGATTTAATTGAGGGCCTGATAGACGGCCATCCGAAATTTACGAACAAATTCTCCATAGTGCGCGAAAGGCATCACATTGGTATAAACCAGTAGAATCAAGTCTTCTTTGGGATCGATGGTGTATTCGGAGCAATAAGCGCCGCCCCAGGTATAAGCCCCTGGCGTAGCCTGATCACCATATCGGCTACGGTCAGTAATTAGCTGAAAGCCAAGACCGAATTTGTCCTGACGGTCCCAAACTTCAGCGGCCCCAATCTGATTTTTAAGCATCATATCAACCGTCGACCGACTCAGAATGCGTTTGTTGTTAAAAATGCCACCGTTAAGCATCATCTGGCAAAACTTGGCGTAATCGTCAATGGGACCTACCAGACCGGCCCCACCGGCAAAATACGTTTTAGCGCCCGCCACCGGGTAAGTGCGATTCGCGTTATTTTCGTGAATAATGAGGGGTTTGTCGGCACTTTCCTTTGCATACAGCTCAACCAGACGGCTAGCTTTATTGGCAGGCAGGTAAAAATAGGTGTCGGCCATTCCCAAGGGCTCCAGCACGCGTTCCCGCATGGCGACGTCCAGCGGTTTGCCCGCCAGAATCTCAACAAGACGACCAATGATGTCTGTGTTTAAGCCATACGTGAATGCTTCGCCGGGGTCCTGGATAAGGGGGCGGGTTGCCAGTCGGTTAATGACATCTTCGAGTTTGTCGGCTTGCAGCGAATTAAGATAAGGAACCTTAAACTCAGGGCGCTGGTCGAGCGGATGGTCGTAAGGAATACCCGCATTATGACTCAGCAGGTGCCGAATGGTGATTTCACGCTTGGCAGGACGGGTTTCGTAGGTTCCTTTTTCCTTATCGACGCTGACGAGCACTTTCGGATTTTTGAACGCCGGAATGTACTTGGAAATCGGATCGTCGAGCACAAATTTCTGCTCCTCCAGCAGAGTCATCAGCGTGACGGTCGTAATGGCTTTCGTTTGAGAAGCAATGCGGTAAATGTCGTCCCGTTTGAGTGGCGTTTTCTTTTCAAGATTGCTGTAGCCATATGCTTTATAGTGAACAACCTTTCCTTTGCGTGCCACAAATGTGACCGCATTAGGAGCAATCCCCTGATCGATAAACCCCTGTAGCAGGTTATCCAGCCGCTTGAGCCGTTCCGCCGAAAAGCCAGCATCGGCAGGTGCTTTAGCGGGTACAAAGGTCTGAGCGGGCTGGGCCATCAGCCTAGAAGGGAAAGCAAGAAAAAACCAATAAGCCAGAAAAAGAGGCAGCGCTTTCATACAAGTTACGGTAGGAGAAGGGTAATAGGCTGAAGTAGTGACTACAAATATGCCCGAATGGCGGCAGCTGTTTCCGCCAGCTCTTCCTGACTCAGCTTCAACTTGTTGTTAAAATTCATGTCTGCCATGCTGTTCAGCGGAATCAGATGGACATGGGTGTGAGGAACTTCAAGACCGATGACTGCCACGCCAACGCGCTTGCAGGGAATGGCCTGTTTGATGGCTGGCGCAATTTTCTTGGCAAACTGCATCAAGCCGGTATACAGCTCATCGTCAAGATCAAAAATATAATCGATTTCTTGCTTGGGAATAACCAGCGTATGGCCTTTCGCGCAGGGAAAAGCATCCAGGAAGGCAAGGTATTGGTCGGTTTCGGCAATTTTATGGGCCGGGATTTCGCCGTTGACAATGCGGGTGAAGATAGAAGCCATGAAGGAATAGAAATAGAAAAATGAATAATGAAAAGTAAGTCGCTGCAAATTACACGACTCTGTTTACTCTTCATTATTCATTCTCCATTATTCCGCAAAAACTAGCGTGCGATTTCCAGTACTTCAAATTCCAGCATCCCAGCCGGAACCCGAATTTCGGTAGAATCACCTACTTTTTTGCCTAGAAGGCCTTTTCCAATGGGGGAGCCCACCGAAATTTTACCTTGTTTAAGGTCTGCTTCTTCTTCGGAAACGAGCGTATAAGTAACCTCCATTCCGTTTTTCTTATTTTTTATTTTGACGCGGGACAGTACCGAAACCTGAGACGTATCGATAGAGGATTCATCCAGCAGACGGGCGTTCGAGACGATTTCTTCCAGCTTAGAAATTTTTAATTCCAGCAAACCCTGAGCATCTTTGGCAGCGTCGTATTCGGCGTTCTCGCTCAAATCACCCTTGTCGCGGGCTTCCGCAATTTGCCGGGCAATGTCCGTCCGGCCCTTGGTTTTAAGGTCATTCAGCTCAGTTTTTAGCCGGTTAAGCCCTTCTTCCGTGTAATACGAGATTTTACCCATATTGGTCTTGTTGATCTAGAACTACTAATTTTTTATATCCTTCGATTTACCGAAATGACAAACACGCCCACCAGAGGATTTTTCAACCCCTAAAAAAACAAAAGAACGGTTCACCGACCGTTCTCCCTACAAAATTGGTTTATTTGTAGCGAAGCGTCAGGGCCCCTCAAGTGGAAGTATGTGGAAAAGCCGTTTGTTCATTTTTGAATTTCGGGTCAACAAAAGTACAAATTCCCTGCATTAGAGGCAATGTTGCGCCAGTAAAAGCTATCAAATGACAGATTTATAAATGAATCATTCGTTGCGAATCATCTTCATGGGAACGCCCGATTTTGCCGTAGCCAGTTTAAATCGGCTTCTGACTGACGGGTGTAATGTAGTTGCCGTAATCACGGCGCCTGACCGCCCATCAGGACGGGGTTTACAACTCACGGAATCACCGGTTAAGAAAGCAGCTTTGGCGGCGGGCTTACCCGTTTTACAGCCAGAAAAGTTACGCGACCCCCAATTTTTGGAACAGCTGCAAAGCTACAAAGCTGATATTCAGGTAGTGGTGGCGTTTCGGATGCTTCCCGAAGTGGTTTGGGCCATGCCAACCATCGGCACGTTCAATCTCCACGCTTCGTTGCTACCGCAGTACCGGGGGGCGGCACCCATCAACTGGGCCATTATTAACGGGGAGACACAAACGGGCGTGACTACCTTTTTTATCGAAAAAGAAATCGATACCGGGCAGATGATTTTTCAGGATGCCGAACCCATTCATCCCCACGATACGGCGGGAACGCTGCACGACCGGTTGATGATCAGGGGAAGCGAACTGGTGTTGAGAACGGTTCACGCGATTGAAGCGGGAGTTTTCCCGCGCATACCGCAACCGGCAACCGAAGAGTTTAAAGCGGCCCCAAAGCTCAGTCGCGAAACCTGCGAAATCAACTGGTACCAAACTGCCGAAGCGGTTCAGAACTTTGTGCGTGGACTGTCGCCTTATCCGGTGGCCTGGACAAAGATCAATGGCAAGCCATATAAAATTCACAAAGTATCGGTGAGTAATCAGTCGGACTTTGCCGCTATGCCGGGGCAGGCTCATACCGATAACCGGAAGTTTCTACACATAAAGGCAGAAAACGGCTGGTTATCGGTAGACGAGCTGCAAGCGGAAGGAAAGCGTAAAATGACCGTCGAAGAATATTTCCGGGGAAACAAACTCTAACTTTTACAGGGATCGACGATCTGATTTGAACTGATGCGCCGCCAGTCCGGATGGAACAGGCCGGAACGGCGCACTTTTAGGCGCGCTTCGAACCGTTGATCTGGCCGCTGTTTTTTTGTTTTTCTTCCGACGGCCCCACCAGATAATAAAACCGCTGATGGGTAGAGTCGCGCAGACAAGGCTGGCACAAAAGGCTATTATTTTACCGGGTAAGCTTAAGATCGCTCCCACGTGAATGTCGTAGTTCATCCGGCGCAGTTTATCGCCAAAACCCGCTTTGTTGTAGACTCCGAAATACGGCCCTTCGCCCTTCAATTCTTTCAGCGTATACTGATCGAAATTGTAGTAATCAGTTTTGTAATAGGTGCTTGGGCGATGGTTGATCGAGACGCTGATCGACTCCGAAGCCAGTTCGGGAGTTGAGATATACAGACTGGCGGTTGCGGCCTTGGTTGGATAAAACCGATACCAAAGCCGATCGACCGGCTCGGCAAACTGCCGGGTCGCCGTTGAGTCGGACAGGGGTTGGCTGTACACTGGCATGGTTTTTCCGCCCGTAGTTGCCCAATAGATGGAATTAGAAAGCCATTCGATTCCAAAGATCATGCCTGTAATGGCCAGAATGACCGCAATGGACATAGCATAAAAACCGGGCACGTTGTGTAGGTCATAATTGACCCGGCGCCACTGGGCTTTCCACTTCACTTTAAAGCTTTTATCCCGGTTGGCTTTGTTGAGGTTCTTAGGCCACCATAACACCATGCCCGTAATCAACAGGATTGTGAAAATAAGCGTGCCATAGACTACTACCTGTTGACCAATCACTTCGGGCAGCCAGAGATAATAATGGCCGTGAAGAATGAAGTGGAAAAAATCAGTTTCCTCGTCTACCACTTTCAGCACTTCACCAGTATACGGATTCAGGTAAACCTGGTAGTAATAATCCGGGGCAGCTCCGTAAAATGGCACGTTAACGCTCCGGCCCAGTTCCCCGTAGTTCACTCCCTTGGCAGGTTTGCCCGGCACCTGTTTTTCCGCAATCGCTTTCAACTGGGAAGGCGGCAGGACTTTGCCGTTGGCCACGGGTTCAACATATTGAAAAGGGCGAATCACACTTTTGATTTCTTGCTCAAACGCCAGGATGCAGCCCGTAATGGCTACAATAAACACCAATAGCCCGGACGTAAGTCCAAGCCAGAGGTGCAGTTTTCCAACCACTTTTTTTACTGTCATATGCAAATTGCTATATCAACACAATTTAGTAATGCTAGCACAAACTAGAAGCGATACCCAATGCTCAGGCGGAAATTACGCGGAGGATCATACTGCCAGTAGTAAGATTTGCTCCACGAATAATAAGCACCTGAGTAAGATTTAACATCAAAAATATTGTTAACATTCAGCGCTACGGTCATGCGGGCGTTGCTCCACGAAACCGCACCGTCGGCCCGGAATACGTTGGGCAACGTTGGATCTTTGGAGGTAGCATCGCTAAACCAGCCAAAGCGGTCGAGTTCCCACTGATACCCCAGCGAAAGGCCAAGTCCTTGCAGACCGCCCTTCCGCAGCCGGTAGGAAAGCCAGGCGTTGGTCACGTGCCGGTCGAAACCAGGGACTGGCATGCCTACGTTTGCCTCGCGGCTATCCTTGCTGATTTTGGCGTCGGTATACGCGTAGTTCAAAACAAGGTTCATGCCCGGTATAATTTCCCCCCGTACGTCAACTTCTACCCCGCTGGCCTCAGTCTGGCCCAATTGCGTCGAGAAGTTCGGGTTAGTGGGGTCCGTAGTCAATACGTTATTTTTGGTAATCTTATAAACCGAAACCGTTGAGTTCCAGCGACCGTCAGCCCAGTCTTTTTTCAAACCGGCTTCCAGGTTGTTTCCGGTAATCGGATCGAAAGCCCGGCCGTTGCGGTCAATACCTGACTGCGGCACAAAAGCCTGGTCATACAGTGCATAGACCGACGTTTGTTTGTTGATTGAGAAGCTGGCGCCAACCCGCGGTGTAAATACGGTTTCGTCCGTGCCCGACCCATACTGGCTGTCTTTGGTTGTGGTTAACCGTCCCGCCAGGGTCAAGCGAATCCGATCGTTGAGGAACCGCAGTTCATCCTGTACGTAGAGGCCCGCGTATGACTGGCTCATCACGTTGGTTCCTGCCCGCTGAAGGAGGCTAAGCGACCGGTTGAACCGAGGTAACAACCGGGTCGGCAAATAATAGTTCGGCGTGTTAGCGTTGAATACAAAGGCGCTGTCGTACTGCGGAAAAGAAGAGTTAAAGTCCGCGATGTATTTTCTGGTACCCAGGTCCAGACCACCCAGAATCCGGTGGGTAATAGGTCCTGTAGTCACTTCGCCATTGACAAAAATCTGTCCAAATTTGCTGTTGTCAAGGGCGTCCCAAATGCCCACAGTCCGGTAAACTTCACCTGTTACCCGGGCTGAATCGGCCCAAAGTGAAGAACCAATTTGGTTGTAGTTAAAGTAGGCCATCTGAGCCGTTAACTTCCACTTATCGTTGATCTGGTGTTCCAGATACAGAAAAGCACTGTTGTCTTTGATGTTCGTTGGTTCAAGATTGGCCGACGCAATGGTTGAGTTTCGGGGCAAGCTACCGAGGCCGTTAGCCGAGAAAACATAGGCGGAACCAATCGCCGACATGCGCGAAAACTGGTAGGTATATTCAGCCGTTAACGTTGTGCGGTCGCTGATTTTGTAACGCAGTACGGGCGCAATTGTGTAGCGGTCATTGGATTCAAAATCCCGGAAAGAGCCTTTCGACTGGCCCATTACATTCAGGCGGTATAACAACCGACCGTCCTGGCTTACTTTACCGTCCAGATCAACCGTAGCGCGGTACGTATCGAAGCTACCCACAGTCATCGTTGCCTCGCCTTTAGTCATACCGGTCGGTTTTTTGGTAACGACGTTGTAAAAACCACTGGGTTCACCATTGGCCATCATAAAACCAGCCGGACCTTTCACAAATTCAATCCGTTCCACCATCGACATGTCTTCGGCCAGCGGTCCCCAAACGGAGGTTACATTCATTCCGTTTCGGAACGGAGAAACCCGTGATCCGCGCATGTTCAGACGGGCATAATTGCCCCAGTGCTCATTTTTAGTAACCCCACTGACATTACGGGAAACGCCTTCCAGCATGTCAAAAATCTGCTGGTCAGCAATTAGCTGGCGGTTTACCACCTGAATGTTTTGCGGAATTTCGAGCAAAGGCGTTTTCAACCGAAGACTGGATGAGGGGATATCCGTTTTATAACTCTGTTTTCCTTCAACAACCATTTCCTGCAACTGCTCCGATTGCTCGATCAGGGTTATGTTAGGTACCTGTACTGTTTCACCAGCGGCAACTGTTATTTGGTGCCGAAGCCGACTGAAACCTACAAGGCTAATCACTAACGTTTGTTGTCCGGCAGGAACATTCTGAATGGTAAATTCTCCTTGAGCATTGGTGATGGTTCCCAAACGGGTTCCCGCCACGCGAACGTTCGCTTGCTCCAGCGGGCTTTCACTAACCGCAAGAATTTTTCCGGAAACAGTGCCCGTGTTCTGCGCCAAAACGCTGGTGCTCATCCCGGTTAAAGCAATCAGAAGTAGAGTAAGGCAATATCCGATATTGGAAAAAGAATAAGCTCTATAAAATTTATTCATTTTTGTTATTTAGACTAATTACAAGTAGTGCAAAATTAGTACGCACAAATGAATTAGCAACAAATTGGATAAAAAAATTAAGTAGGCTATAGGTCTAAGTAAGGAGTAATACCTAGTAAAGAACACTATGAAGGTGAGGCAACTACTAAAAAGAGTCGATTAAACTAAATCAGTAGCAATTTTAGCAGAAAGCAAACAAAGCGGAATCCCGCCGCCCGGATGAACACTACCACCGACAAAGTAGAGGTTTTTGAACTCTTTGGAGAAGTTAGGATGACGAAGAAAGGCAGCAAAACGGTTGTTGGAACTATTCCCGTACAAAGCTCCCTGTGAACTGGAAGTCCGAAGCTCAATGGTGCGCGGGTCAAGAATGGCCTCGCACTCAATTAAAGGCGCTATATCGTGGCCGAGTACATGACTCAGCTTGCGAATAATATTCTGGCGGGTCTTGGTAATCAAGGCATCCCAATCCTGGCCTGTGTTGTTGGGCGCATTGATTAGCAGGAACCAGTTTTCGCCACCCGGCGGTGAATCGTCAGACTTGTGCTTGGACGTAATATTGAGGTAAATCGTTGGATCGTCGAAGAGGTCCTGGCGGTGAAAAAGATGGTCAAACTCCGCACGGTAATTATTGCTGAAGAAGATATTATGCAGTTTCAGCTCTGGAAATGTTTTTCGGATACCCCAGTAAAAAATCAATCCTGAGCTGGATTTCGGTTGCCTTAAAATCCGCTCTGGTTGCCGGGCATGGGGGAGCAGCTTGCGAAACGTGTTTACCACATCCATGTTGGAGACAACGAGATCCGCCTGAACTTCACTTTCTGATGTTGGGGAATGGCCGGGCGCTATTTTGAGTCCTGTTACCTGCCCCTTTCTGGACATAATTTCCCGCACCGCCGTGTTAAAGTGAAACCGAACACCCAGATCCTCGGCCAGCCGAACGAGGCTGTTTGTGATGCCAATCATGCCCTCTTTCGGGAAAAAGGTGCCGATGTTGTATTCCAGGTGCGGAATAATGTTCATCGTGGCCGGCGTCTGGTAGGGGTCAGAGCCGTTGTAGGTAGCGTATCGGTTGAATAACTGCACCAGCTTAGGGTGTTGGAAACGCTGCTCATTGGCCGCATTCATCGTCCCGAAAATCCCTAGTTTATGCAGATTCAGGTAGCCATTCAGCGCATCCGCGTTGAACCAGGTGGACAGTTTATGAAGCGAGCGGTGCAGGAATAACTTTTCCGTGATCTCGTATTTCGTCGCGCTATCCCGCAAATGGGTCAGCAGGTGTTCGGCAGGCTCACCAAGCGTTGCTTCCACCTCGGTTCCGAAGCGGGCAGGGTCGGACCAGGCCGTTAAACGCGTACCATCGTCCCAGAAATAGCGGCAGGTTTCTTCCAGTTGAATGTACTCAAAATAGTCGGTCGGATTTTTGCCCGCTAGCTGAAACAGTTCCTCCACCAAGTGGGGCATGGTGAACAACGACGGCCCCGCGTCGAAGCGGTAACCTTTTAGCTCAAAATTAGAAAGCTTGCCGCCCGCATACCCGTTTGCCTCAAAAACAGTTACCTGATAGCCCTTGACAGCCAGCCGAATGGCCGACGCAATACCAGCAATACCAGCGCCAACAACAGCGGCCGTTTTCAAGGACATACTACGTAATGTTTCGGAATGAGCAAGTAAAAAGCTTCGCAGCGGACGGCTTAGCTTACTTATAACCGCTTGTAATAATTTAATGTTACTGATGGCGCATTGGCACGCTCGCTGAGCGTGTAAAAACCGTTACCTTCTTTGTCGAATGCTATTGCTTCGCCCTGGGGTTCCAGATGGACAACCAGCGCCCGGCCATTGCTGCGCTGCATCGCATCGGCAAGACTCTGTCCATTTTCCCGGCGCCAGTGCTGTACGCCTAAATAAGTGCGAAGCAGAATTTCGTTTCCGTCGGCTGAGACGCTGCCGCCCGTAACCATATTGAGGGGAATTTCGCCTAGATAAGCGGCCTGCGTGATTTCGCTCGTCGATTGCGGGTAGGGTAGGCGGTAAAGGCGGGCGTTATCTTCGCGCTTGGTAACCACAAAAATATCTTTCGTTTTCGGGTCAACCAGCAAGGCTTCGGCATCGCGGGGACCGTCGGGATAGCGAAACGCAATCCGGTCATAGCTGGTTACGGCTTCGTTGGGGCTTTTGGGTTCCGGAAACCGGTAGACAAAACAGGCGTCGTGCTGATTAATATTGTCACCGATATCCGCCATGTATAAATACGATGTCCCATCCTGCGGGCCAGGGCCAACGGCTAAGTCTTCCCAATCCCGGTTTTCGAAGGGCAGCGTAATGCGGGATACCAAGGCCCCACTTTTATTAATAAGGCTAAGTATTGCCGGACTGCCACCGTCTTCGTGCACCCAGAGGTGACCGCTGATGGTGCGACTATCCACCAAGCCGGAAGCTTCGTCAATCAAACCCGGCTGAATGGGGCTTTTTTCGGGGGATGAGGAAAAGCGGTCGGACGTTTTTTTGCCTCCGATAGACAGCTGTTCACAGGATGTAAGCGATACCAAAAGTACCGTTACAAAGAAGGCGGAGTATTTTACGATCTGTTTTTTCAAGGTTGGATGTGGTTGTATTCTTGCTTATAACGCACTTTGGCGCTATAAAGATACGAATCGGGCTTTAAATGCTTGCAAGAACAGCCTTGGGCAGCGTTTTGGACTATCTACTCCACCAGCGGCCAGTTATCCTGATGCAAAGAACAATGGAATGTCAGTTCCGGTGTATCTTTGTCGGAATGAAAACGTATTTTCGCTTATTGTCTTTTGCCCAACCGCTGAGCCGCTTCCTGGTGCCGTTTGTGCTAACCTCATTGCTAGCCAGCGTTTTTGGGGTTTTAAATTTTACCTTGCTGATTCCGCTCCTGAACGTGCTATTTGATCGGGTAGATCCGCAGAAGATGCAAGATTTCCTAAATCAGCCCGCGCCGAAGCTCGAACTCAATACGTCGCTTGTGGATGTATTTCAGTATTATTTTGCCCAGTTTTTTCAGATTTACGGCAAAGTAGGAGCACTGCAATTTGTGTGTGCCGTCATTGTTTTATCGGTTCTGCTAAACAACTTATTTAAATACTTGTCCGTACGCCAACTCGAAAGTTTCAAGGCCCGGATGGTAGCTCGGCTGCGCGAAACGGTTTTTGCGCGGACCCTGCATTTGCACCTTGGTTTTTTCTCCACCGAGCGCAAAGGAAACATCATTTCCCGCATTCTGACGGATGTTCAGGAAGTCGAAAACTCGATTGCGAATACGTTATCAGCGGCCTCTAAAGAATTTTTCCTGCTCATTGCGTATATCGTTGCCTTGCTTAGTATCTCCGTTAAATTGACCTTATTTGCTATTTTGGTTATTCCTGTGTCCGGGATTTTCATTGCAACGCTGGTGCGGCGTATGAAGCACGACGCGCAGGAGGGGCAGGAGCGTTTGAGTTCGCTGGTTAGTTTGCTGGACGAAGCCTTCGGCGGTATGCGCGTCGTGAAGGGATTTGTAGCGGAAGGCTTTATCCTGAATAAATTCCGGGAAGAAAACGACGGCTACCGAAAGGCTGTGCAGTCGCTGGCTCGGCGGCGGGAACTGGCCTCACCTTTTTCGGAGGCGATGGGGGTTATGGTGGTCGCCGGGATTTTGCTGTATGGAGGTTCGCTGGTATTGTCCAATCAGTCGGCCTTATCGGCGGAGGAGTTTATTGCCTACATTGCCATTTTCTCGCAGGTGACGCGTCCGGCTAAAGACATTTCCAATGCGTTCAGTGGTTCACAGCGGGGGATTGCCTCGGGGGAACGGGTGTTGGAATTAATCGACACGGCTCCGGCGATCCAGGACAAACCGAACGCCATGCAGTTGGGCGATTTCAAACAGGCCATTGAGGTGCAGAACGTTTCTTTTGCGTACGAAAAAGACGTTCCGGTTTTAAAAGACATCAATTTTGTCCTGCAAAAAGGAAAAACAATCGCGTTGGTTGGTTCCTCCGGCGGCGGAAAATCGACCATTGCCGACTTGATTCCCCGGTTTTATGACCCCAACGAGGGACAAATTAAAATTGATGGTGTAGACTTGCGTGATTGCACCACCCAGTCGTTGCGGCATTTGATGGGCATTGTTACCCAGGAAAGTATTTTGTTCAACGATACCATTTTCAATAACATCGCTTTCGGAAGTGAGGCCACGGAAGAACAGGTCATGGCCGCTGCGAAAATTGCCAACGCACACGATTTTATCATGGCGCAACCGCAAGGCTACCAAACCCTGATCGGCGACCGTGGTGGACGCTTGTCGGGCGGCCAGCGCCAGCGGATCAGCATTGCCCGGGCGGTGCTGAAAAACCCGCCTATTCTTATTTTGGACGAAGCAACCTCGGCGCTGGATACCGAATCCGAAAAGCTGGTGCAGGAAGCCCTGACTCGTTTGATGAGCAACCGCACCACGCTGGTGATTGCCCACCGCCTGAGCACGATCCAGCACGCTGACGAAATTCTGGTGGTGCATCAGGGCAAAATTATCGAGCGCGGCACCCACCACGATCTGGTGGCTCTGGACGAAGGGTTTTACCGACGCCTTAGTTCGTTGCAGAACATATAAAAAGAAATCCGGCTCGAAGGCCGGATTTCTTTTTATAGCTAAGTTTAATAATTACTTGAGTTGAGCTTGCAGTCTTTTGGCAACTGAGTGCGTTTTGAACGAATTATCCAGCTTATCATACAACGAACGAGCCTCTGCTTTCGGAAACTGTGGCCAATACCAGTTCAGTAAATAAAGGCTCAACAGCGAATTAGGGTTGTTCCGAATGCGCTCTTCCACCTTTTTATTTTGCTCGGTCTTAAGCCGTTTTTCTTCGCGGGTAACACGGTTGCTAACCGACGTATCACCCGGTGTCCGGTGACGCTCGTTGTAAAGCTCCATCAGAATTTCGCGGTAAGGACGGTCATCTTTATTCTGAAATTCCAGCCATTGTTCCGTTAAAGGCGAGCCTTTGACAATTGATTCCCGAAAAGCTTCTTTCGTTCCTTCCAGCGTTAAATTGCCGTCCCAGACAAAATTAACCTGCCCTGGCAAGCCATCGACAACAATGTTGTAGAAATCGACTTCTGGAATATCGCGCTCAAATTTAAACGTTCCCTGACTCGCTTTCGTCAGGTCGACCGTCACGGTTTTGCTGTTGCTATTATCGGTTTTTTTCAGGTATACCGTAACATTATCCAGACCCGGCACATTTCCGACAATGCGAAACGTGCGCTGTGCAAACGCGTTGGTCGTTAGCAGAAGAGCGACAAGGAGGCTCCAGTTGTATAAAGAAAAAGAGGTTTTCATTTTTTTCAAGGATGATCGAAACGACAGCTTCTAGTTTTGTAAAACTAGCAGAAAGGTATTCTGGTTTTTAAGTATTTATGAAGAGTCCTAAAAGGCCGGACCAGCAGTGGTCAACGGGCAAGGTCATCGGCTTAGTCGAGAATGCCCATCTCGGTCAACATAGCTTCTGTAATGGCTCTTCTGCCTGGAACAAAAGTAGCAGGCGTCGGCGACGGATTCTCGATATTGGTAGCAAAGTAATACACCCGGTTCTCTTTTTCAACGTAGCCAACAAACCAGCCAATGTTGTTATCGTCCAAAACCGCCCAGCCTGTCTTGCCGTAAAGCTTGTACGTCGGTTTTTCGTCCAGGAGCATTACTTTTTTCAGGATAGCCAGATTGCGCGGCGAGAAAGGTACTTTCCCATCATGCACGCGTTGCAGAAAATCAATCTGTTGCTCCTGGGTAATGCGGGATTTTCCGCGTAGCCAAAAACTATCGATGTTATCTGCCGTGATGTCCATGGTGCCGTAGCCGACGTTGTTCACCCATTTTTTCATGCGCTCAACGCCTATTTTTCGCGCTAGCTCCTGATAGCACGGCACGCAGGATACCCGAAAAGCAGAGGCTAAGTTCTGGTCGCGGTTCCAGTCGGCAATTTCGCGCTGAACGCCGTCCCACTTCATCACGGTTTGCTCGTCTTTCAAAATGCCCGTTTCCAGCCCGATCAGGGTGTTGAGAATTTTGTACGTAGAAGCAGGAATGAAGCCTTTGCGGCAGCGCTCAAAATTATACGCCGTAAAATGACCTCCCTGGTCGGCATTCTTCTGGGGATCAAATAATAAAAAAGAACCTTTAAGGGATTTTTCCTTAAAAAAGCGTTCGAAATCAGGCCGCTCCGTAACGCGGGCCGTTGGGCGCAACCCTAGCAGAAAAAGGGTGCTGAGTAGCAGGACAATTTTTTTCATTATATCGTGAAGTTACTGGGAGGCCGTAATGGATTGAATTTTCACAAATTTACCCGCTCCGCCTTTTTCACCCAAAGCAGGCTCAAAACCAAGCCCAACAATGGTGCTTCGCCAGCTTGGAACTTTGGTCATGTCTAACTCATAGGTGTGGAACTGGCCATCGCTAATGATGGGGAAGTCCAGAATCCGGTCGGGTAGAAACTCTGGATCGTCGGTGATGCGCCAGCGCAGCCGGGCATGCGTAGCTTCCGTATTGTAGGCGGCCCGGACGTAAATTTTAGGAATATCGCTGGCTTGCCAAAAAACGAAAGGTCCGGAGGTCAGGAAGTTACCTTGCGCGAGGGAAACGTTCAGCTCATTGTTGATTGGCCAGCCCGCGTCGGTCGCGAAACCATAATATTGCCAGTGCTGCCGGTCGGCCACGAAGCGGTAATTGGGTGCTTTGCTGGGGCGTGGCTGGGCGTAGGCATACTGGCGAATCTCGCTCAACGAGCCAACAATAAGTGTGTAATTATAGTCGTACTGGATGTTATGATCCAAAATTTCGTAGTAAAACGGAGCTAACGAAGTTGTAGAGACATCGTATTCGCCGCCCCGGCCAGCGGCCCCGGCACTACTGGTAACGAAGCTGTAATGGTCTGGCTTCCAGACGCCCAACCCCCATTTCTGCTCATTCACCATAGCCACCCAATTTTCCCGGCTAATGAAATTGGTGGTAGTTCCTGGACTTTGCAGGGTAGACAGCGTATCGTTTGTAAATGGTTTCCAGCCGTTGTAAAAGGTAACGATGTGGTACGGGCCGTTGGTGTAAACGGCCGGAAGTTCCTGCGGGGTAGAAGGGTATTGCTTGGTATCGGAACGGAAGTTTGTAAGCTTGCAGCGGACTTTTACCGTATTGTTTTCCAGGGTAATCCAGGTTTCGACGTGGCAGTCGGCAACCTCGCCAATAACTGGCCAGATCATCGGCTGGGTCTTGATGTACATTTGCCGACCGTCGTTCTCGAAAGCAAGTACCTTGGATCGATTGCCAAGGTAGTCGCCGGATTGAACGGGATTCCAGCCCAAACCGTACCAATAGGGGTGAGGTTCTTTCCCATTTGGTTTGTAAGGAACCGGTCCTGAATAAAAAGACGCCTGAATCTGCCGACCAGTATCGTAATTGTTAATCAGATTGACGCCGCTGCCCGTTAGACCCAGAAACGTAATTGAGCCGCCCATGTTAAGATCAACGCCTACCCGAATGGCTCCGTTTTCAATGTACGAAGGTTTAGGCGGAGCTGTAACAATTGGTGCAGGCGGATTGCCTGAGCCGGGTTCTGGTATTTGCTGGGGCCATACCCGTTCTTCGTACTTGTAACATCCGGCCAGGAATAAGCCCATCAGAACCGCTGATGACTTTATTAAATGGCTTAATTGGCGCTTCATAGAGGGTTGAGCTTTCGATTTGAGTAATCTGAGTTTGCCAAGCAAATTAGAAAGCTCTAGTCAAGAAACAAAGGCTAGAGGAGTATAAAGCAAAAGAGAAGGGGTTAAGATTTGGTTAGAAATAACCGGATTTGTAACATTTTTCAGATTGGTGGTTTGAAATTGGGTGATAACCGCTACTTTTGTGCAATTTTTTGACCATACCGGAATAGCCGGTTCGACAGCGCCGGTTGGCAGTTTTTAACTGCATGACTGCCAATTAGGTTACAAACGGGCCAGGCGTTCCAGGGAGTCAGAGAATATCCATTGCAAGGTATTCATTAGACATCCTTTTTTTCCACTGAATAATGCCAAAAGATTCCTCCATCCGCTCGGTTCTTATCATCGGCTCCGGCCCTATCATTATTGGACAAGCGTGTGAATTTGACTACTCTGGCTCGCAGGCGGCTCGCTCGTTGCGCGAGGAAGGTATTGAGGTTGCGTTGATTAACTCTAATCCGGCAACCATCATGACCGACCCCATCAATGCCGACTATGTGTATCTGAAGCCCCTCGAAAAGAAATCCATCGTCGAGATTCTGAAGAAACACCAGGAAATGGGAAAACCAATTGATGCTGTGTTGCCTACTATGGGCGGCCAGACAGCACTCAATCTGGCCATTGATTGTGACAAGGCAGGGGTCTGGAAAAAATACGATGTTCGGATTATCGGGGTTGATATCAACGCGATCGAAACCACGGAAGACCGCGAGAAATTCCGGCTGAAAATGCTGGAGTTAGGCGTTGGTGTCTGCAAAGGCCGCACGGCCCGTTCCTTCCTGGAAGGAAAAGAAATCGCTCAGGAAATTGGGTTTCCTTTGGTAATCCGGCCTTCCTTCACGCTCGGCGGAACGGGGGGCGGATTTGTCGAAAAACCAGAAGATTTTGATAAAGCGTTAAACAACGGCTTGCATGCCTCGCCCGTTCACGAAGTGCTGATTGAGCAAAGCGTGATGGGCTGGAAAGAATATGAGCTGGAATTGCTGCGCGATGGAGCCGGCAATTTTATCATTATCTGCTCTATTGAAAACTTCGATCCGATGGGTATTCATACCGGCGACAGCATTACCGTCGCTCCGGCCATGACCCTGCCCGACACGCTTTACCAGAAAATGCGTGACCTGTCGATCAAAATGATGGACGGAATCGGGAAGTTTGCCGGTGGTTGTAACGTGCAGTTTTCGGTTAATCCGGAAAACGACGACATCATTGCCATCGAAATTAACCCACGCGTAAGCCGCTCCTCGGCGCTGGCTTCTAAAGCGACGGGTTATCCGATTGCCAAAATTGCCGCTAAAATGGCCATTGGCTACAACCTGGATGAATTGCTGAACCCAATCACGGGCACTACATCGGCGTTCTTCGAGCCAGCCATTGACTACGTAATCGTTAAAGTACCCCGCTGGAACTTCGATAAATTCCCAGGCTCCGACCGGACGTTGGGTCTGCAAATGAAGTCGGTAGGAGAAACGATGGGAATTGGCCGGAACTTCCAGGAAGCCCTGCAAAAGGCCTGTCAGTCGCTTGAAATTCGCCGCAACGGCCTTGGTGCCGATGGCAAAGAGCTGACCGATCAGGAAGCCCTGAAAAAGAGCCTGGCGCATCCAAGCTGGAACCGCTTATTCCATATCTACGACGCGTTCAAAGCGGGTCTGTCTTTCCGAACCATCCAGCAATTGACCAAAATCGACAAATGGTTTTTGTACCAGATTGAAGAATTGGTCGAAATGGACAAGGAAATGCAGCAATATAGCATCCAGACCATCCCGGATGAGTTGTTACTGAAAGCCAAGCAGAAAGGCTACGTCGATCGCCAGATTGCCCACCTGTTGCATTGCCTCGAAAGCGATGTCTTCAACAAGCGGGAAAGCCTGGGCATTCGTCGGGTGTACAAATGCGTAGATACCTGCTCGGCTGAGTTCGAAGCGAAAACGCCTTATTACTACTCGACTTTCAACGCTACGCCCGAAGATCCAGATAATGAGTCGGTAACGACCAATAAGAAAAAGGTGGTTGTATTGGGCTCGGGACCAAACCGGATTGGGCAGGGCATCGAGTTTGATTATAGCTGCGTTCACGGCGTACTGGCTGCGAAAGAATCCGGTTATGAGACCATCATGATCAATTGCAACCCGGAAACCGTTTCGACTGACCCGGATATTGCCGACAAACTGTATTTTGAGCCGGTTTTCTGGGAGCACGTGTACGACATCATTCGCCACGAAAAACCCGAAGGCGTTATTGTGCAGTTGGGTGGCCAGACGGCCCTGAAAATGGCCGAAAAGCTAACCAAGTACGGTATAAAAATCATTGGTACAAGCTGGGAAGCACTCGACCTGGCGGAGGATCGCGGGCAGTTTTCGGCCCTTTTGCGCGATAACGATATTCCTTATCCGCAATTCGGAACCGTCCGTACGGCTGATGCTGCGGTTGAGTTATCGAAGGAACTAGGCTTCCCGCTACTGGTTCGGCCAAGCTACGTATTGGGTGGTCAGAGCATGAAAATCGTGATCAACGAGGCCGAACTGGAACAGCACGTTGTCAAGATTCTGTACGATATTCCTGATAACAACATCCTGCTCGATCACTTCCTGGAAAACGCCATTGAAGCGGAAGCCGATGCGATTTGCGACGGTGAAAACGTGTACATCATTGGGGTTATGGAACACATCGAACCGGCGGGTATTCACTCGGGGGATTCGTATGCGCTCTTGCCGACGTTTGACCTTAGCGAAAACGTCATTAAGCAAATCGAGGATTATACGCGCAAAATCGCGGTTGCCCTGCGGACCGTTGGGTTGATTAACATCCAGTTTGCCATCAAGGACGAGAAAGTGTATGTCATTGAGGCCAATCCTCGTGCGTCGCGGACGGTGCCATTCATCTGCAAAGCCTACCAGGAGCCGTACGTGAACTACGCAACCAAGGTGATGCTGGGCGCGAAAAAAGTAACTGACTTCGACTTCAAGCCGGTCAAGAAAGGATACGCGATCAAGATTCCAGTATTCTCGTTCAACAAGTTCCCGAACGTGAACAAGGAATTAGGGCCAGAGATGAAATCAACGGGTGAAGGAATCTACTTCATCGATGATTTAGAAGACGAATTCTTCTTAAAAGTCTATTCGGAGCGGAATTTGTATCTGAGCCGGTAGTTACTAAATTCTATTGAATAAAAATGCGGTAAAAGTTCTTTTTACCGCATTTTTGTTTTTATACAGCTACAAAGCAACGTATAAAAGCAGCTAACTTTACGGTTTCCATCAAGGTGGCAAAAGACAATACACGCGAACCCCTACACCATGACAAGCCCTTTTTTCAGGAAGTTGAGATTCGTCTCTGGTATTTTTCTTCTCTTCGTCAGCTTTTGCAGCAAAGCCCAGCAGACTGATACCAGCTTTGTTCGGACGCAGGCCAAAATCCCGCCCCATCTAAAAGGCATTGAACGGGCGCCGGGTTCGTCAGCGCTAGGTGCCGTTTATTATTATGGAGAGCAACGGCTGCGGTCGCCTTTCTCGTTGGATGTTCCTTTTTATGAAATGGCCGATCCGGTAGTCACGCGCCATTACCGGGGTTTTCGTACCTTGAACACCATCAGCCAACTGACGGCGCTAGCTCCCTTGGCCTATTTGCTTTTTCAGGAAAAAGGCTCCCAAACCCGGACTCGGGAATATTGGTATTTGTATCTGGGCTCCGTAGCGGCTTCGCTCGGGCTGACCATTGCCGGCAATGTTAAAGTCTCCAAAGCGGTCAAACGGTATAACCAGGTTTTACTCGAAAATCGGCTCGGCTTTTCCATCGCTCCGCTGCCGGGAACGGGCCGGGCGGCCGTTGGGATCGGGTGGGTCGGGCAGTTTCGGACGCAACCGCATTAAAACACTTCATTTATAAAACGTACATGAAAAAAAAGCTTTTACTTCTTTCCTTTGGCATTTTGCCCATCCTGGCACCGGCGCAAACCATTGTTCAGCGGGATCCTGAGATCGCCAAGTTGGTCGGTGAGATTTCTGCCGATAGCCTGCGGGCGCACGTTGATAAGCTGGTGAGCTTTGGAACGCGTCATACGCTTAGTCCAGACACGGACAAAAAGCGGGGGCTTAGTGCGGCTCGCCGTTGGGTTTTGAGTAAGTTTCAGGAATACGCGAAGCAATCAGAAGGTCGCTTGACGGCCACCATCGATACCTGGACGTTGCAACCGGACGGTAAGCGGGTGGACAAGCCAATCGAGATGGGAAACGTGATGGCTACGCTGAAAGGCACCGATCCGTCTGACAACCGCGTTTTTCTGGTAACAGGCCACATTGACAGTCGCGTGACCGACGTGATGAACCGCGAGGCGAATGCGCCGGGTGCCAATGACGATGGGTCGGGAACGGCGGCGGTCATTGAACTGTGCCGCGTGATGAGTAAAGCGAAATTTTCGGGGACGATTGTGTTCGTAACAGTTTGCGGAGAAGAGCAGGGACTGTTGGGTGCAGGACACTTAGCAGAGCGGGCCAAAGCCGAAAACTGGAACCTGCAAGCGGTGCTGAACAACGACATCATGGGTTCGAACAACAGCAGCGAAACCAAGATTATTGATAATACGCGTTTGCGGGTTTTCAGCGAAGGCTTGCCCCTTTATCAACTGGCTGATCGGGCGGCGGGAATCCGGCAGTTAGGAACCGAAAACGATGGCCCTGCCCGCCAGCTTGCCCGTTATGTGAAAGAGGTCGGCGAACGCTACGTGGACAAACTGGAAGTAGTCATGATTTACCGCAACGACCGCTACCTGCGGGGCGGCGATCACACGCCTTTTGTTGAGCGGGGTTTTGCAGCCGTGCGTTTTAGCGAAATGAACGAAAATTTTGAGCACCAGCACCAGGATTTACGTGTGCAGGACAAAGTTGAGTATGGTGATTACGCCAAATTCATGGATTTTGAATACCTGCGCAAAAACACGGGCATCAATCTGGCGTCGCTGGCCAATTTAGCCAAGGCCCCGGCATCCCCGGAAAATGTGACGGTAGAGGTCCGCAATCTGACCAATTCGACGGCTTTGTATTGGCAGGCTCCGAAGTCTGGTAAAGTGAAGGGATATTACGTACTGATGCGCGAAACGCACTGGCCGTTCTGGCAAAAGAAATTCTTTACGGATAAATTAGGGATGACGATTCCGTATTCAAAAGACAACTATTTCTTTGCCGTTCAGGCGGTTAGTAATGATGGGAACGAGAGTCTGCCTGTCATTCCCAAATCTAATTTGCGTTGATCAGGTTTGGAGCGCAACATTTTAGCACCTAAAGGAGTACAATAGATAGAAAAAGGGTCTTTTTTGATAATGTGACCAAATTTTTTGTACCTTACCTTCATTCAGAAGAGAATTTTTTAACTATACATGTAGCCAATTAATTATGAGAAAACTATTGTACTTCATGAGTCTAGTGGTGACACTGGCTGGACTTACCTCATGTACGAAAGATGATGATCCAGAACCCTCGCCAGTAGTTGGCAGATGGGCTATTGACCGTGCAAAATATTCTGGTTTTACAGGGGAATTCGCCGGCAATAATGGACGTGAAGAGGATCTCTCTAATTCAACTTTAACAGGTTTTAGTGATGAATTTGAAGTAAAATCAGATAACACATTTGTCGGAACTCAGAGAGCGAATGGACTAGTTGCAGATTATCAAGGAACTTGGGTTTTTGGTAGTAATCAATTAACCTTGAAATATGATAATGGCGATGAAGAGACTCTAGAATTTGATAACTCTAGAACGCCTCATAAGTTGACTGGGACCTTAATTCCAACGAGTCAACGTTTTTTGAATGCTGCAAGAGATACAGTATTAGTTAACTATAATGTTCAGCTTATTTACGCAAAGAAGAATTAAATAATCATTCTTATAGTAGCCTCTGATGAAAACTAATAGTTTTCATCAGAGGCTACTTTTTTGTCCGAGCTATACCCAGCAAAAAAGGGAACGATGCGAGCACCGTTCCCTTTTGGACACATTATAGATGAAGTATAATCCTGAACTAGTATTATTGAAATCCTACGCAATTTCGTAAATATTAGTTAATTTATAAACTAGTTTTCGAAAAAATTTAATAATATTTTAAATAATACCTTTCAGTGAGAAGTAAATATTTAAAAATGAGTACATTTACTAAGTAACCTTAACTGAATACATTTAGCTATATTATTAAATTTTAACGTAATATAGTACAAAAAATACAAAATATGAAATCTCCTTTTTCTCGCCGGGAGTGGCTGCGAAGCGGTGCTCTTTTGGCGGCTGGGTTCTCGGGTCTTAGTCGCTGGAATCCCGCTCAATCGTACGCTGCCCGCCGTGAACAAGCTTTTTTTAAGGAATTTGCCGCTCTGGCCGATGACCAACCACGTATTCGGGCTCGTATTGCCTTCAATGAAAATCCCCACGGCATTTCGCCAAAAGCCAAAGAAGCCTTAATTAAAGCGGTTGAAACTGGCCATCGGTATTCCTGGATGGAATCGGCGCAATTGAAGCAACTAATTGCCACCAAAGAAGGTGTAAAACCAGAGCAGGTTATGTTATGTGCGGGCTCATCGGAAATACTGATGGGCGCTGCTTTGTACTTCACGGGTGAAGGCGGAAAGATTGCTACCTGTCGGCCCACCTATGATGATTTGCTGGAACTGGCACAGGCTTTCAAAGCAGAAATTGTTTCGGCTCCCCTTACTAAAGAATATAGCTACGACCTCAATGCATTAAAGGCTAAAGTTACGCCAGATGTAAAGCTGGTTTATATCTGTAACCCGAATAACCCGACTGGTACCATTATTCCGCCGAACGAGTTAACTGCTTTTTGCAAGGAAGTATCCCAGAAAGTACCGGTTTTCGTTGATGAGGCTTATATTGACTTTATGAAGCCAGAAGATCGGCCGGTGCTGCCAAAATTGATTGCGGAAGGATATAACGTTCTGATTACGCGTACTTTCTCGAAAATTCATGGTTTTGCCGGGCTGCGACTAGGCTATGCCATTGGGCCGGAAAAAATGCTGAAGGGCTTGCGCGATTTTACCCGCGGGGAATTTAACCTAAGCGTTACGACGGTGATGGCCGGTATCGCCAGTTACCAGGATACCGAATGGCAGTCTTTCGTGCGGGCGGAAAATACCAAAGGCCTTGATCTGCTCTACAAAGGATTAAAGGAGCATGGTTACGAATATACACCCACGCACGCGAACTTCGTTTTGTTTCCCATCCGCATGAAAGGTAAGAAGTTCGAACAGGAAATGTTCAAAAATGGCATTTTCACTTCAACCCGCGAATTTGACGCGCAACCCTATTGCCGGGTCAGCATTGGCACCTTAGACGAAATGGGAATGTTTATGGACGTTTTCAAAAAAATAGCCGGTTGATTTGCGCGCCAAAACAAAGCCTTAGGCTCTAGAAAAGAGCGTGATACAAGTCCGTTGGTACACTTTTTAATAGCGAGCCAGCTCCTCAACAGGGGCTGGCTCGCGTGCTTTAAACATTGCACTATCACGCGCAGTTATGTGAACGAATCTGGACAGCTGAGTAGCGGAGAATAGCGGTTAGATGAAAAGAGAATACTCACGTTAATGAAGTTTTTATGCTCGTTCGTTCTTCAAATACTTACTGGTTAGAGCAGAACCAAACTGCTGCTCCATATCCTACTTTGCACCAGCATCTGGAATGTGACGTATTAATTATAGGCGGTGGAATTACTGGCGCTTTGGTCGCTTATGATTTAGTTCGCGCCGGTATTGATACCGTTTTAATTGACAAACGAGGCATCGGCAAAGGCAGTACTGCTGCTAGCACGGCGCTTATCCAATACGAAATAGATGTCCCCCTGCACCAATTAATCGATCAGATTGGCGAGCACGATGCCGTAATGAGTTACAAACTCTGCCTGAATGCCATTCATAAGTTGGCGGAGATTGTGGGGCGGCTGGATACCGATTGTGGCTTTAGCTACAAAAAGAGTCTGTATTATGCGGCGCAGCCCGAGCACGTGGAGATGCTGAAAAAAGAGTGTGCAGCACGAACCAAATACGGGTTTCGCTGTAGCTGGCTGAACCCACTCGATATTCGTAAACACTTTCAGTTCAATGCGCCGGGTGGAATTTTATCGGAAGATGCCGCCGAACTGGATGCCATGGAACTAACCCGCTCCCTGTATCGCTACCTGACCAAACGCGGTTTGCGGATTTTTGAGCAAACTTCTCCCGAAGAAATTGATTATGCGGATAAGCGCGTGCGGGTCCGGACCAGTCAGGATACGAATATTGTGGCCAAAAAATTGATTTATGCTACCGGCTATGAGACGCAGAAAATGTTTGAAAAAGACGACGTGTTGCGTCTAAAAAGCACATATGCACTGGTAACGGAACCCATCGCGAAGCTGCCCGATGGGTTGCAAAAATCGCTGATCTGGGACACGGCAGATCCTTATTTCTACGCCCGAACAGCCTCCGACGGCCGGATGATGCTGGGCGGTGAGGATGAATGGATTGTGGATGCTACGAAGCGTGATGCGCTTATTCCGGAAAAACAGGCCAAGCTCCTGAACAAGTTTAATTCACTCTTCCCCGAACTGCACGCGGAACCCCACCTGACATGGGCGGGAACGTTTGCCGAAACCAAAGACGGACTTCCTTACATTGGTGAGCATAAACGCTATCCAAACAGTTATTTCGCGCTTGGCTTTGGTGGAAATGGCATCACGTTTAGTATCACAGCGGCGGGCATCATCCGCGATCTTTTTCAAAAGGGACAAAGCAATCAGGCAGATATTTTCCGGTTTGGACGCTGATAAAAACTATTCCGGGAGCGTGCGGAGCTTAACCCGGAATAGACATTTACATGCCGTAGGCTAGAAAACCGCCGTCAACGGCCAGCGTTTGACCCGTGATGAAACCCGCAGCGGGCAAGCTCAAAAAAGTAACGGCGGCGGCTACTTCTTCTGGTTCTCCTACACGTCCCATAGGCGTTCGGCTCAGAATTCGTTCCAGTCTTTCAGGATTTGTCAGGACAGGTTCGGCCAGCGGCGTCCGAATGTACCAGGGTGCCACTGCGTTGACGCGAATGCCGTCCTTAGCCCATTCAACGGCCAGGTAGCGCGTCAACTGATCAAGGGCTGCTTTGGTCATGCCGTAAGGTGAACCGCTGCCCACGTGCGTCATGCCCGCTACCGAAGTGATGAATACCACACTACTCTGCCCCGATGTTTTCAGCAACGGATAGGCTGCTTGGGTCATTTCGTAGGCTGAGCGTAGGTTCGTATCAAGGATGTGCGAAAATTCAGTTGGATTATAGTCTGCCGTAGGTTTCCGAATGTTGGTTCCGGCATTGTTAACTAAAATATCCAGGCTGTCCCAACGTTTTTGAACCGCTTCAATGACTTGCTGGCTAGTTCCGGCCTGACTAACATCCGCCGCCAAACCATCCACATCAAACCCGGCCTCACGATAGCCTAGCAACTTCTCCTGAAGCAGTGTATCATTCCGGGCAACGAGAAAAACAGACGCTCCCAGCTGCAAATACTGATCGACAATCGCTTCGCCGATACCCTTCGTTGCCCCCGTAATAAGAACACGGCGGCCTTTTAATTGCCACTGTAGCTGATTCATCATTTATGCGTGATAAGTGTTAAAAGCAATATTAACGAATTATCGTTTTGGAACTATGGGTCGCCAGAACGAAGTCAAAAAAGTAGTTTTACCCAGTTAACACTAGGTGCTTTCTCGAACCATCGCCATTGCTTTTGGTTAAAAAGTATACGCTATTACTTATTAAGAATGAGAACATCTTTTGCTTTTATTGCGCTGATTGGTCTGCTGGGCGCTTGTACCAGTGTGGGACCAACGCGTATTTTTCAGTCTACATCACCACACGATAAATATGCCCGTTCGCTTAAAGACGCCAAGCTAGAACAAACCGCGCTCGGGCGAGATTGGGTTGCCGCCGGTGAACGTGCCCTGACCGATTCCATTACAATCAACGCCCCTTATCGGGAGAGCGGGTATTTTGCTTCTAATCGTCCTTTTGCGATTGGGTATCGGTTACGCGGGCAGCGGGGCGATAAGTACATTATCCGGTTTGATGTGCAGGGGCAGGAGCCGGTTCAGGTGTTCATTGATGTCTATGAATTGGATGATCAACCAGGAAAAGCAAATCCAGATCGACTCATCTCTGCCAAAGCCGATACGAACCTGCTGGAACTGGAAGTACGCAGCAATCAGATGCATTTAATTCGTTTGCAACCTGAATTATTGCGCAGTGGTCGGTATACCATTTCGGTCACGCGGGAGCCAGTGCTGAGCTTTCCGGTAAAAGGCCGTGATAGCCGGGCCATCAGCAGCTATTTTGGCGTTGCGCGTGACGGTGGCCGTCGGCGGCACGAAGGGGTCGATATTTTCGCCCCGCGCGGAACGCCGGCCGTGGCCTCAACGGATGGCGTCGTTTCTGGCGTTGGCACGACTAACTTAGGCGGAAATGTAGTCTGGCTTTCGGATTCCAAACGAAACCAGCGTCTGTATTATGCGCACTTGGACTCGCAGGCCGTTCAGGATGGACAAACGGTTTCAGTTGGCGATACGTTGGGTTATGTGGGCAATACGGGCAATGCCCGAACAACCAGTCCGCATTTACACTTTGGCATTTATCAGTTTGGGGGCGGGGCCGTTGATCCACTTCCGTACGTGCGGCTTAGTACGGGGCCAGCCCGGCAGGTTTTGGTAGGAGCGGAGCGTTTAGGCGATTCGCTTCGGGTTTCAGTTGCGCGGGCGGTGGTGCGCCAGGCACCCAATGGCGATTCTCCCATCGTTCGGGAACTGCCTCGCTCGACGCTGCTCACGCTAATGGGTGGCACAGCGGCTTGGTTGCGTGTTGCCTTGCCGGATGGTAAGATGGGCTATGTAGCCAATTCGGTTACCGAAGCTGCCAGCCGGTCACTACGCCGTATTTCGTTGACTGCCGGAACGGGTTTGCTAGAAGCGGCCTTACCGACAGCCGCTGCCATCAAAACAGTGCCCGCCGGAACGGCTGAGGTATTGGGTGTTTACAATGCCTACCAATTAATACGACACCCAAGTGGCTCGGTTGGTTGGGTACTTAATCCATAAAAAAACCGCCTGCTTCGTTGGAAGCAGGCGGCTGAGCAAGCTAGTTATATGAATTAGCGGGAACCGTAGTCCTGGCCAGCGCTTTCTGGGAAGTTATCCATAATGCTCTTCACCGTTGTACGGAAAGCCGCATCGCGGTCACGGTCGCGTTTCTGATTTAATTGGCCAGTTGCCCAACCTTGCCAAACAATGTCATTCGTCCGGCTATCATAAACGTTAACCACAATCCGGTTCTCTTCATATTGGCGGGAGTAAACCTGATTGTTCATGCCCCAGTAACCCCAATAAGGGCTCATATTTGGGCTTGATTGAATTTGCTGACGGTCTTTAGAGTCAGAAAAGAAACGAATCACCAGGTCAGCATTGCCAGCTTCAACAGCACGGTAACCACGCGCCCGCATAGATTGATCAATTTGATCGGAGATCCGACGCTGATTCAGGCCACTACCCGAAATTGGATCGGCATTACGAACACGGTCCGCTTCGATTCGGTAGGTGCTGAACTGACGCACATTTACTTTCGGGTCATAGTCAAATTTAACGTTTACCGACGGAGCACAACTCGCCAGCAGACCCATAACAAACAAGCTCGCAATTATACCTTTGAGTTTCATGATTGTGTTGCATTAAGTGTTCGGAATCCTTAACAGGATAAAGCAAAAAGGTCCTGTAAAGCATTTAATAAACGATAGTCAAAGAACCATTATTATGCTTCGTATAAATAACGGTTTATATAAGGACTTAGTTCTACGGAAAAGAGTTGTAAGCAAGAATTAATAAATTTTAATATTTGATGTAAAAAATTGGAATACAGATAGTTAACTTAAGCAAATTGGAGTTGTTTGTTTTCCTGGCCAGAAGGTACAAAAAAAGTCTGTAGGTAGCCAAAAATGAGCTTTCGGCTACCTACAGACTGGAATGAATGCGCGTGAAACGCAGTCTAAAATCTTTATTGTTTTACAACTTGTACGTTCAGAATCAGCCGAACATCGTCGCTAACAACAACGCCACCCGCTTCGGTTACGGCGTCCCAGGTCAAACCGTATTCTTTGCGGTTAATCTTGCCGCTAATCTCAAAACCGGCTTTCGTGTTGCCATAGAAATCACCCATCTGGCCGCCGTATTCAGCTTTCAGCGTAACTGACTTCGTTACATCCCGGATCGTCAGATTACCGGTCAGTTCGTAATTTTCATCGTCAATCTTCTTGAACGAAGTCGACTCAAAAGTTAATTTCGGAAACTTCTCAGCGCTGAAAAATTCGTCGGATTTCAGGTGGCCGTCCCGTTGCTCGTTGTTGGTGCTGATGCTAGCAATATCGGCAGAGAATGATACATGGGCACCGTCAAAATCATCACCCGCTGCTTCTACTTTACCTTCAAAAGAACCGAAGCTTCCTGTTACGTTGGAAACCATAAGGTGGCGAATTTTAAACAGGATCTCAGAGTGGGTTGGATCGATTGCCCAAGTAGTTTTTGCGGATGTAGTTGGCGTTGACATGGTTAAAAAGTTTATGCGGTTAAATTGTAATTACATTTGATGTATATACATTTAATAAAAAGGGATTGTTCCCCATTCTGATTATTTTTTTCAAATTATAAAAAAAGCCTGCAATCAGCAGGCTTCTCAAGCGTAAAATCAACCAAAATTATTTCTTTGCGGGCATCTTGAAGATGCTCTCATCCACCGTCGGATTCACTTCCACTTTTGTTACAGTAACCGCCACAGGACCGCCGCCGGGCAGGGCATCACCTTTCACCTCAACGGCAAACGGAAAAGTGATTCCGTCAACTTTCTGGAAATTAGAGCTACTGGTTTCCTGCTTGAACTCTTTACCCTGTACGTTGGCAATGGTTGTCGTTCTGATGGGTAAGTAGGTTTTAGCGTCGAGATTGATAAATTCAGTTACGTTGTTCTTTTTGCCAATTTTAAGTTTGTAGGTTTCAGCGGTGCCTACATTCTCTTTTCCAACGAGTTCGACGGTATTTCCTTTGGCTTTGTAATTAACCAGCGAACCTTTCAGGTCGAGCTGATCGGTCATCATTTTTACCTGCTCATCAGGCGTTGGAGTGGCATTGACAGGATCAACCATTGGATTGATGCCCCAGCCTTTGTTGCCATCAATAACCTGAACCATAGTCATACCCTGGACAATAATGTCCTGGCGAAATGCTTTCTGGTCAATAATGGTCAGGTTTTGGGTTAAATCCGTTCCCATCATTTGCATGGATGAGCTGATTTTTACCGACTTAAGATTGTTTAACTTATCGGCACCACCCATTGCCTGGACGTGTTTGTCAACAAGCTCATCAACCGTCTGGGCGGTTGCTGTGTTGGCCATAAAGCCAGTCAAGGCGGTAGCAATAATCAAAAATGTCTTTTTCATGTATATGACGTTTAGAAAGAGTTTTTTTGGATAGCGTGCGAGCTCATTACAAAGATAAATCTATTCTCTACCCTACCAAGACATCATCCAGCTGATAAACGAAAAAGGCCACACCAGTTAGTGCGGCCTTTTCTAATTTATATTCAGTGATTAACCTGCCAAGGCTTCGGCTCCCCCTACGATTTCGAGAATCTCTTTCGTAATGGCGGCCTGACGCGTCCGGTTATACACCAGTTTCAGCTCTTTAAGCAGATCACCGGCATTTTCAGTGGCTTTGTCCATGGCTGTCATCCGCGCTCCGTGTTCGGATGCGTTTGATTCCAGAACCGCTTTGTATAACTGAATTTTGAGTGTCTTAGGGATGAGTTCTTTGATAATCTCTTCCTCTGAAGGTTCAAAAAGATAGTTAGCTACTGTAGTTTTAGTCGTAGATTGATCGGCAGTCTCTTCTGAAACAATTGGTAAGAATTGCTCCGTGCGGATGATCTGCGTCGCTACGTTTTTAAACTCATTGAAGATAAGTTCAACGGCGTCGTATTGGCCCTCCAGAAACTGAGTCATCACTTCTTCCGCTGCGGCACGGACGCGAGTAAAGCTCAGTGAGGTAAATACGTCCATGTACTTGGTATTGACTTTGTAACCCCGACGGATAAACGCTTCGCCTCCTTTTTTGCCAATAGCCATGATATCTACATGACCACGGCGGTTTTGGGTGGCGTATTTTTCCGCGATAAGAGCGCTGGCTGCCCGCACGACGTTGGTATTAAACGCGCCGCACAGACCCCGATCTGACGTAACAAGAATTAGCAGTACGCGTTCTACAGGCCGTACTTGTTTGTAGGGATTTTCTCCAGCAAGTTCAGCCCCTGCCGATACCGTTCCCAGCATTTCGCTGAGTTTTTTGGCATAAGGACGCATTTGCAGGATATTATCCTGTGCCCGACGTAATTTCGCTGCCGATACCATTTTCATGGCTTTCGTGATCTGCTGCGTCGAGCTAATGGAAGTAATTCGGTTTCGTACTTCTTTTAAGCTGGGCATGGTAGAGAAGTTTCAAGCTCCGGGGTTCAGAGATAAGGCTGTAAACCGAAGCTTGAAACTAGTTATCAGTATGTTATGCGTAACGAGCGGCTAAATCCGTAGCTACTTTCTTAATGACTCCAACAATGGTATCGTCATACTTACCGGCCCGGAGCTGATCCAGGGTATCGCGGTGCTGAGCAGCCAGAATAGTAGCGAACTCGTTTTCGAATTCTTTCACGCGGTTAACCGGAACACGGTCCAGGAAGCCTTGTGTCGAAGCGATGATAATAGCTACCTGCTGTTCTACCAGTACCGGCGAGTATTGCGCCTGCTTCAGGATTTCCTGGTTACGGCGGCCACGGTCGATGGTCAATTTGGTCGAGGCATCAAGATCCGAACCAAATTTCGCAAACGCTTCCAGCTCGCGGAACTGCGCCTGGTCGAGTTTCAGCGTACCAGCCACTTTCTTCATGGATTTGATCTGAGCGTTACCACCTACGCGCGATACCGAAATACCTACGTTAATGGCTGGCCGAATCCCGGCGTTAAACAAGTTTGACTCCAGGAAGATCTGACCATCTGTAATAGAAATTACGTTGGTCGGAATATAAGCAGAAACGTCACCGGCCTGCGTTTCGATAATCGGCAATGCAGTTAGTGAACCACCTCCTTTTACCCGGCCTTTCAGCGAAGGTGGCAAGTCGTTCATGTTGGCAGCAATGGCATCGTTAGCGATCACCTTAGCGGCCCGTTCCAGTAACCGGCTGTGCAGGTAGAAAACGTCTCCTGGGTAGGCTTCCCGTCCTGGAGGACGACGCAGCAGCAGGGAAACTTCGCGGTAAGCAACCGCTTGTTTAGATAAGTCATCGTATACAACCAGAGCAGGACGGCCTGTATCCCGGAAGTACTCACCAATGGCTGCTCCGGTAAACGGGGCGTAGAATTGCATTGGAGATGGGTCCGATGCACCAGCTGCTACGATTACTGTATAGTCCATGGCACCTGCTCTGCGCAGCGTCGCTTCAACCTGCTTAATGGTTGATGCTTTCTGGCCGCAGGCAACGTAGATACAATAAACGGGCTGGCCTTTGTCGTAGAATTCCTTCTGGTTAATGATCGTATCGATTGCCACCGCAGTTTTACCTGTCTGGCGGTCACCGATAATCAATTCACGTTGGCCCCGGCCTACTGGGATCATGGCGTCGATCGCCTTGATACCGGTTTGCAGTGGTTCGTTAACAGGCTGACGGAAGATTACACCTGGCGCTTTACGCTCCAGCGGCATGGCAAACGTTTCACCCTGAATGGGACCTGAACCATCGATTGGTTGACCAAGCGTATTCACAACGCGGCCCAGAATTCCTTCACCTACGTTGATATAAGCAATCTGGTTGGTACGTTTTACCGTGGCACCTTCTTTAATTTCGGAATAGTCACCGAGCAAAACGGCACCTACGTTATCTTCTTCAAGGTTCAGTGCCAGTGCTTGCAGTCCGTTTTCAAACACCAGCAACTCGCCGGCCTGGACTTTAGAAAGCCCATAGATACGGGCCACACCGTCGCCGATTTGCAGCACCGTTCCGACTTCTTCGAGTTCTGCTTCGGTTCGGGCGTTTGAAAGCTGTTCCCGGAGAATGGCTGAAACCTCGTCGGGTCTTACTGATACCATATAATTTGGAGAGAATCGTTAAGTTGAGATTGTGTTTTTCGGGCGCAAAGTTACGTGATAAATTTCACTAAAACAGACTACTGTCCGTATTTTTCGCTTTAAGGGTTTATACTTTTCTAAGAATCTGGTTTTTTCATAATGTAGGATAGATTTCTGCGTTGTACAGCTAACCATCCATTTGGCCACTTATCACAAAATTGTTTTAAGAACTGTAGGATTTACCAAACTTTTGCCAGTCATTTTTACGTTATACCAACAGAATCCATTTTTTTAGTATCTTTCCTTTCGCATGAAGTTAATTCAATTGACGTTAGCCGGTTTTGTATCGGCTGTTATTGCCACTGGCTCAGTAGAGGCTCAAACGGCTAAAAAACCAGCTCCAAAGCCTAAAACAGCTGCCACGGCGGCAAAAACCAATCTTCCAGCCAAACTAGCCAATAACGTAGATTCAGTTAGTTATAGCATTGGGGTCAATGTTGGATCAGGGCTTCGTTCGCAGAATCTGTCAAACGCCAACCTGAATGCTTTAATGAAAGGCCTCGAGCAGGCACTGAAAGGCCAGCCTACGCAATTGAATAATGAACAGGCCACATCTGTAATCCAGGGATTCTTCCAGAAACAGGTAACGGCCAAGGCCGACGCGAACAAAAAAGTGGGGGATCAGTTCTTGGAAGAGAACAAGAAGAAGCCAGGAATTATTACCACTGCCAGCGGGCTGCAATACCAGGTAATGACAGCAGGCACGGGTACTAAGCCAACGGCATCCGATACTGTTCGAACCCATTATACGGGTCGCTTGATCGATGGAACGGTGTTCGATAGCTCGGTAGAACGGGGCGAACCCATTGAATTTCCCGTTTCGGGAGTAATACAGGGCTGGGTAGAAGCACTCCAGTTGATGCCAGTTGGCTCTAAATGGAAATTGTTTATCCCCTCCCAATTAGCGTACGGCGAACGAGGTGCCGGACCACAAATCGGACCGAACTCAACGCTGGTTTTCGATATTGAGTTGTTGGATATAGTTAAAAAATGAGGATATGAGAAAATATCTGATTACCCTGGTGCCCGTGCTGATGCTGGGCTTTCAACCAGGACCACAAGCGGGAATTTCGACGGTACCAACGTCAGCTCCTAACTCCGACGATTTGAAACCAACTATGTCGCAGGAGAAGGTTGAGGCATTGGTAACGAAGATATTGACCACTTATCATTACCGAAAGGTACGTCTGAATGACTCGCTCTCATCGGCAGTCTACGACAACTACCTGAAGGAACTTGATAACAATAAATCATACTTCCTGGCTTCGGATGTTGCCTCTTTCGAGAAGCATCGTAACAACATTGATGACTACCTGAACAACGGGGATTTGTCGATGGCGTATGATGTCTACAACGTCTTTCGCAAGCGATATAACGAGCGTAGCAAATACGTTCAATCGTTGCTTGAAAAGCCATTTGACTTTTCGGCAGACGAGTCGTTCAATACAAATCGCGAAAAACTGCCTTGGCCTAAATCGGTGGAAGAGCAGAACGACCTGTGGCGTAAAGTAGTCAAGAATCAGGCGCTTGAGTTGAAACTAAGTGGCAAAGCTGATTCTAGCGTAGCGCGGACGATGAAGGAGCGCTACAAGAATCTGGACAAGGCCATGTCGCGCATCAAGAGCGAAGATGTATTTCAGATGTATATGAATGCATTTGCCGAATCGCTTGACCCGCATACTAATTACATGTCACCCCGCTTTGCGGATCGTTTTAATCAGGAGATGAGTCAATCCCTGGAAGGAATCGGTGCGCTTCTGGGCGAAGAAGGTGAATACATTAAAGTATCGGAGGTAATTCCGGGTGGTCCTGCTTTTAAAAGCAAGCTTATTGCGAAAGGCGACAAAATCGTTGGGGTTGCCCAGGGCGACGGCCAGATGGTTAGCATTGTTGGCTATCAGGTCGATGAAGCGGTTAAGCTGATTAAAGGTCCCAAGGGAACAACGGTTCGTCTGCAAATCAAACAAGCCGAAGCCTTGGCCGGAGCGCCGCCGAAAGAAATCAAGCTGGTTCGTGAGAAGATTAAGCTAGAAGAGCAACGCGCTAAAAAAGAAGTAATCGAGATCACCCAGAACCAGAAAAAAGTGAAAATTGGTGTGATTTCAATCCCTATGTTCTATCGTGATTTCGATGGCGCCCGGAAACGCGAACAAGGTTTTGTCAGCACAACGGGTGATGTTAAGCGCCTGATGAACGAGCTGAAAGCGGAAAACGTAGAAGGCGTTGTCATTGACTTGCGGGATAACGGCGGTGGTTCTCTGACTGAAGCCATTGAGCTGACCGGCTTATTCATTGCAAAAGGTCCGGTTGTTCAGGTAAAAGAAGCCCAAGGAGAAGTAGAAGTTCAAACCGATACTGATCCGTCGATTACGTATGACGGGCCACTGGCCGTGTTAGTGAACCGTTTTAGTGCTTCCGCTTCCGAAATTTTCGCCGCTGCCATTCAGGATTACAAGCGCGGTCTGGTTATTGGTGGACAGACCTTTGGTAAAGGGACTGTGCAAACGATGGTTGACCTGAATCAGTGGTTGCCCAAAGAACCAGAGAAAGTAGGACAGGTGAAAATGACGATTGCCAAGTTCTACCGAATCAATGGAAGCAGCACCCAGCACAAGGGAGTTACGCCGGATATTGAATTGCCCTCGGCTTTTAGTGCGGAAGAATATGGCGAAAGCTCACAGCCAAGTGCCCTGCCCTGGGATCAGATTGCCTCGGCTCGCTACGAAGCAACCCGCGATGTAGACGACAAGGTGGTTGGAAAACTGCGTGGTAGCTATGAGCAGCGTCTGAAATCGGATACCGAGTTGAAGCAATTGATGGCTGATTTTGCTGAATTTAAAAAGGCAAAAGAAAACACTGTTGTTTCCCTGCAAGAATCGAAGCGCCGCAAAGAGCGTGAAGAAGCAGAAAAGAAACGGGCGGCTATGCGCCAGAGCGGTGGCGCTGATGGCGAGTTGTTGGTCTCAAACGGTACACCAGAATCAGGTGATAAAGAAAAAGATAAGGATAAAAAAGAGAAAAAAGACCTTTACCTGACCGAGTGCGGTCGGATTCTGGCCGATTACATTTCTTTTACGAGAGCAACTCCTTAATAAGATAAGTATTTAGTGCAAAAGCCACATCGGATTTCCCGATGTGGCTTTTTTATTGGCTTATTAGGTAGAAAAGCCAATAAATAATGGTAAAAATTTAATTTTTAAGAGGTTATTAATGAGGCTTCAGTTTAAGATACGAAAAAATATGTAACTTTATTCGGTATAAATACTAGTTGTAAATACTCATTCTTCAGGCTGATACTCTAAACGTATGGCTTCGCTCAATTCGGTGACAAGTCCGCTAACGGCTCGACAGGTTTCTCATTTACTGAGAAGAGCTACAGTTGGTGTATCCACGGCCAAGATGCGGTCTTGGATTGGCCTGACACCGCAGGCTGCATTAGAGCGTCTATTTGCTGAGCAGCCACTCCTACCAGCTCCGCTTGACCCCGCTACAGGAAAAACTTTCGTTGATATCCCGTTTAGCTCAACCTTGTCCAAAAGCTATCTGAAAGGCTGGTGGGTGGGCCAAATGCTAACAGAGCAGGTATCGGTACGCGAAAAAATGGTACTCTTCTGGCAAAATCATTTTGTGACTACGCTGGCTGAAGTAGATGATTATCGGTACTTCTATTATCAGAACCTGATGCTTCGCCGGAACGCGCTCGGAAACTTCCGAACGTTTATAATCGAGGTGACCAAAGATCCGGCTATGCTTCGCTACCTGAATGGCAACCAGAATGTAGCGGGGAAACCCAACGAAAATTATGCCCGTGAACTGCTGGAACTCTTTACCATTGGTCGCAATAACTACACAGAGGACGATGTGAAAGCGGCAGCTCGGGTGTTGACAGGCTGGGCTGATTCTGGTTTTCGGAGCACAACAACGGCAACTATTACAACGAGTTTTCGCGCTAATCAACACGATACGACCAACAAACAGTTTTCTACTTTTTTCCAGAATACGCTGATTCAGGGCAAAACAGGCGCGACGGCAGGAGAGGCAGAGTTGGGAAGTTTGATCGACATGATCTTGGCCCAGCCAGAAACAGCCCGTTTCATATGCCGTAAATTGTACCGCTGGTTTCTCAACGCGGATATAAGTCCTGATGTTGAGCAAACGATTATTGAGCCGCTGGCCAAAATCTTTCGCGGAAGCAATTATGAAATAAAACCTGTTGTATCGGCGCTGCTTACGAGCCAGCATTTCTACGAGGAAAGTTTGCGGGGAAGCATCATAAAATCTCCGGTAGAACTGGTGATAGGCGCGTGGCGGGCGTTTGAAATGCCTGTGCCTGATCTAACCAAAGAAGCCGCTGTCTTTTATACGTTTACAAACTACCTGCTTCAGCGCACAAAAGAGCAGCAGCAAGACCTGCTCGACCAACCGTCGGTTTTTGGCTACAAACCTTACTACGATACAGGCTTTTCCGAAATCTGGATTAATGCGAGTACACTAGCGCTGCGGGGCAATTTCACGGACCAGCTTATAAATGGCCGGATCACTATCAACAACGTTCGGCAATACCCAGACCTGATCAAAATCGCCGGGGCAACGACTGCACCCACTGACGTAGAAAAGCTGATTAATGAATTGGCCGAAAATTGGTTTGCGGTAGATTTGACGAAGCAGCAGAAAGATTACATGATCGACCAGATCATGGTTCCGGGTTTGCCGCGTTACGTTTGGTCGGATGAGTGGAATAATTACAAAAATGATCCAACGAGCACTAATAAACGCATGGCTATCCAGACTAAACTGGTTAATCTGATGCTATATATGTTTCGTCTGGCTGAATATCAAATGGTCTAAACCCGCAGCTAAAACAAACGTTTTATCCTGCTTTGTCGCTACGAAAAATGGATCGTCGGAAGTTTTTGAGATACACGGCAGGGACGCTGGCAACGTCTGTCGTGCTGGACGGCTACGGAGCCAGGGCCTTTGATGTTCAGCAATCGGCTTTGATCCAGTCGTTGAGCCATTTGGCGGGAGCAAACGACCGAATTTTAGTGCTGATTCAGTTAAACGGAGGCAATGATGGCCTAAATACGGTTATTCCACTGGACCAAATGAGCCGCTATGTGTCGCTACGAAGCAACATTGCGATTCCAGAGTCGAAGGTGTTAACGCTGGATAAAAACCCAACAACGGGTTTGCACCCAGCCATGACGGGTTTGCAGCGGCTCTACAACGATGGTAAATTGTCGATTGTGCACAGTGTTTCTTATCCATCACCTAACTTTTCGCACTTCCGGTCGAGTGATATCTGGTTTACCGGTGCGGATTCGGATAAACTGCTGACAACGGGTTGGGCGGGACGGTACCTCGATGAGCGTTATCCTGGGTATCCCGAAAAATACCCGAACCAACAAAATCCCGATCCCTTGGCGATCCAGATTGGGGCGGTCGCGTCGACTGCTTTGCTGGGGCCAGCGCAAACCATGGCCATCACGCTGCAAAATCCCGACACATTTGCGCAACTGGTGGGCGAAAAGCCAAACGTAAATTCGGATTTAAACCTGGAAACGCCCGCCGGACGGCATATCGCCTTTATCCGGCAGCAGCAGCAAACATCGGTTGGCTACGCGGCGCAGATCAAAGCTGCCGCCTCAAAAGGCAAGAATCAGGTTACTTACCCGACTGGAAATACCCTGGCCGATCAGCTTAAAATTGTGGCCCGCCTGATCCACGGAGGTTTGCAAACGAAATTGTACTATGTATCGCTGGGGGGCTTCGATACGCACGCTTCGCAGGTCAGTGCAACCGACCCGACAAGTGGTGCCCACGCAAATCTGATGCGTTATGTGTCCGATGGGATCAAAACATTCATGGACGATGTGAAAGCAATGGGTGCCGAAGACCGCGTGGTAGGGATGACGTTCTCTGAGTTTGGGCGTAGGGCGGTTTCCAACAGCAGTTTGGGGACTGATCACGGCGTGGCGGCTCCTTTGTTCATTTTTGGCAGTGCGGTGAAAAGGCAGGTGGTTGGCAAAAATCCAGATCTGAATGATTTGAGCAACAACAACATCAAAATGCAGACGGATTTTCGGCAGGTATATGCGGCCCTGCTGGGCGATTGGTTGGGCGAAGGCGAAACGGTCCTGACGGAAGTGCTATCACGCGATTTTGAACGAGTCCCCGTCTTTAAAGAATACATAACCGCAACGGATCCGATTAGTCAGTCGTTTCGTATTTTCCCTAATCCAGCCACTGAAAATGTTATTCTAGAGGCGGAGGAATTATCGGACGTTCGCTCGGTGAATCTCATCGACCAGTTGGGACGTAGCCACCAGCCCAGGGCAGTAAATCGGTTGGCGGAAAAAACTCTGGGTATGTACGTAGGAAATCTGCCCAGCGGGACCTATTTAGTAAACATAGAGACTCCACATAAGAGACTGATAGGCCGGTTGCTGGTTGCTCATTGACGCGTATCAGAAGATTTTATAGGGATGCTTTGTAAAGGAGGAGTTTAAAAATATTTTCTTGAAAAATCCGTAAAATATTTGGCAAATATAGCGTATTATAGATGTAACTTCCGGATAAGTTTGAAAGCGCCGTATTTCATCAATGCCTATATGCCTACTCGTCGATCTTTTTTCCGCCAATTGGGTTCCGCTACTGCTGGAACGCTCGCATTGCCCGCTTTTATTGAAGAGGCTACGGCCCAGTCGCTGGAAACGTACAAGCCTAATGCGTCACCCCCGCAATTGGCGCAGGATGAAGATTTTTGGTCCTGGATTAAAGCAGAGTACACCGTTTCTCCTAACCTTCTGAATTTGAATAACGGCGGGGTAAGTCCGCAGCCAAAGCTGGTGCAGGAGGCGCATATCCGGTTTTACCAATATTCGAACGAAGCGCCTTCTTATTACATGTGGCGGATTCTGGACCAGGGGCGTGAGGCAGTGCGGGCCAAATTAGCCGATATCGCGGGCTGCTCCGCGGATGAAGTTGCCATCAACCGAAACGCAACAGAAGGACTAAATACCATCATTTTTGGGTTGACGCTAAAGCCCGGCGACGAAGTGATACTGGCTAAACAGGATTACCCGAACATGACCAACGCGTGGAAACAGCGAGAGAAACGCGATGGCATCAAACTGGTTTGGCTTGACCTCGATTTGCCTTCCGAAAACGAGGACGAGTTAGTGCGCAAATACGTAAGTGCCTTTAGTAGCCGGACGAAAATTGTGCACGTAACGCACGTCATTAACTGGACCGGCCAGATTATGCCCGTTCGGAAAATTGCGGACGCCGCGCACAAACAAGGCATTGAGGTGATCTGTGACGGAGCGCACAGCTTTGCTCACCTGGAATACAAAATTCCCGATTTGGGCTGCGATTATTTCGCGACCAGCCTGCATAAATGGCTTTGCGCCCCGTTTGGCAGTGGCATGATGTACATCCGTCAGGAAAAAGTGAAAAATATTTGGGCGCTGTTGTCGAGCACGGAGCCTGATGGCAGCGATATTCGGAAGTTTGAGTCATTGGGGACGCGCTCTTTTGCTTCGGAAATGGCCATCGGAACAGCGGCGGACTTTCACCTGTCGATTGGGGCTGCGCGGAAGTTTGCGCGTCTGCATTACCTGAAAAGTTACTGGGCCGAGAAAGTAAAAGACATTCCGGGGGTGAAGCTTCATACGTCGCTGAAGCCGGCTTTCTCCGGGGCGCTGGCCGTTGTCGGAATTGATGGCCTCAAAGGAAATGAATTGGAAAGCCAGCTACTGGGAACGTATAAAATTCATACGACGCCGATTGGCTTAGGGCCGCTCAACGGCGTTCGGGTGACGCCGCATATTTACACAACGCCTAAAGACCTGGATCGACTCGTAGTTGCTATTGATAAGATTGCTGCTTCGGCGCGGAAGAAAAGTTAAAGAGCAAAAGATAGGAAGAGCGAAAGAGCGAAGTTCGGCTTACGGATCTAACAGGAACCTGCCAGATAGATCGCTCTTTCGTTCATTCACTCTTTCGCTCATTCATTCTTTCACGCTTTAACAAGGCTTTTCCACTCAAACTGAATGGCTTGTTCGATATCGGGGTGTAGGCTCAGCGCAACCGGGCACGTATGGGCAGCACGCTCTAATTTTTCGCGGGTATCGGCTGGCAGTTCTTCCGGCGTTTGCATCTGTAGCAGTACTTCGATCCGGACAATCCGGCGGGGGCCTTCCGAGTTCATCACTTTCGTAATGTCCATATCACTGCCTGTCAGGTCAATTCCCTCGCGGCGGGCAACAATACCCATAATGGTCATCATACAGCTTCCCAAAGAAGCGGCTACCAGGTCAGTGGGGGAGAATGCTTCACCTTTTCCGTTGTTATCGATGGGTGCATCGGTGAGAATTTGGGTTCCTGATTGCAGGTGCGTAGCCTGAGTACGCAAGTCGCCTAAATAGGTGGTACGAATCGTCGGCATTTTCTGATTTGTTAACAATTATCGACGTTTGAAAAACGTTAAAAAACTAATTTATTTCTAATAAACTTCCTTCATCCTAGCTAGTTAATCAATATAGGGAGGGAGGTTTCGTGAAATTAATTTAAAGTCTTATATTTATCTATATAAAAAATTATACACCACAGTCGTGATAAAAAGTTTATCGATATTAACCCTGATCTGTTTACTCATTGGAGCGAATACTCAGGCTCAAACAACCGATTCCGACGAAGAACGCTATAATTCCGTAACAACCTATGGGGTTACGACCAATACGAATTCGGGTATTTTAGGCGGATTTGTTTTTCGGCACTCGAAAGCCTTGCCTAGTTTGTTCAACGGCAAACGACAGTTCCGTTACCTGAGTGTGGAGATCGTTAATGTAAAACACCCAAAGGAAGTACAGACGCAGACGCAGTATACCGGGGCGCGGTTCATCTACGGGAAACAGAATAACTTTTTTGTCATAAGACCGCAATACGGGCGGGAAGTTGCCTTATTTACGCGTACGGCTGACGAAGGAATTGCCATTAGCGGAATTCTGGCGGCTGGCCCATCGCTCGGTATTATAAAGCCCTATTACATTCAATATCAGGTTCGGCCCGGCCAGATTCAGAATGTTCCTTACGATCCCAATATGCACCAGAATCTGGGTGAAATTGTGGGAGCAGGTGGTTTCTTCCAGGGTTTTGAAAAATCGAATTTTACAGTGGGTTTGAATGTAAAAGCGGCAGTGGCCTTTGAACTGAGTGCTTTTCGAAACAACATGACGGGGCTTGAAATTGGCTTTCTGGCAGAAGCTTATCCCAAAGAAGTTGTCATCATGTCATTGGCCTCAAACAGAAGCCTGTTTACATCAGGGTATATAACGCTTTTCTTCGGTAACAAACGATAATTAACGCTGAAGGACAAATAAGGAAAATTTACGGCCTCGTTTTTTCCTGCCTTCCTTCTTATCACCGAACTTTGCACCTGATAATTGCATTGTGTAGTAAATAGGCTTGAGGTTTGTTATGATTGAACTTCCCGTTATTCCCTCCGAACCACAGAGAAAAAAACGCCCGGATTGGCTGCGTGTAAAGCTGCCTATCGGGCCCGAATATGCTAAAGTCCGCAAACTAGTTGATACGTATAAATTACATACAATCTGTGAAAGCGGCAACTGTCCAAACATGGGTGAGTGCTGGGGTGCTGGCACGGCAACCTTCATGATTCTGGGCAATATTTGTACGCGGGGTTGCTCTTTTTGCGCTGTTGCAACGGGGCGCCCGAACGAGTACGATACGGATGAGCCACGCCGCGTTGCTGAGGCGGTCCAGTTGATGAAAGTGAAACACGCCGTTATTACGTCCGTGAACCGCGATGAGTTAAAAGACCGAGGCGCTGAAATCTGGTACCAGACGGTTCGGGCCGTTAAGGAACAGTCTCCCGAAACGACGATCGAAACCTTGATTCCCGATGTTAAAAGTAATTGGGAGGCCTTGATTCGCATGATTTCAGCCGGTCAGGAGGTTGTTTCCCACAACATGGAGACGGTTGAGCGTCTGTACCGGGCGGTACGCCCGCAGGCAAAATACGCCCGTAGCCTGGAACAGATCAAGCGCACGAAAGAATACGGCCAGCGTACCAAAACAGGTATCATGCTGGGTCTGGGCGAAACCAGAGAAGAGGTTTTCAAAGCCATGGACGATCTGGCGGCGCACGGACTGGACATTTTGACGCTGGGTCAGTACCTGCAACCGACCAAAATGCACCATGAAGTTATCGAATGGATTCACCCGGAGACATTTGCGATGTATAAGGAAGAGGGGTTGATGCGGGGTTTGAAATATGTTGAATCAGGGCCGCTCGTTCGGTCAAGTTACCATGCTGAGCGGCATGTCCATGTGTAAAAGTCCTTAGTGATTTGTCCCTGCCACTGTCGGTCTTTTAAATCCGGCTAGTGACTAACGATAAAACTAAAGTCTGGGCGCGTGCGTCCAGACTTTTCTTTTTTTTGCATGAAACGATACGACTTCATCATCGCTGGCGGTGGCATGGCGGGTTTGAGTTTAGCTTATTACCTAACTCAGTCTACCCTGCGCGATCGCTCAATCCTGATACTGGATAAAGAATTTAAAAATAAAAATGACCGGACCTGGTGCTTTTGGGAGCGCGGAGAAGGAACATTTGAACCCATTATCTTTCGAAAATGGCCCGCCGTTGATTTTTTTGGAACCGTGTTTAGCGGCTCCCTTAATATTGGCAACTACCAGTATAAGATGTTGCGGGGTATTGATTTCTATGAATTTGTTCGGAATCAGCTGGCTAAGCATCCCAATATCGAGTTCAAGCAGGCTACAATCAACCGCGTGAAGGATACGCCACAAGGCGGCTTTGTGATTGCAGACGATGAGCCTTACATGGCTGATTTTGTATTTGACAGCACGTTTCAATTAAAACTCGATATTCCCGAGCAACATAACTTACTACAGCACTTTAAAGGTTGGGTGATCAACGCGCAAAACCCCTGTTTTGACGTAAAAAAGCCCATTATGATGGATTTTCGGGTGGAGCAGCAAGGCGACTGCCGATTCATCTACGTACTTCCTTTCGACGAAAAAACAGCCCTGGTGGAGTACACCGTTTTCAACGAAGCCGTATTGACCGACTATGAGTATGAAGTGCCATTACGTAATTACATCGACCGTTTTTTAGAAACCGGCGGCTATCAGATTTGTGAAACGGAATTTGGCGTTATTCCCATGTCTGACGAACCGACGCAGGAGAACCCTTCTGAGCATGTCGTTCGAATTGGCACTGCCGGGGGCTTTACCAAACCGTCTACAGGGTATACTTTTCAGCGCACGCAGCGTTATTTAGCCGAGATTGTCAAGAACCTGGCGGCAACGGGCAGCCCCAAAAGGCGAACAAGTTGGTTCAACCGCCGATTTGGCCTTTATGACAGCATTCTACTCAATGTGTTGCACAAACGGCGTTATCCCGCTGATGATTTCTTCACACTGCTTTATAAGCGCAACCACCCCGCCAAAGTATTCGAATTCCTGGATGAGGATACAAATTTTATGGAGGAGCTTAAAATTATGTCAAGCGTGCCGTTGGGTGCTTTCACCAAGGCACTGTTTGATGTCCTGAAGAGGCGGTTGCTCTGACGCTAATGAATGAAAAAGAACCACTTATTGGTCATAACATAGGAGTAGATTACGGAAGCGTTTTTGATGGAGTACAGAAATTGCTGTAAATTCGCGGATTCAATCAGTAAATAAACGACATAATAATGCCATATCTTTTTACTTCCGAGTCGGTATCGGAAGGCCACCCAGATAAAGTAGCGGATCAGATCTCTGATGCGCTCATTGACAATTTCCTTGCTTTTGATCCAACCAGCAAAGTAGCTTGTGAGACATTGGTAACCACGGGTCAGGTTGTATTGGCAGGAGAAGTAAAAACAAACACTTATCTTGATGTACAGAAGATTGCTCGGGAAGTAATTCGGCGGATTGGCTACACAAAAAGCGAATACATGTTCGAAGCTAATTCGTGTGGTATTTTGTCGGCTATTCACGACCAGTCAGCGGATATCAATCAGGGCGTTGACCGGAAGGTAGATAACGAAGACTTTGAGGCCCGGGCCAACGCCCAAGGTGCTGGTGATCAGGGTATGATGTTTGGTTATGCCACCAAAGAAACGGAAAACTTCATGCCGTTGCCGCTGGATCTGGCGCATAAAATTTTACAGGAACTGTCGTATATCCGGAACCACGAGGCCAGCTTGCTGTCTTACCTCCGGCCCGATGCGAAATCGCAGGTGACGATTGAATATTCCGACGACCACCAGCCCATTCGGATTGATACGATTGTTGTGTCAACGCAGCACGATGATTTTGCCGACGATGCAACGATGCTTGAGCGCATTCGGGAAGACGTAATCAATGTGGTTATTCCACGCGTAAAAGCAAGACTAAAAGCAGAGCTTCAGGATTTGTTTACGGACGATATTACGTATTACATCAACCCAACCGGGAAATTCGTCATTGGTGGACCACACGGAGATACAGGCTTGACTGGCCGTAAAATCATTGTTGATACTTACGGTGGCAAAGGAGCACACGGTGGAGGCGCATTCTCTGGAAAAGATCCTTCAAAAGTAGACCGCTCGGCGGCGTATGCAACTCGCCACATTGCTAAAAACATGGTAGCGGCGGGCTTGTGCGATCAGGTTCTGGTGCAGGTGTCTTACGCGATTGGCGTGGCAAAACCATGTGGTCTTTACGTTGATACATACGGTACGTCGAAAGTGAACATCACTGACGGCGAATTGGCCGAAAAAATCGGTCAGATTTTCGACATGCGGCCTTATGCCATTGAGCAACGTCTGAAACTGCGCAACCCGATTTACTCGGAAACTGCCGCTTATGGTCACATGGGTCGTCAGAACCAGGTTGTGAAGAAAGTATTTGGTCAGAATGGTCAGGTAAAAGAAGTAGAGGTTGAACTTTTTACCTGGGAAAAACTGGATTACGTAGATCAGATTAAAGCCGCTTTCGGACTGTAATTGAGTTATAAAAAGGAGCAAAACAGAAAAACCGCCGAAAGGCGGTTTTTCTGTTTTAGATAAACTGAAGGCCGACTAGATTTCGCCGTCCTCGTTCAAAGCATCAACTTCCACCAGATCCTGCTGCGAGTCTTTTGTCTCGCGGTTAATGTCCCGGTTAGAAATATGGCGCTGTTTATCCTTATGTTTAACAAGCAAGTTTTTCAACCGGTCAACGGCAAGGTCAATAGCGGCTTCAAAGCTCTGATTGCGCTCGCTAATGAACAAAGAGTCACCGGGTAAAAACAGTTTTACCTCAAAGATTTTCATCCTTATTTTGTTGCTGTCATTCCCGTCTAACCGCAGGAAAACTTCTGCACTCACAATCCGGTCGTGGAATGTGTCCAATTTATCCAACTTCCGTTGAATAAAATCCAGCAACTTTTGGTCCGCCGTAAAATGAACAGCGTTTACTTGAATTCTCATACGCATTTCACTGTTTAAAGTGTAACATAATCAGGAAGCCATGAATTACTAAGTTTGGAAAACTACATGACAGAGTCAATAGGGCTTTAGAAATATCCAACTCTTACCAAGCTGTAAGAATTAGTAAATAGACCCTATCGTGTTCATTTGCCTGTATTTAACCAACAAGTAGAACTTCCTCCGCGGGAAAAAACCTTGTAAAGTATAAAACTGGCTTTGTTTAGGCGTTGACAACTGTGCCCCCGTTGACGTGAATAATCTGTCCCGTAATGAAGGAAGCATCTTCAGAGGCTAGAAATACGTAGGCTGGGGCCACCTCCGCAGGCTGTCCGGGGCGTTCCATGGGCGTATCCTTGCCAAAGTTGGCTACCTTCTCCAGATCGAATGAAGCCGGGATTAGCGGCGTCCAGATAGGGCCGGGCGCTACGCCATTTACGCGAATTTTCTTCTGGGCCAGATTGCCTGATAAGGAGCGTGTAAAAGCCGTGATCGCTCCTTTTGTGGAGGAATAATCGAGTAAAGCTTCGCTGCCCCGGTAGGATGTAATTGACGTGGTGTTGATGATGCAGTCTCCTTCGTGCAAGTACTGGAGGGCGGCTTTGGTCAGCCGAAACATGGATAGAATATTAATGTCAAAGGTGGCTACAAGATCGTCATCCTCAATCTCGGTCAGCTCTTTTTTGGGAAACTGCACGGCGGCGTTATTCACCAAAATGTTAAGCTGCTTTAATTCAGCAACCGCTTCTTCCACACACTTCTCACAGAAGGCTCGTTCTTTCAGATCACCGGCAATTAACACGCAGGTTTGGCCCTGTTCTTCAATCAACTGCTTCGTTTTCTGAGCATCTTCCTCTTCCGTTGGGTGATACACGATGGCTACGTCTGCACCTTCATGGGCAAAATGAACGGCCACGGCCCGACCAATTCCACTGTCTCCACCGGTAATCAGCGCCTTTTTGCCTTTCAATTTGCCAACACCTTGGTAGGTATCCCGAATATAGATCGGCTGGGGCGTCATTTCTTTTTCCAACCCAGGTTGCTGATTCTGCTGCTGAGCAGGAATCTCCACATTCATCTCTTCCATAACTATACCTTTCATTGAGTAAATCAGAAACTATAGATTTAACTCCAGGTAGAGTAAGTTGTCGGCAGAGACTTATTAAGTGGCCCTAAAAATTAGGTCGTCAGACCGTTCAGGACTGAGTTAGCTGCTCCCAGATTTTGCCATATACCTCCGTTGCAAGAAGAGACGCTCCATCCGATTGGTTACTAATAAAAACCGGATGATGCTCCCGGGCCGTCCCTACGCGACCGTGCGCCCCTTTCAGAAGCGTTGCATCCAGCGGGATAACGTTCATCAGATAGCGGAAACCCAGCTTTTTACGCATAAGCTTGTATCCAGCTTTCAATTTAACCAACGGATTGGCAGGGTCCATGAACATTTCAATTGGATCGTACCCCGGTTTGCGGTGAATATCTACCAGTCGGGCGTAGTCGGGAGCTTTGGCATCGTCGAGCCAGTAATAATAGGTAAACCAGCTTTCAGCATCCGCCATTACGACGAAATCTCCCGCGCGTTCGTGATTGATGTGGTGTTTTTTCTTGCCTTCTTCGTCCAGAACCAGCTCGATACCCGGCGTTTTTTCCAGTATAGCTTTTACCTGAGCCGTACACGAAGGGTCATTGATATAAATATGGGCCACCTGGTGGTCAGCGACCGCAAACGCTTTGGAAGCACCCGCATCTAATAATTCAAGCCCTTGTTCTTCGCGAATCCCAAGGAGGCCCGCCTCGCGGAACTGCCGGTTGAGGTGAATAGGGCGGCTAATGTTGGTGATGCCGTATTCGGATAAAACAATGATTGACGCACTCTTTTTCTCGTAATGCTGAATCAAATCCCGACAAACGGTGTCGATCTCGCCCAGTTCTTTCGCTATTTTGCTGAAATCCTGTCCAAATTTTTGCAGACAGTAATCCAGATGCGGTAGGTAGATCAGCGTTAACGTTGGGTCATGCCATTGGTCAACCAACATGGAAGCATCAGCAATCCAGCGCGTTGACTTGATGTTGGCGTTAGGGCCCCAGAAACTAAAGAGTGGAAAAGTCCCTAATTCGCGCTGTAAACGGTCGCGCAGGTCAGCGGGCTGGCTGTAGCAATCGGGTGCTTTGACACCATCAGCATGATATTGAGGCCTTGGTGTTACCGCATAATCGGCTGATGAGTACATATTGTACCACCAGAACATCTTGGAAACCGTAAAAGACGGATCAATCTTGTGGGCGGCTTCCCAGATTTTTTCGCCCTGCACCAGCTTGTTGGACTGTTTCCAGAATTTAATTTCTGAATCCGTTCGGTCGTACCAGCCGTTAGCCACAATCCCCGTTTCGGCGGGCCATTTTCCCGTAACATAGGTAGACTGTACCGACGTGGTAACGGCTGGTAACATCGGCTCAATGGTCGATAGTTTTTTATTGGCTAGCCAGCTTTTTAAAAAGGGCGTATGTTCGCCAATGAGCGAAGAAGAAAGCCCTACAACGTCGATAACAACAGTCTTTTTCATATTAGGTAATAAATTATAAATGGCGCTTCCCTGGAAGACAGCCAATTTTATACTTCTTTAATCTTCTGCAATACCCATTCGAGTTCCCGCGTGATGGACTCGTTTAAAGGCATTTTTAAGTCGTCGGGCAAAACTTCCCACGTGTAGGTTTCTACTTCCAGTTGTTCCGTAAAGGACGTTTCCTTTTGCAAACGTAAGACCTCCACAATATCATTTTGCGTAGACTGTAGCAGACCATAATCAGAGATGAACAGGGGAACGTGAAAATGCGCGCGCCATTCAACGTGTCTTTTATCAAAAGCTTGTAGAGCTTCGGGTAGATCAGGATAGCGAAGCAACTCGCCACGGTCATCACGGGCCACCACCTGGTGCAGGTAAACAGGCTCGTTGAAGTGCAGGAATTGGTCGTGGGTCATCGCCCGGCTATTAGGTTCTTCAGGGAAAGTTGCTTTCAACGCCGCACTGATCTGGATTTTTCCCACTTTTATAGAGTTCTCCTGTAACTTCTTCAGTACCTCCGCGTGGCGCTCGTAGCCAACCGCAAAATGGCAAACATCGTAGCAAAGCTGAACGTGTTCCCGAAGAGCCGCTTCGGCTTCCGCCGCCGACATGCCGAATTCTTCGTTAAGCCGATCCAGACCAATTGGCAAGAGGTACAAATTAAACCAATTGATAAACTCATCACCGGTTTCCAGCAGCCCGTCTGGTTCCGGTTCAATGTCGAGGTGTAACGAAATGCCGTCGCTTTCTTTGATTCGTACCAATTCTTCGACAACCGTTACGAGCCGTTGCGTCGTGATCTCGAAGGCTTTATCCCGTTGGGTTTCATTATCCCAGCGAAACCAGTAGCGATATGATAGGGGCGAGGTCGAAATTCCGGCGCTGGGAATAGCTGCCTTGCCATCGGTTCGAGGCAGTAAATTGGCCAATAAACCGAACAGGCGAATGGTATAATCAACCCGTTCGGGCGTGGTCCAGTCGGGCGCATGAACCTGGTCTTTAACGCGCGAACGGTGGAAACCTCCGTAAGGAAAGCCGTTCATAGTAAAGACGTATAAATTATTGTCGGACAACCACCGTTGGAACTCGGCCAGGCGTTCGGGTTGGGTTAACTCGAGGCTGGCTATGTTGGCCAGTCGTAGGCCAATGCCCAAAGGCGCATCCGGCGAAAGCTGGTTCTTAATCGTTGGCAAAGCGTTTTGCAGCGCCAGAAAATGGTCGGTCCAGTGCTCACCAGCGTGAATATTGGTGCAATAACTTAAGTGGCCAAGTGGCGTTTTCATGCGGGTTGCGATTCGGTGGATAGGGCAGATTGGTAGGACTGGTGGCTGGCTTTCAGCTCGGCAATGACTTGTTGGATCAGGTCCGTATCCATTTCGTGTACTTCAACGCCTTTCCCGATGCCTTCCAGTAACATAATGGTTAAGCGGCCGCCCAGGTGTTCGCGAAACTCGCTGAGTCCTTTCAGAACCGCTTCATTTTCCAGATCTGGATGATACAGTGAGAAGCCCAGCGTTTCCATTAGATTTAGGATGCGTTGCGTATCTGACTCGCTTAGCCAGCCCAGGTGACGTGAGTAAAGGCTATCCATCGCAATGCCAATGGCGACAGCCTCACCGTGACGGATCGAAAAATCACTTAACTGTTCTAGTTTATGGGCGCTCCAGTGACCAAAATCCAGCGGTCTTGAGGAGCCCATTTCGAAGGGGTCGCCGCCCGCAATGTGTTGCATGTGCAGTTCGGCGCAGCGGTGAATCAGGTACTGCATCGCCTCTTTGTCGCGCGCAGCTAGCTGCGTTGCGGCGGTTTCCATCCAGTCAAAAAAGGCTTTGTCTTTAATCAGAGCAACTTTGATGGCTTCCGAAATACCTGCCCGCCAGTCGCGGTCCTCAAGCGTAGTCAAAAAGGAAGAATCGTTAAATACCGCTACTGGTGGGACAAAGGTGCCCAGGAAATTTTTCTTTCCCCGGTAATTAATGCTATTCTTTACGCCAATACCCGAATCATTTTGGGAAAGAACCGTGGTTGGAATCCGGATATGGCGAATGCCCCGGTGCGAAATGGCCGCTGCATAACCCACCATGTCGAGCACGGAGCCGCCGCCAATGGCAACGATGTACGAATGCCGGTCAATGCCGTGGCGGTCAACAGCGTCCACCAGGCGGTCTACCTGGCTTTCATCATTTTTCGATTGCTCCCCACCCGGAACCGTAATGATTTCTGAAACTAATTCAGCTACTGGGTGATGAGTGAAATAGTTGGCAATCTGTCGGGATAAGTTGGGATGAGTGTCTGCTACTCCTGAATCTAAAACCACCAGAATTTTTTTTCGTATTCCTTCAGTTTGCTGGCTTTGCAGGAAAGAAACTAACGTATTATTTGAATCATCGAACAGACTTTCAGTAAAGTACACATCGTACGTAAAACGAACGCTGAACGACTGATGAAGAGTATTTATCATTTTGACAAACTAATTAACAAAACGTGGACACTTTAAAAAAAGAGAAAATTTTTGGTTGCCTTTTAAACCTTTCTGGTCAGAGGCAATCCAACCCACGAAAAGCAGATAAAGCATTCAGTAAACACAACGATATTAATGAACACCAAGTTCTTTATTGTAGTTGCCAACTCAATCAAGAATCTAACGTAGCCACCGTAATTAATAATTGACCGATCTTGATTCGGTAGATGTAAGGAAGGTGAAAAGGCCATACCCGCTGGGAGTGGCCTTTTTTTATGTCACCGCAAATACCTTCGCTAACAGCCGGGATAAGGGGAGCAGACAAACAACCAGCAGGGCGAGGGGAAACGAAGCAAAAGCCGCCACCCAGGCCGCATTCATAACGATCAGCGAAATAACGCCCGATTTTACCGCCATACCGATGTTGCGTCCAACTGGCTCACGAACCGCGCGCCAAAGCGGAGGGAAAATAAAATAACCTAGAATGAGCAGAAAAGGAAAGGCAGTTCCGAGTTGCTGGCGTTGCTGGGCAATGGCCGCAATGCAAGCAATGACAACGCCATACAATAACCCGGCTAGCCGCAAGGTTCTGGGATTTCCGCCGTGCACCTCGCCCCGGCTGATCATCGTGATGGCCGAAATATAAATGATGGGCACCACGGCTACCCACGCCCACGGTTCTACCTGCTCGGGCAGAATGCTAATTCCCAGTAGCAAATTTAAGCCACGGCAAAGACCCATGTTGAGCGGCCCCGCCACAGGATGGTGCTTGCCAAACCGGTCGTAGATCAGCGACGCAAGGGTGATGGCAATGGCTAACTGGCCTGATAAAGGGCTAACCATCCAGGCCGCCAGAATACCAATTAGGAACAAAACACCCCCCAATATAGAAGCCTGCCAGACACTAACCTGACCGCTCGGAATGGAACGTTCCGGGCGCTCGACGGCATCGAGTTCTGCGTCAAAAACATCATTGAACACAACGCCGCCGCCGTATAGGCCGATAGTGGATAAACACAGCCAGCCCAGGGGTTCAAACGTGGCCGTTTCGAGGGTCAAATAGCCTGCAATGGCCATACCAGCCAGCACGTCTGCCACCGCAGTAATGAGGTTGGCCGGACGAGTGAGGCGCAAAAGAGGAAGAAGCATGTTTAGCGAATAATTGTCGAAGATTTATCCACGCGAGGCGCCTGACCACCCCGGAGAATAGAACTACCATTGAAACGTTGGCTCTGGTCAATAATAACGGGCGCTTCCAGATCATCAGGGCTCATCTGTCCGCTTTGCGCAAAAGCAGTAAACGCATTTTGGTAGGTAACCATTCGAATATCTTCGTCCGAGATACCGCTAAGTTTCATCAACGCTGCCGTTTTAGGAACCGCCAGCGGGTCGCTGATTCCCCAGTCGCAGGCCGAATTCACCATGATGCGTTCAGTTCCGTATTGCTGCACCACGGCGACCATGCGCTCGTTGCCCATCTTGGTAAATGGGTAAATAGTGAAAGCGGCCCAGAAGCCCCGGTCCAAAACCTCTTTGACCGTTTCCTCATTATTGTGGTCAATAATAACCATACTAGGGTCAATGCCGTGCTCAATCGCAATATCCATGCTGCGGGTTGTGCCCCGTTTTTTGTCGCGGTGCGGCGTATGGATCTGAACGGGTAAAGCTGCTTCTTTGGCTAGTTCAAGCTGGGCACGGTAGTATTTTTCTTCGGCGGGAGTCTGGTCATCGAAGCCAATTTCACCGACACCAACAACGCCTTCTTTGTACAAAAACAGGGGCAAAATTTCCATGACCTGCTCGGCCAAAGCCTCGTTGTTGGATTCTTTTGAGTTAAGCCCAATGGTGCAATAATGCCGAATGCCAAACTGAGAGGCCCGAAAACGTTCCCAGCCAATCAAGCTGCTGTAGTAATCCCGGAAAGTATCAACACCCGTGCGGGGCTGCCCCAGCCAGAAAGCGGGCTCAACAACCGCCACAACGCCAGCATCGGCCATCGCCTGGTAATCGTCAGTCGTACGGGAAACCATGTGCGCGTGCATATCGAAAAACTTCATTCCGCGTATTGTATCCAGAAAATCCATAAGTCAATCAAGGTCTATAATAAAGGGGGGTAAGTTGCACGTTCTAATGATAGAGTTCAACAAAACCCGTGTTGTTTTATAATTATTAGTACAAAGTAACTAACCAATTTTTAATAAACAGTAACCAAAGACAGCGGGTTTATTAGTTAAATAACGCAGGAAAAAGGAAAAGAATTGATGGGTATGAAGTCGTATTTAATTTTTAAATGTCTGGGGCTGGTTTTGATTAGCAGTATGCTAATGAATTGCCAGCAGAATCCAGTGGGAGACCTGTCGCCGGAAGACAGCCAGGTCTTCATTACGAATCAGGATCGATCGGCGGTTTTTAGTACGTATAGAACGTTTAGTTTACCTGATTCAGTGGTTGTTTATCAGAACAATGCACAGCAAACATCGCGGTCGCTGATAGAATCCCGTTTCATTGACCGGATTTCAACTTCACTGACTAGCCGGGGGTATCAGCGCGTTGATTCAACGAGCAACCCGGATTTAGGAATCGCTGTGATTCGCGCTAACGACAGTTATATCGGTGCAACGTCGATCCCATATGATCCATACTATTTGAATTATTGGGGTGGCTTTGGCGGCGGTTTAGGTGGGTTTGGCTATGGCTATTCGCCTTTCTTTCCAAACTACTACAGCTTTTACGAAGTTCAGGACCGCTATTGGATTATTCAGATGGTTGATTTGAAAAACCGCAATAATACCAACAAACAGCTGAATGTGATCTGGACAGCGCAGATTCGCGGAAACGGAATTTTTGATGATGCCTCGGTAGACCGCATTGTTGATGCTGTCTTTAGCCAATCCGATTACTTACAGACCAATCAGTAAAGCAATGAAAACGATAAAAAAATGCTTTGGGCTGATCGTCGGGCTGTTGGTTAGTACAACGTCCGCAGTATGGGCTCAAAATGAACAAACCTACGAAGAGCAATATGAGAAAACCTCATCCTCCATGTATGACCGGTATGTAACCGGGAGTGCTACGGTATTTTATGGGGTAGGAATTCCGCTTAGCGGTCAAAAAGCTTACATTGATCGGAACGTGAACCAAAATTTTGCGTTGGGACTTGAGGCCGTCTTTCCGGGCCATTTTTCGGTAGGGGGCCGCGTTGGCTACCAGTATGTTTCCCAGCGCTATCCTCGGCAAGTGTATCGCTTGAGCGACGGTAATGTATCCGCTGTGCAAACGCGTACCCTAACGCTGGTTCCGGTTTTGGCCACTGCTTCGGCTTATCTTACGTCCGTAAACTCAGCAATCCGGCCTTATATTCAGGCGGGAGCGGGGGGCGCTTTTGTGGATTATACGAACTATTGGGGCACACTGTCAGATGGAAAGCAAAGTTTTCGTCCGGCAGTAGCGCCCGCCGCCGGAGTTAAATTTTTACTGGGAAAAAGCGGTCTGGGCGCGGAAGTACAAGCGCAATACCAGCACATTTTCTTCAAGTACAACGAGCTGAGTAAAAGCAATAGCCTGCTGCTTTCGGCAGGTCTGTCGTACCGCTGGTACTAAGCCAGGTTAACACCAAATAACGCTTCCATTTCTGGGCGCTGGTCAGGACTAATAAACGGTTCGGCCAGCGTCCATAATTGGGAGTGAATGTCCCGTCCGGCCGCGCGGCGTTCGCGCGCGTAGTCAATCACAATAGCGGCGAGACGTTCATTGCGTCGCTCCTGCAAACCCAAAATCTGCGTTACATCTTTCTCCGTGAAAAAGGCTTTCATCACCAACTGATTCCAGGCCAGTTCGTCCAGGTATTCGGCGGGGTAAGGATTTTGAATCATAATGGCTTCCTGTACCAGTCCGATGTTGCTTCGGACGGCTTCCGTTGTCTGAAAGCGCCACGCTTCAGGGAAAGGCAAAACGGGAAAGGCCGAATAGATAGCGGCCAACTCATTCATTTCTGCCGATTTAATTAATGTCTCAACCGTTGATACAAGTGTTTCCTGATCGTCTTCGAAAAGTTGCAGCAGCCACCAAACGCGCGCCAGCCGATCCATCGTCCAGCCTTCTATCGAAAAATTGGGCCGGAGCGTATCTAGCTTTTCTGTGACTTCTGGAGTAACCTCAATCTGATTTTTCCCCGTAAAACGCGGAATAGCCGCAAAAACTCGGTAAAAGACAGCCTTAACCGGTTGAGCCTGATAGGCAGCTCCCTGTTGCGTGAGGTAATTAACGGCTTTTTCGGAGCCCGGTTGTTGGTGGATAATATCCAGCAGGGCTTCCTGAATGGTGTTAGCGTTCATGCTGCAAAAATAAGCACAGTTTGGTTCTTCTGCTTTATTTTGCTTTTGGGTGGGCCTGGTCGTAAGCTTTTTTCAGCGTTTCGATGCTGTTGTGGGTATAAATCTGCGTCGCCGCCAGACTGCTGTGACCTAGTAAATCTTTAATGGCGTTTAGGTCGGCACCCCGATTGAGTAGGTGGGTCGCAAACGTATGTCGCAGAACGTGCGGACTCTTTTTTTCTAAAGTGGTAACAACGTTCAAGTATTTTTTGACAATACGCTGAATCAAAACCGGATAAGCCTGAATTCCCTGGTCGCTGACGATTAAATAAAGCGAATCAGCCTTACCGCCAAATTCGGTTTCTTTTTGCTGCAAATAGTCTTGAAGCAGTTGGAGAAGGGTTTGCGGAACAGGCACAATCCGCTGTTTGTTGCGCTTTCCCAGAACCATGATGGTTCGTTCGTATGCGTTAACATCGGTGGTTTTTAGTCCAATCAGCTCGGCAAGACGAATACCGGTGCCGTAGAGTAATTCCAGTACCAGCTTGTCGCGAATCCCCGCAAAATCGTTGGAAAACTCGAACTCTTCCAGCAGCGACTCCATTGGCTTTTCTTCCACGTACACGGGTAGTTTCTTACTGGTTTTCAACGCCTGAATTTTAAGCGTCGGATCGTCAGTAATAACCTTACGGCGCAGCAGAAAACCGTAATAAGAGCGTAAAGTGGCGATTTTTCGGTTAACGGACGTTTTGTCCAGCCCCGCTTCGACCAGACTCACAATCCAGGAACGGATATTCAGAAAGTCGGCTTTTTCGGCTTCATCCCGGTTTGCTTCTGTTTTCAAAAAGTCGGCAAACTGTTCCAGATCTTTCTGATACGCCGTCAGGGTATGGTGGCTCAGGCGTTTTTCATACCGAATGTGTTCCAGAAAGGTTTTGAACTGAGTTTCCACGGATGAATGAGTTTAGCAGGAAATATACGAACAAAAATAAAAAAGCAGTAAGCGTGAGCTTACTGCCATCCAGTGCTTTACATAAACAGTATGTTCGAACGCTGTAGCGCGTTAGACTACTGATCTTGGTTGCCGTACGTTTTTTGCTTGTAAACGGCGTTCAAAATCTCATGACGGCGTCTTACTGAAGGTTTTGTAAATGCAGTACGTGAACGTAGTTCGCGCAAAACACCTGTTTTCTCGAATTTCTTCTTGAAACGCTTCAGAGCCTTATCAATTGATTCGTTTTCTTTTACGTTTATGATAATCATATTTTATAGTACTATTAATGTCCTCTAAACAAACGGATTGCAAATGTAAAGGGTTAGCTGTAAAAAAACAATAGCTTTGCAGGGAAATTATAGACTTTAGAGCGCCTGCAAAGCAGGAGTTAGACATTGGCTGACGAATTGACCAGTATGACTAAGCAAGCCGTTATTGACCTCGGGACAAATACGTTTCATCTGATGATTGTTGAACGCGCCGAGGACGGAAAACCAAAGACCTTGTTTCGGGAAAGCCGTCCCGCCAAAATAGGAAAGGCAGGAATCAATAAAGGCATCATTACGGAAGAAGCCATCGAGCGGGCTTTGGTGGTGCTGCGCTATTTTCGGGAGGTGCTGACGCAGCATGATGTATCTGTTGATCAGGTGGTTGCTATGGGAACAAGCGCCATTCGAAGCGCAGACAACAAAGATGAATTTATAAAGCGCGTTCAGCAGGAGACCGGCTTGACCATTACAGTGATTTCGGGCGACGAAGAAGCGGCTTACATCTACCAGGGTGTACGGGCGGCGGGTACGCTGGCACAAATCGACAAGGCGGGTTCCAGCGCGTTGGTGGTCGATATTGGCGGAGGCAGCGTGGAATTTATTCTCTGCAACGACCAGCGGGTTTTTTGGAAACAAAGCTTCGAAATTGGCGGGCAGCGGCTCATGGAGAAGTTTATGGATACAGATCCGATCAGCCCGACAGCGGTGCGGCGTTTGCAGAGTTATTTCCAGGAGCAATTATTACCCTTAACGAATGCCATTCACCAGTACCAGCCGGCGGTGTTGGTCGGCTCTTCCGGGACGTTCGATACTTTGGTTGACATGCACTATATGCACGAACAGGGCGTCTGGCCACCGGCAGAGCAGGTTGCTTTTGCCTTACCGGTTAGCGAATTTTACCGGTCGTATGAGCTGCTGTTAACTCGCGATCACACGGGCAGAATGGCCCTGCCCGGAATGATTGAACTGCGGGTCGACATGATTGTGGTTGCTGCCTGCCTGATTGATTATGTGCTGCGGACGTTTGGTATTCAGGAAATTCGTGTTTCCACCTATTCGTTGAAGGAAGGCGTATTGGCTGATTTGCAAAATCGTTAAATAAAGCTGAATTTTCGATAAGCAGAATGAGCGTTTCACTGACTTTTATTCCTAAATAACAGTAACAAAAATAGAATTCTAATGGAGGAGGAACAACGTACCCGGACGATTTCGTGGGAGGACCCCATGAAAGGCGCGCAAGCCGCTAAAACAATGTCGGGGCTGGAGTATTTAACGAGCATTGTGGAAGGGCAGAATGCGCAGGCGCCTATTGCCGAAGCGCTTGGTTTTGAGATGGTTTCGGTAGAAGATGGAAAAGCCGTTTTCTCCGCTACCCCGCAAGAGTTTCATTACAACCCGCTGGGGGCTGTACACGGCGGTCTGGTATCCACGCTTTGCGATTCAGCGATGGGTAGTGCGGTACTAACAAAGCTGAAGGCGGGTGTTGGTTATACCACGCTGGAAGTGAAAGTCAACATTGTTCGGCCCATCACGGCAAAAACCGGGCGTCTGGTTTGCACCGGAACCGTGATTCATGTCGGGCGGAGCGTCGCCACCGCCGAGGCAAAAGTGGAAGATGAGCAAGGAAAGCTCTACGCCCATGCCACTACAACCTGCATGATTTTCCAATAGTCAGGCTTGAGAAGTATTTCTCAAGCCTGACTGGCTTTATTTTCGCGTGATGGAGGTTGCCGAAGCCTGGGCTGCTGCCAAAATCGTAATATCCGCAATCTGTACATTGGCTGGGGCGCTGACAGCGTATACAATCGCGTCGGCAATGTCTTTCGGGATCAGTGGATCAAAGCCCTGGTAGACTTTGGCAGCCCGTTCGGCATCGCCTTTAAAACGCACTACCGAAAATTCAGTTTCGACAGCTCCGGGCGCAATGTTCGTCACTTTGATACCCTGCGGCGTTAAGTCCAGCCGCATTCCTTCGCTAAGCGCTTCGACGGCAGCCTTGGAAGCGCAATAAACGGCCCCGTTGGCGTAGGTCTGCTTCCCTGCAATGGAACTGAGGTTAACAATATGCCCACGCTGCCGCTCCACCATTCCCGGAATAACCGCTTTCGAAACGTATAATAAACCCTGCACATTGCCGTCGATCATCTGGTCCCAGTCGTCGAGGTTTCCTTCCTGAATGGAGTCTAGCCCGTGCGCATTTCCCGCATTATTAATCAATACGTCAATTTGTTTCCATTCGTCTGGTAATGAGGCTATAGTGTCGGATACGGCGGCGCTGTCACGTATGTCAAACTGGAGCGTAAATACGCTTGTCTGGGCGCTCAGGGCTTGTTTAAGTTCTTCCAGTCGGTCGGCGCGGCGGCCACAGAGAATAAGCCGGTAATTCAGTTGGGCGAAGGCTTCGGCAGTGGCCTGACCAATACCAGACGTGGCACCGGTAATGAGAGCGATACGGGACATAAGTTTACAGAAAAGGTATAATGAACAATGTATTGTGAAGAAAGTTAATAGAGTGGAGACATGGTTCCCGATTAATTAATTTTCTCCACCCATTTGACGTTATGAAGCCCTTAGTTTCAATTGTATTACCAACCGATAAGCGTCCCGAATTACTGAATCGGTGCCTGGAAGCACTGATGCGGCAATCGTTACCATACCATACATTCGAGGTTATTGTTGTTGACGATGCGGATGATTCGGCTACACGCCAGGTCGTCGAGGCGGCGGCCCAACGAAGTAAAACCACACCTATCGTTTATTTAGCGCAACCCCAGCGGCGTGGTCCTGTAGCGGCCCGCAACCGGGGCTGGCGCGAAGCAAAGGGGTCTATTATTGGTTTTACGAACGACGATTGCATTCCCGGCGATGACTGGATCCGGAACGCAGTCGATGCCTTTATCGATGGGGCTGAGGTGGTTTCCGGCCATTTATGCCTTCAGTGTTCTGAAAAAACGATGCAGTTCCAACGGATCAGTTCGTACATGGAAAATGCTGAGCTAGTGACTGCCAATTGCTTCTGCCTGAAGACCGCACTAGAAAAAGTAGACGGTCTGGAAGAAAGTTTTGATACGGCCTGGCAAGCGGACAACGATTTGCAATTTAAATTCATCAAAAGCGAGATTCCCATTACCAAACGGAAGGACGTTGTGACGGATTACCCGATCCGCCCAGGATCGTGGTGGGAGTGTTTGAAAGAAGAGCGCAATAATTGTTACGACGCCTTGCTCTATAAACGGCATCCCAAATTATTTCGGGAGAAGCTTCGCGAGCAGAACAACGCGCTTCTGTACTACACCATTGTAATTGGCTTTTTGATTGGCGTTTATGGGCAAATAAACGAGCTTACGTATGTTTCGTTCTACGGGTTTGCGCTTTTCACAGCCTTTTTAGTTGTGCTGTTCATTAAACGATTGTGGGGTACGCCGCTTAATTTAGTTGTACTTGGACAAACCGTAGTCACTACAGCAGCCACCCCGTTTTTAGCAGTATACTGGCGCCTACACGGCGCTGTCAAACACCGAACTTTATATTGGTAATCCCTTTGGAAAACCTCAAAAAGAAAGCCATCTCATTGCGGGATGGCTTTCTTTTTGGCTTATAGTGGACGAATCTTAACATTGCGGAACCACACTTCACTGCCCCAATCCTGTAAACCGATACGTCCTTCGTAAATGCCTTTATTAATTGGTGCTGCCTTTAAGCCGCTTCCGGCAATTTTGTTTTTCCAGTCGGTACTGTTGAGCTGGTGTTCCTGCACCAGAAAATCGTTCAGATAAACCGATAGCAGGCCTTTTTGCAGTACGAAGCGCAGGCGGTTCCATTCGCCCACGGGCAACGGCTCCCGGAGGCGGGCGTTGGCGACACCGAAGAAGTCGCCGGCGCGGTGTTTGTTTTCGGGCGCTCCTTCGTAAATCGAGTTGTCCAGTACCTGCAATTCCAGGCCAGTATGGTAGATTTCTTTATACTGCGGTGCTTCCGTAACAAAGAAAAAGATGCCGCTATTGGTTTTAGAGCCTACTTTCCAATCGGCTTTAAACTCAAAGTTACCTTTAAAAACAGCATCCGTTACCAAATCTCCACCGTTTTTTGCCTTGTTGCCCGCTCGGTTGGGCACGTGAAGTTTTAAGGCTTGGTCGTCCAGAATCCAGGCGGAACCGACGCCCTGTTTCCCGTACGTATGCCAGCCCGCCGCATTTTTGCCGTTAAAAAGCAGCTTCCAGCCTTCTTTCTTTTCCTGAGCGGAAAGCGTATTTTGTTGAGCATATGTATTGATTAAGGCAAAAAAGAAAAAAGTGAAATAGGTCAGCCGATTCATTGATCAGGTTTGGTTAAATAGATTATGTATTTCGTTATACTCTGATAAACAGTCGCTTGCGGTACATCCAGTATAAAATGAGCCAGAAGACGAACAAGGCGGCTAAACCACTCACCAGGGATTCATAAGGCGTACCCAAAATCAGGAAGAAAGAAGGCCCAAAATGCGTTCTGAAGAAACCAATAATAAACTGGTCGATGAGGTGAACGAGGCAGTAAATGGCGATGGAATTCATCCCAATAACAACCAGTGGGAAAGCCCAGCCCCGCCAGGTGCGAACGTCGATTAGGTAATAAAACAAAGCCAGCAGCAGAAAACACCAGCCACCGCTAAACAAAACCCAGGCCGGGGTCCAGATGCGCTTTACAACCGGGCATATATTGGTAACTTCCAAAACCCACCCGGCTAATAGACCAACGACGCCAGCCAGAATGAAACGTTTCAGCAGCTCATTAGGACTGAGCTTAGTACGCAGCCACCGACCGGCCTGCAAACCCAATACCATCGTTCCCAGCGTAGGAATAAAACTCAATGTCGCATAGCCACCGCCATTGAACAGAAAGGGCTTGGCTCGCGGAAACAAATTCAGAAACCAGGTATCGAATGCCCAGGCCAGATTGCTGTTTTTATTAAAATGCGCTGACAATCCGCTGGCGTGGTGCGGCCAATCGGCGGGAACGCCCACCGCCGCGTAATCAAAAGCCGCATCAGGAAGTGGATAAGCGATGAAAGCCGCCCAGTAGCCAACGAGAATGACGGCCAGCGCAATCCAGCCTGTTCGGCTTGACCCAAAACCAAGCAGAAATAAAAATGGATACCCCAACCCGATCTGGGTCAGCGTGTCTTCAAACGTGAAGTTGGTTTGTTCACGACCAACCGAGCGTAGCAAAATGCCCAGCAGGACAAGAACGAGCGAGCGACGAAGGGCCCGCAGGAATAACGTGCTAAACGGTTTGTCGCTGGCAACCTGGCTGGCAACAGAATAAGGCAGGGCAACGCCCACCAGAAAGGAAAAAGACGGCTGAATCAAATCATGAAGCGAGCAGCCATACCAGGCAACGTGGCTTTGGTGATGCGCCAGAAAATGCCAGAAGGAACTGTTGGGCAGTGCTTCGGAGATGCGCTCAAATTGCAGAATTTCGGCCATCATCAGCAGCATTACAAAGCCCCGATAGGCATCCATGGACATAAGCCGTCCGGCGCGGAATTCGGTAGGTGAAGAAGTCAAGGGTAGAAAGGCTTAGGTCAGTAACGCAAAAGACAAGTCTAACTATTTTTTCCCGATTGTTCACGCACTCGGTTTGGGATTTCGTTTATGGTACTTGCTGAAAGAATTTATCCGGGGTCAAAATAAAAAAAGTCGGTAATCTAAACGACTACCGACTTTCAAAAAAATATTTAGTGAGCCTTACGCTTTTTCGCAGAACTCTTCAAACGCCATCTCCAGGTGCTGGGCAATCATACCCGCCGAACGGCCTTCGATGTGGTGACGCTCGATAAAATGAACCAGCTCTCCGTCTTTGAAAAGAGCAATCGACGGCGATGATGGTGGATAAGGCAGTAAAAATTCACGCATCTTCGCAGTTGCGTCGCCATCCACTCCGGCGAAAACGGTTACCAGTTTGTCTGGCTTAATTTCGCTAGCCTCGATAGCTGCCTTTACACCCGGGCGTGCCGCGCCAGCTGCGCAACCACAAACCGAATTCACAACTACCAACATGGTGCCCTCTGCGTTTTCCATGGTATTGACCACGTCCTCGGCAGTGGTTAACTCCTGAAAACCAACGTTGACCAGGTCAGCCTTCATTGGCGCTACTAGATGAGGAGGATACATATTTTTTAACAAGTTTAAAGTTGACAGTTTAATGCTTTGGTTTTCGTATTGAACGAGCCTTTGCTGTTGCAATACGAAATTACATAAATCCTAGTTCCAGTTTTGCCACTTCCGACATCATTTCTGTGGTGTACGGCGGATCGAAAGTAAGTTCAACGCTTACGTCGTTGACGCCTTCTACTTCCCGGATTTTTTCTTCAATCTCGCCCGGAATCGTTCCCGCCGATGGGCAGGAAGGCGACGTGAGCGTCATCAGCACATAAATGTTATTGACTGGAAAAATTTTGATATCATAGATCAAGCCTAATTCGTAGACATCCACTGGAATTTCCGGGTCATAAACCATTTTAATGGCTTTTATAACCTCTTCTTTCAGTTCAGCTTCGTTCATGGGTGCAAACATTGAATCGTTATTTAGAATCGTTTACAGGTCGTGCCTTCTATTTATTTATACTGTCTGGGCCGCGGCAAAATCTTTCATTTGCTTAAGCATGGAAGCCAGACCACCCGCCCGTCGTGATGTAACCAGACTGCTTAGACCAATTTTATCAATAAAATAAAGATCGGCTTTGGCCACTTCTTCAGGCTTTTCATGATTCAGAATACGAATCAGCAAACTAACCAGTCCTTTACTAATTTGTGCCGTCGGTTCGCTGTCTGCTTCAAAGTGAACGACATCGCCCTGCATTTCGGCGTGCAGCCAGACCTTAGACTGGCAACCACGAATCAGGTTATAATCCGTTTTATACTGCTCAGGCATGGGCGGTAGCTTTTTGCCTAAGTCAATGATGTATTGTGTCTTATCAAGCTGATCGTCAAAGAGGTCGAAGTCCTCGATAATCTCGTCTTGCTTTTCGTTAATGGTCATAGTAACCTATCTAAATTGCTGGCAGAATGCCTTACTGCCACAATTGTAATTTTATCATGGAGGTAGATATAGAGAACTCTATATTTACCGACTAGTATTTCACGATATAATTTAAGTTGCTTTTCAGGAACAATTCGCCCCATTTCAGGAAAACTTGCTATCAAAGCTAATTTTCGGTCAAAGGTATCTACCCATTCCTCAGCGTACCGGACAGAAGATCTAGATAGATAATGAATCGCGTCTCTGAATTCTTCTTTGGCCTCATTTAGCCAAACTATTTCTCTTTTTGAATCCATTGACGTGCATCCTGCATCACATCTTCATGCTTCTGCGTATTTCCTTCGTTAATTGCTTCCAGCCCTTTTTCATATCGCTCTAAGATGATTAAGCGTTCAATAGCCTCATCGAGTGATATCTCACCAGAAAGATTCTGAAAGGACTCGGCAATTTTAGCTGCATTTAACATAACTATCATGAAGTAAAACTTATAACATCATCTTCCGAACGCGGTGTATTCCCTGCACCAGCCGGTCAATTTCTTCCTTAGTGTTGTAAACGGCAAATGAAGCCCGCGTGGTTCCCGCAATGCCATACCGGCGCATAAGGGGTTGAGTACAATGGTGCCCCGTCCGCACGGCAATTCCCAACTGGTCAAGAATAACGCCTATATCCTGGTGGTGAATGCCATCCATCACGAACGAAATCACGCTGATTTTTTCGTTGGCTTTACCAATAATTTTCAGCCCTTCAATGCTTTCCATCGCCTCGGTTGCGTATTCCAAAAGCGCGTGTTCATGAGCGGCGATGCTGCTTTTGCCGAGCGTATTGATGTATTCCAGCGCGTTTTGCGTGGCAACTACGTCTGCAATATTAGGCGTGCCTGCTTCAAATTTATACGGAATATCGTTGTAGGTTGTTTTTTCAAACGTTACCTCTTTGATCATCTCGCCGCCACCCCGATAAGGATTCATGGCGTTTAAAACCTCACTTTTGCCATAAAGGGCACCCATGCCGGTTGGACCATAAATTTTATGAGCCGAAAAAGCGAAAAAGTCGCAGTCCAGCGCCTGAACGTCAATGTCAAGGTGCGAACTGGCCTGTGCGCCATCAAGCATCACTTTAGCGCCAAATTCGTGGGCTTTATCGATGATCGTTTTAACGGGGTTGATGGTTCCCAACGCGTTGGAGACGTAAACAACAGAGACCAGTTTAGTCCGTTCAGAAAGCAGCTTTTCGTATTCCTCCAGAATCAGATCGCCTTTGTCATCCACGGGAATGACCTTCAGCACACACCCTTTTTCTTCGCACAGCATTTGCCAGGGCACGATGTTCGAGTGGTGCTCCATCGCCGTAATGATAATTTCGTCGCCTTCACCCAGAAACTTGCGGCCGTAAGACTGAGCTACCAGGTTAATGCTATCGGTTGTACCGTACGTAAAAATAACCTCTTCAACGTGGGCCGCATTGATAAATTGCTGAATAGCAACGCGAGTAGCCTCAAAAGCAGCGGTTGCTTTTTCAGCCAGGAAATGAATACCCCGGTGGATGTTGGCGTTGTAGCCTTCGTAATACTGTGTAAGCGCATGGATGACCGATAAAGGCTTCTGCGTAGTTGCAGCATTATCAAAATAGACCAGCTCTTTTCCATGAACACGTTGGTCAAGGATTGGAAAATCGCGGCGAATGGCTTCAATATCAAGAATTTCGTGTGTGGCAGCCTGCATAGGAATTGAATATACGACAGATGAGTAACACGGAAAGGAGGGAAATGGTGCAGCAAAATAGGCTTAATGCACAATGAACAATAAAGAATAAAATAGACAGACTACTCCGCTAAACTTATTCTTTATTGTTCATCAATGAGGAGCTCTACCGGGCCAGTTTTGCCTGAATCCGGCGCTCTAGTTGCTCCCGAAGGGCATCAATTTTTATCTGCTGAATCACGTCCTCGGCAAAGGCGTACATCAGCAGCGTTTTCGCTTCATCGCGAGGAATACCGCGTGAACGCATGTAGAACAAAGCTTCTTCGTTCAGTTTACCCGTGGTCGTACCGTGCGAGCACTTCACGTCGTCGGCGTAAATTTCCAACTGGGGCTTCGTATTCATCGAGGCCTCGTTGGACAGAACAACGTTCTTACAGGACTGGTACGCATTGGTTTTCTGCGCATCCTGCCGAACAAAAATCTTGCCGTTGAAAACACCCGTTGCCTTATCTTCCAGAATGCCTTTATATAGCTCGTTGCTGTAGGAGTTTGGCTGCCGGTGATCGGCTAAGGTATGGTTATCAATGTGCTGGCGACCGTTCGGGAAGTACAGACCGTACATAAACGCTTCGCAATGCTGGCCGTCCAGGGCAATGTTCAGGTTGTTGCGGATAAAACCTCCGTCCAGCGTAACCGTAGCAGAATAAAAGTGGCTGCGGTCTTTCTGGTGCACCTGCGTCGTCCCGATGTGGTAAGCCATATCCGACTCATTTTGTACTTTGTAGTACTCCATGCGGGCATCTTCATCCAGCACAATTTCCGTAACGATGTTGGTAAAGCTAGCCTGATCGCCGAGAGTCCGGAACAGTTCCGCGACCTTAACATCCGCATTTTTGCCAACAACAAACAGGTTGCGCGGCTGGGAGGCAATGTTGATCTGGCGGCTATCGGAAATAAAACGCAGGATTGTCGGCGCTTCCACCACCTTGTTGGCAGGCACGTGAATCACCACACCATCGCTGGCAAAAGCGGTGTTCAGGGCCGTAAAGGCATTGTCGTGGAAGTCCGCGTATTTGGCAAAATACTGATCGACTACCTCCGGCATTTGCTGAACCGCTTCCGGAAAAGTCAGAATAGAAAGCTGGTCGGCAGGGCTAACAATTTGAGAGAGTTCAGGCTGGTATTGGCCGTTCACGAAATACAGCACGTTCCCTTCCAGCTTGGCAATACTCAGCGGGGCGAGGTCGTCGGCAGTTAGTGAAACCGGCGCGTTGAACTCAAATACTTCTTTAATCAGACTGCTTACGTTCGAGTATTTCCATTCTTCGTGTTTAAGCGTTGGAAAACCCAATCGGTCGAACTGATTGAGTGCTTCGCGCCGAAGCTGGTGTAAGGGCGATTTGCTTTCGCCATTCATCCGCTCTTCTGCCGCCCGGAAGTCGGCAATGAGTTTGGATTTCAGGTCAGTATATGGTTGATTATAAGGACTCATTGAAATTAACGTTTGAGGTTTAACGTTTGAAGTAATCAGGAAAAGCCTCCCTGAACCCCAACCATTAACGTATGATTATGCCGCTTCTACTTCCGCTTTAATCCAGTCGTATCCTTTTTCTTCGAGCTCAAAAGCGAGTTCTTTCGGACCTGACTTAACGATACGGCCTTTGTAAAGAACGTGAACGTAGTCTGGGACAATGTAATCAAGCAAACGTTGGTAGTGCGTAACAACGATGGTTGCTCGTTCTGGCGAACGCAATTGGTTAACACCTTCAGCCACAATGCGAAGGGCATCAATGTCCAGACCAGAATCCGTTTCGTCAAGAACGGCCAGTTTGGGTTCCAGCATGGCCATCTGGAAAATCTCGTTGCGTTTTTTCTCACCACCCGAAAAGCCTTCGTTTAGGGAACGGCTTAGCAGCGATTGATCAATGTTGACCAGCTTCATTTTCTCTTTCATGAGTTTCAGAAACTGAACGGCGTCCATCGGCTCCTGACCACGGTATTTCCGAATTTCGTTCATGGCCGTTTTGAGGAAATTGGTGGTGCTAACGCCCGGAATTTCTACTGGATACTGAAAGGCCAGAAAAATCCCTTCCGCTGCCCGCTCTTCCGGAGCCATGTCCAGGAGGTCTTTACCATCGAAAGTGACTTCACCTCCAGTGACTTCATAATCTTCCCGGCCTGCCAATACGGACGCTAAGGTACTTTTTCCTGAACCATTAGGACCCATAATAGCATGTACTTCACCGGCTTTTATCTCCAGGTTGATGCCTTTTAAGATTTGTTTTTCACCAATCGACGCCTGTAGATTATTTATACTCAGCATGAGAAAAGAATGATTTCTATTGATTATCAAACCGCAAAGGTAATGCAAACGAAAGTTTTTTACTGTTGGGTTAACAATTTTAAACGATAATTGTTGACCTCGCTTTATTTTCTAACTCCAGCTATTACCTTCTTTCTGAACACTCAAAATCAAGCGTTTCGTTCCGGAGGGCGGCTACTCAGCCGTAATAAGTCAGCTTTTTTTTCAGCGCCCAAAGCCCTATCTTGCAATAACAACAGACGGTCGCAATTGCTGAACCCTTTTATGAAAAATGGAAAATACCATACGCCTACAACAAAAATCAGTGTTTCCTCCGAAATTGGCACGCTCCGCCGTTTATTGATTCACAGCCCGGACCGGGGGCTGGGTAAAGTCGTGCCTTCCAAAGCGCAGGACTGGCTTTTTGAAGACATTGTTCATCTGGACACCATGCGGAAAGATGAATATGATTACTACGTTAAGCTTTTGCTTTATTTTCTGGATCCCGCTAAAATTCAGGGTAAACTAGCGGAAATAAACGCCAACAGCGAGCGAAGTTTTTTCAAACCCGATCAACCGGATTATTATCATTCCGATGCCGTTATTGATATTCAGCGGCTACTGGCGGAAATCCTGCAAGATGAAGTCATCCGAACCAAGTTGATTGCTGGAATTTGCGCAGTCGAGCAGACAAGCTTTCAGATTCATACGCGCCTGAGTACGTATGAGCCCGTCGAACTGGCCGAAATCCTCATTTCCGGTTCGCTGCCCGATGATAAAACGATGCTGTTTGCGCCTTTGCCCAACTTTATCTTTACGCGTGATATTGGCATTATTATCAACGACCACATCCTGCTGAACAAACCTGCCAAGCAGGCGCGAACGCGTGAGGCGCTGTTGTCACAGTATATCTTTTTCTACCACCCTATTTTTGCTTCTTACCGCGGTAACATCATTGAAATTCCGGATAATGAGCACCATTTTCTGCTGCCTGACGCCGAAGTCAACCGCGATTATACCCGCTCTACGCTGGAAGGGGGTGATGTAATGATGATTTCTCCGCGCCATCTGCTCATTGGTTGCAGCGAGCGCACGACGTTGTACGCCGCCCAGCAGGTGATGCAGCTGGTTTTCAAGAAAGGCCTGGTTGATACGGTTACCATCCTGAAAATTCCGAAGAAGCGGGATTACATGCACATCGACACGATTTTTACGCAGGTAAAGAAAAATGTGTGGGTGCTGCTGGCTTCGCTGGGACGGGTAGGAGACGAAGCAAAAAAACGGGATGCCATGCATTTCTTTGCCCCGAAAGACCTTTCAGAAGACCTGCGTATTTTGCAATTTTACAAAGGACTGGAACACAAGCCCATCGAGATTGAAAACCTGGAAGATCTGCTGACCGATATCAGTCGCAATGACCTGGGTAGTACGGAGCCAGTGCAGTTCATTTATTCCGGTAATAACGAATTTCCGTTTGGCTCACGGGAGCAGTGGACCGACTCCTGTAATTTGCTGGCGCTCAAAGATGGCGTTGTGATTGGCTACGACCGAAACGATAAAACCATCGAAGCCTTCCGGCAGGCCGGTTTTGACATTGTGCGGGCGGCGGATTTGCTCGAGCGTTTTGAGCGCCATGAATCGTCGCCGGAGACCATCGAAAATACCTTTATTATGCTACCATCGGCAGAATTGTCCCGGGCCAGGGGCGGATCTCACTGCATGAGCCTGCCGCTTCTGCGTGATGAACTATAAAAAAAGCTGTACGATCGGCGCCTGATTGGTCGTTATTTAAATGGCAGGGCGCATTAATTTGTTTTTTACGCGTAAAGAATGCCCTTTTCTCTCCAATTATAAACCTATGCAAGCACAAACTACCTCTCATATTCTGATGATTCGTCCTGTTCGGTTCGGCTTCAACGAGCAAACCGCCTCGACTAATGCTTTTCAGGATACAACCATTGCCAATCAGACGAAAGAAACTGCGCAGGAAAACGCACTTCGCGAATTTGATGAGATGGTTCGGTATTTGCGCGCCGCTGGCGTTGAAATTACGGTGTATGAGGATACACCAGAGCCACATACGCCGGATTCCATCTTTCCAAACAACTGGATTTCATTTCATTACAGTGGAACAGTCGTCTTGTATCCCATGCATGCCCCTAACCGTCGGCAGGAGCGTCGGATGGATATCGTGAACGATCTTGCCGAGCGGTTTCAGGTTGCCCGAATCATTGATCTGACTCATTTCGAACAGGACAACAAATACCTGGAAGGGACGGGAAGCATGGTGCTCGACCGCATGGAACGCACAGCGTATGCCTGTTTGTCACCCCGCACGAATGAAGACGTATTGGATGAGTTTACGCGCCAGACAGGGTACAAATCCATATCGTTTGAAGCATTTGACGAAGCAGGGCTACCTATTTATCACACCAACGTCGTGATGTGTATTGGCGATGTTTTTGCGGTGATTTGCTTAGCGGCTATTAGAAATCCAGATGAGCGGCTCATGGTTCGCCAGTCGTTGGAAGCAAGTGGCAAATACATCATTGAGATCACCATGGAGCAAATGGCCCAGTTTGCCGGGAATATGCTGCTGGTTAAAACTAAAAAAGGCCAAAAAATGCTGGTAATGTCAACAACGGCCTATAATTCGCTAACAGCCCGGCAGCGGGATGATCTGGATGATTATGCCACTTTACTGCATTTTGACTTATCCGTTATTGAAAGCAATGGCGGCGGTTCAGCCCGGTGCATGATGGCCGAAGTTCATTTGCCTCTAAAATAAAAATAATTGATTAAGTTAACAGTTCATGCATACTTTATAGCTAGTTCATGCTATTTTTATGCGTTTATGATAGCTAACTGATTAGCTTGGCTGGGTTGTTGAATACTATCCTGCATAAATAAGTTTTGTTGTTCGTGCACGCAATTATATCCAGGTGCATGCAATCAATTCATTGAGTAAAATGGTTTGTTTAACTAACTAAGTTTACTTTTAAGTCATTATGGGAACAAAATCGCGAGGCACCACCGTGATAGGGGAAAAACATGTATCAAAGTACAGCGGTTGCCTGAACTTTACCGCTAATGCATTGGCACGTGTTATGACAAACATTGCTGATGAAGAATTTGGCCGTCTGGGCCTGACTGCCTCTCATGCGTTTTTGTTGAAAGAAGCGGTTGAAAATCCGGGCATTCAACCCAAAGATTTGAGCGAAGAGCTTCACCTGACTCCCTCAACCATTACGCGTCTGATTGAAAAGCTGGAATTGAAGCGCCTTGTCGAACGCAAAATGGAAGGAAAACACACCCTGGTTTATGCAACAGAGAAAGGAGTTGCGCTATTGCCAGACATCAAGCGGGCGTGGCGGAGCATGTTCCGGCGGTATGCCGACATCATTGGCGAAGACACGGCCAAGCAATTGACACGCATGGCGTACGATGCTGTTCTGACCCTAGGTCGTGATCCTGAAAAGAATTATTGACTTACCAAACGGGTTTACTCGTCTTGATGGGCAACTAGAAAGGCCTGTATACTGGCCATTGGCTCAGGTCTTATAAACAAATGATCGGTAGTTAGCAGTTGAATAGAAACAAAATCGGAGAGTTGAGAACAAAGCTTAGTGTTTCGCTCTTTTGATGTAGTACCCTAATTATTCAACTGTATGATAACGCAACACGATAAAGTAGCGCTAATAACGGGTGCTAACCGAGGTATTGGAAAAGAAATAGCCCGTCAGCTGTGTCAACGGGGGTATGCCGTTTTTGTCGCTGTACGGGACATTCACAAGGGCCGCGAAACCGTTGAGGAACTGTGTGATCAAGGCTACGAAGCCATTTACCTTGAGTTAGACGTAACCGATCCGGTTAGTATCCGACAAGCCTGCGGCACCTTCTCGCAAAAAGCCGACCACCTGGATGTGCTGGTTAACAATGCCGCTATTCTGGAAGATCAAGGCCAGGACATCACTACTTTAAATACGGAAATGCTGGAAAGGACCATGAAAACAAATGTGTTTGGTCCTGTTTTAGTTATTCAGGATTTCCTGGAGCAACTGAAGAAAAGTACCATCGGTGCCCGGATTATAAATGTATCCAGTGAGGCCGGCTCAATCACGGATATGGAAACTTTTGCGCCAGCTTACAGCATCTCAAAGGCAGCGCTCAACGCTACGACCAAGCAGTTTGCCGGTGCCTTGCGAAAGCATAACATTGCGGTTAACGCCGTAGATCCAGGACAAACCCAGACGGATATGGGAGGAACCAATGCTCCACGCTCCGTAGAGGAAGGAGCCGAAACCGTAGTATGGCTGGCTACCGAAGCCGACCTGAACGAAAGCGGTAAGTTCTGGCGGGATAAGCAGGAAACAGTTTGGTAAACCACCTTAAAAAACCTCTCTACCATGTAAAGAGGTTTTTTTATGCCTAGATAGAGCAAGACGTCTCAGTACTGCTTTGAATGCTACCCTTCCTTGTATTATTAGGTTGTTCGGAATCTGCTGTGATCTCAATAGCGTAATCTACCCACATAATTTCCGCATTGACAGGCAGTTTATTACTCGTATAGCATTATATTTCCCGACAGGCTGTAAGTTTCCGAAACGTCCTAACTGGTATGAATTTGCCAATGTTTTGACTAGTCAAAAGCTCATTGAGCCAATTCGTTCCACCAATTTCATGCCCCAAATAACTTGCTGTATTTATGAAAGCGTTTAAACTGGTCGTATTGACATTATTCATTCTCTGTATGGATAGTGTGGTCCGATTTTTTGTTTTAGTCCTCCAAAAGAATAGCTATTATTTGGGTTATTTAGAGTCGGTGCCTAGATTTCTACACGAATACCTCTCTTTTACCCTGTTCTACTTATTTAATACCAATCTTTTATATCTGATATTGATTGGAATCTATAGTGCTGTAGTAGAACGTGTACCTCGAAAGAGGATTATGTATGTTGCTTTGGGCTCAGCTATGGCCCTGTTAATGTACATAGCCTATGCTAACCATTTTTATGTGGAGTTTATTGAAAAGCAATTTTATCCGCTCCTTCTTTCATACCCACTATTAGGGGGCATCTTTGGTTACTTTTACTTTAATATTTTTCAGAAGGGAAAAGAATCATGACTCCAAGTAGTCCCAATGTTTTCTCAGAAATAAATATAAAAGGATAAAATCAGGTTGCTCTTCAATCTTACTTGGTAGCCTGGACGAATTTTCCTCAGAATTAGCAAAGATTATAAATACACCCTATTATCTGCTGTTTCTGTAGAGGAATCTACCTATTCTTCTATCTGAAATGCATTCAAGCAAAATGGCTACAATAAGTCTAGATCAAAATGACATAACCCCCAGAAAGCGTCCTGTATTGGGTGCTTCCTGGGGGTTATAAAAAAACCACGTTTCAGTCTAAGGCACGATCCGCGCCCGAACCTGCTGCGTAACAATCTGCTCATTATTATCCAGCGTTACCAGGAAAATAAAGGCAATTTCACGTGGTGACAACGGATCCGTAGCCGGTGTGGTATTAACAGCCGCATACTTTGCTTTGAAAGCCGCTAACGTCGTCTCAAACACCGCTGTCGTTCCATTGCCCGGAATTGGAGCAGAATTGTACTTCGATGCGGCCGTGTTCAACGAAGCCGGGTTAATGGCGGTTGCACCACCCACTACAGTCGTAATCTCCTTGATGGTTCGGCCGCTTTCGGCTGGTATCGACAGCGTATACTTGATAGCCCCCGTTGCCGCTGACACCTCAATAAAAGGTTGAGCGCCGAACGTGGTAGCACCCGGAAACGTTACAGGCACAGCCGGACGGTTATCCCGAACCAACTCGCTGTATACTAGATCATCTTTGCAAGCGAAGTTTGTGACCGCCAGTGTTGCAAGTAACAAACCTTTAATTATTATCTGTTTCATTTGTTAGCTTCGTTAACTGTTGATCATTAATCGATATCCCACCAAACACGAACATTGGTTTGCGGACCTGGGTTAGGGAAATAAGGATTCCGCTCCTGCTCCTGCGTCACATATACCGCCCGTACTTGGGGTGTACCATCAATACCGGCTGCGTTAAGCGAGGCAGTCAAGCGAGGGTAGCCTGTCCGACGAACGTCATTCCAGATTTCGAGGCCATTACCCGTAAAGGCGATGTACTTCTGCGTAATGATCTGCTCTAGTTTCTGCGCGTTCGTGCCGGTCAACGTAGCGACTGTTGGATTGGCCGCCAAATAGGTTGTAATCTGCGCTGGTGTTAAGCCTGCCGACGTCATTGAGGCTGTGATGCCTTCCGTGTACAACGCTTGCGGATCGCCTGGTGTACCAAGAATCAAAGCTGATTCGGCCAGAATAAACGCGCGTTGGAAGTTCGTCAAAAGCCGAACGGGACCTTCACCGTTTGCACCGACAACGTACGCATTGTAACGTGACCAGTTCGTAGATGGCTGTGGCAGTGTTCCCCGGAAGCCATTATCAATGGTGACATAATCAGTTCCTGGTTTGGTAAATAAAATGGGCAGACGGGGATCATTCAGGTCCTTCAACCGATTCAGGTAACGAGTGCTTAAGATAAGATCATCCTTAAACAAAGACTCGTTTGTATAGAAATAGCGTGGATCCTGGCTACCGACACTACCACCAAAAGGCATATTGAGGTCGTCAGCATTCGTTTTAATGTAGGTTCCTTTGGTTAGAACTTCATTAATAACGGTTCGGGCCAGTGCAGGCTCCTTCCGGCTGATCGTATTCGCCAATTTCAGTAGGAGGGTGTTACCTGCCTGTTCCCATTTAGTCAGATTACCGGCATATGCCAGGTCATCTTTTCCTGGTTTTACCTGAGATTCAGCTTTCAAATCGTTTAGGCCTTCCCGAACCAGATCAAACAGGCTCTGAATACCCAAGGCAGCATTGCCCTTGTAGATGTCTTCCTGGCTATCCAACCGAGGTTGCGGATTCGCTTCACCCTGCAAAGCCTGAGAATAAGGCACATCACCCCAAACGTCGGTAGCAATGCTGAATGCATAAGCCTTCAGAATTTTACCAATTCCTGAGTACGCTTTTCCACTATTGGCATCACCGAGTTCGATGAGCTTCTGAGCGTTGATGAGTGTACCGCCGTATAGCTCAAAACGCCATTGGTTACCAAAGTCGGAACCCGTTGCGGCGTAAATGTCGGTCTGTCCAGGAGTACTATTCGGAGCCGCACCGGCTAGCTGTTGCACAATAACGGAAGCAAACCGATTCAGTTCATTCGCGTTGGCAAAAGCAGCACCTGCTTCCACGGTAGGCAGCAGCACCGCTGGCGTTACCGCAGTTGGGTTATTGGGCGTAACGTTAACGTCCAGAAAGTCGGAGCACCCGCTAAAACCAAGCAGCAGGGGAACCAGAAAATATGATTTTTTTAATTGACGAATCATCACAGATACTAGAATAAAGGGTTGTTACAGAGTAAGACGCACGTTTACACCGAAGTTCCGTGTATTTGGACCACCGTTCAGGTCAAGACCCTGGATGTTACCTGCGCCTTGTGTATTGACTTCAGGATCCCCAATAAAACCAGGAGCGTAATAAAGCAGGTTCCGACCACTGACACCCACCGAAATAGTACCAAAAGGCGATTTGCCCAATAGGGATTTAGGTAGGGTGTAGTTCAGCGATACTTCGCGTAGCCGGTATGCCGTGGCATCAAATACAGCGGCCTCCGAAGCCAAACCACCTAAGCCAGACCAATATGTTTGAGCCGGAACCTGAATGTTGTTTGGTTTGTAAGTAAATGTTCCGTCTGCGTTTTGCGTGGCAATAACACCTGGCAAAATACGAGGCTGATCACGGTCGATACCGGTTACGTACAAAGCACCACCCCCACGCTGGTCAACAGCACCAAACGAATAAAGCTGGCCACCTTGCTTCACGTCTACCAGTGCCGACAGCGTAATTCCTTTGTACGAGAACGTGTTGGTTAAACCAGCAGTAAACTTCGGCTGGTTGTTGGCAATCACCTTACCGGCAATACCTGGCGCAAAACCTCCCGTTGACCCGTTAACGATAAACTGGCCAGCATACTGACCCGTTGGGTCATAGTATAAACCGTTTGGATCATCGCTTTGTACGCGTGCATTGGCCGTTCCAACGACAACGCCATACGGGAAGCCGACCGCAATGGATGGATTGATACCTGTAAAAGCACCCCCTTCAACCGGTGATTGAGTAACGCCTTCAATGATCGAGACAACGTTGTTCCGAATAATGGTGAAGTTTAAGGCCGCATCCCATTTGAAGCCGCTAACGCGCACGGGCGTTGCTGACAGAAGTAGTTCAAAACCACGGTTCCGCAATTCACCCACGTTTGTGGTACGCGTATCATATCCTGATGACGAAGATACGGCCACGTTAAAGATTTGATTGGTCGAACGCGTGTCAAAATACGCGGCATCAATACCCACACGGTTGTTGAAGAAGCCCAGGTTAACCCCAACTTCAGCAGAAGTAACAAATTCCGGCGTCAGGTTGCTGTTACCAATCCGGTCGCTGATTTGAAAGCCCGGAATGTTACTGCCACCTACCGATAATGGGAACGTGATGCTGGCAACGTTATTTCCAAAGGCTGCACTGGTATAAACCGAGTTCAGCAAATAAGGATCTGCATCACGACCAACGCGTGCCCAGCTAGCCCGAACTTTTGCGTACGACAGAACGTCTGATTCTACTTTAAACAGTTCAGTCGGCACAAAGCTAACCGAAGCAGATGGGTAGAAATACAGGTTGTTGGCTCTCGGTAGCGTAGACGATTGATCCGCCCGGCCACTCAATTCCAAAAACAGATAATTTTTGTAGCCTAATGACAACTGACCGTAGTAACCCAGTAGCCGGCGAAGCGTTGAGCTCTCTCCACTGCTGGTGAAAACAGATCCGTTGCTTACGTTATAGAAGCCTGGAATATTCAATTCCGAACCGACAACATACTGATTTTGTGTGTTGCGCTGGTTGATGTTCTGGCCTAATAACAAGGTTGCATCCAGGCCTTCAACAAAAAGGTTGTTTTGTTTAGCCGTGATAATCAGGTCACCATTAATTTCAGAGCGGAAGTAATTATCCTGCGTAACGGAGCCTGCCGGTGTCCGAACAGAACCAATCGCTTCGGTGAATTTCCGGCGATCGGTATACGTATCACCTGTTACCCGATAAAGTACATTCAGCCATTTGGTTACATTGTAGTCAACCGTAAAGTTTCCGTAGAAACGATCCACGTTGCTGTTCTGCACAGAATTGTACAACGACCAGATTGGGTTATTCAGGTTTGTAGCAAAGTAAACGCTTCCGCCATTGGCATCCTGATACGGTTCTTCGGGTAAATTGTAGCTACGCGGAATTCGGCTTAACTGCCCAAAAGCGCTACCCCCGTTACCGCCGGGAACGCCCCGCTGGTTGGTTTTGACATAAGCGGCAGAACCGGTAATGTGCAGACCGTTGTTCAGTTTGGTTTCACCCCCAAGCTGTACGTTTGTCCGGTTAAAACGCGTATTAGGCGTGATACCGCTCTGGCTGGTATTACCCAATGAAATAAGGAAATTGCGGTTTACGTCTCCACCGGCAATATTGGCCGTGTTTTGAAACAAGGCTCCTTGCTGGAAGAAATCCCGAATGTTGTTGGGATAAGCGCGGTAAGGAACGGTTTGCCCCTGAGTATTCACGACGGATGAAAGTGACGAGAAGGAAGGTCCCCACGAGTTAGTCGAAATCCGGTTGAACAGGTTGTTTGCACCTTGTCCGTAATCGTTCTGGAAACGAGGCAGACCATATACGTTCTGCACGTTGTAAGACGATGTTAGCGTAACTTCTGTTTTGTTATTCTGGTTACGACCCGACTTGGTAGTAATGATAATTGCCCCTGCCGATGCGCGCGAGCCGTAAAGCACAGCCGCCGCTGGCCCTTTCAGGACGTTAAGCGACTCAATGTTTTCGGGGTTAATATCCGCCAGACGGTTGGATGGCTGCGTCCCGAAAAGTGTGTTTTGCGTGTTATTAACGTCATTGCTGAAAATAATACCATCTACAACAATCAGTGGTTGGTTAGAACCGTTGAAGGACGTTATCCCCCGAATATTAATATTCGTTGATGCGCCCGGCGCACCGCTGGATCCTGTAATCTGAACACCAGCCAGCTTTCCTTGCAAGGCATTAAGGACGTTCGGTTCGGATTTCTGGGAGATAAGACTACCACTCACTTCCTGCGTTGAGTAACCCAGCGACCGCTTATCACGCTCGATGCCTTGTGCTGTAATGACCACTTCATTAAGGCTTTGCGAGCCGCTAGTCATTGTTACATCAACCGTTGTCTTGTTACCCACGGGAATTTCCTGCGTATCGTAGCCAATAAAGCTAAACACCAGTACTGCATTATCAGGCACACCAAGACGGTAATTTCCGTCTGTATCTGTAGTTGTACCGCGCGTTGTCCCCTTCACCTGGATGCTCACGCCCGGTAAGGAGGAGCCGTCATCGGATGAAGTGATTTTGCCGGATACTGTACGTTCCTGAGCCAATGCAGGTAGCGACAGCAAGAGGCATAACCATAAATGTGTTAAAGTTCTTGACATAAATTAATGAGTTGTTAAAGAGATAGATTAATCAGGAAACCTAATGCTAATTTAGAAATACTTGTCTAAAATATCATTATTTTAATTTGTTGGGTGAATGAATAAAGTCAATAAATGCGATATATATAACTGATATACAGAGTAATAGTTTGTATGAAAAAAAATAGACAAAAAATGGACAGGAGCATTATGAGTTTTGTACTGAACGGTCTTAGCAATCAGGATAATATTTGTAAAAATACAAACAATATATAATTGTACGTGGGTCCATTGTATCAGTAGAATATTGCGGGTATATCTTAAGTTTTTTATGAAAATTTTTGTGAGGAGATAAATTGATATTATATATTTGGTGAAGTGCAATTATTTTTTCTTAATCCAAACTATAAACTTATGAGAAAAGTACTATTACTGTGCTTCTTTGCTTTGCTCTTACTCCCCAGCAGTAAGCTCTGGGCACAGGAGCGGACAATTTCCGGTAGCGTAACGGCTGCCGAAGACGGAGCCTTTCTGCCAGGGGTCAATGTGGTGGTCAAGGGAACCTCACAAGGCTCAACTACAGATGCCGGAGGAAAGTATACGTTGTCTGTTCCTGCCTCGGGGGGAACACTGGTTTTTTCATTTATTGGCTTTGATTCAAAAGAAGTTCAGATTGGAAATCAGTCAACAGTCAATGTCGCATTAACATCAAACGCATCGGATCTGAATGAGGTAGTTGTAATTGGCTACGGAACGCAGCAAAAACGGGATCTTACGGGCTCAATTGCTTCCATTAGCGGAAAAGAAATTGCCACAGCTCCCGTACAGAGCTTTGATCAGGCTCTTCAGGGCCGGGCTGCCGGGGTGAATATTACAACACCTAACGGCGTCTTGAACAACCCGCCTGTAATTCGGATTCGGGGGGTAAACTCAATCAACCTGAGCTCGTCGCCGCTCATTGTTATTGACGGAATTCCTGCATTTACAGGAAATACCTCAGCGGTTGGAAGCGTAGCCAATAACCCGCTCAGTAACCTCAATCCGGCCGATATCGAAAGCATGGAAGTATTGAAAGATGCTTCTGCCAGTGCAATTTACGGTTCACGGGCCAGCGCAGGGGTAATCTTGGTAACAACCAAAAAAGGAGCCAAAGGCAGAGGTCGCTTTTCGTTTGATTCCTGGGCAGGCTGGTCAAATCCAGTACGGTTGTACGACATTCTGAATGCCGATCAATACATGACGATTAAGAACGAAGCCGTTCGTAACCTGAATGCAAACCGGGCTGCCTTGGGTCAGCCAGCAACAAACGTTGAAGGCTTCCGGCCAACACTGGATGCAAACGGAAACCCAATCGACACGAGATGGTATGATTATATTTATCGGACAGGCTTCTCTACATCAAACACACTAAGCTTCTCAGGCGGAACGGATAAGACATCGTACTACATGTCGCTGGGTTATTCGAATCAGAATGGAATGATCAAGCGGAATGAGTTCAAGCGGACCTCGGCTCGGGTAAACGTAGATCACAAAGTTTATAAAACGTTTACCGTTGGTGCGCGAATTGGTTACTCGAATAACTTCAACTCGGCGCCGAATACGGGTTCTTTAGCAGATGCTGCCTTCAACACGGCTGGTCTGGGTCGGTCACCGTTGGTATTGCCACCTAACGTACCTGCCTACAACCCTGACGGAAGTTATAACACGAGCGCTGCAGGTATTGGCGCTGGCGCAAACGTTAACCCACAAACGGGTGCACCTCTGTTGCCGGGCTATTACAACCCGGTTGTGGATTTGGATAAAAACTCGTTTACATCGGAGGGTAATGAAATTCAGGGAAGTGTATATCTGAACTGGGAAATTGTTAAGGGTCTTAATGCACGGACTACCTTCGGCGTTAATAACATTGGATTCGAAGATAAATCATTCCAAACGGCAATTGCCGGGGATGGATATTCTACGGGTGGTTCAGCGTCTAATTTTTACCGCACTAACAAGCGCTGGAACTGGCAAAATACGCTGCAATACGACCGGACATTCGCTGAAAAGCACAATTTCTCGTTGTTATTGGGTACGGAAGAGCAGCATACGGTTATTCAGCGTTGGGGTGCTAACCGCACGACACTGGCCGATGGTTTCTTCGAAACGTTCCAGGGTAACTTTACCAATATCGCTGCATCTGGAAACTATCAGAGTGAAAACTATCTGGTTTCTTACTTCGGTCGTTTGAATTACGATTTTGGCAAAAAATACCTGGCTTCGGTGAACTTCCGTCGTGATGGATATTCTGCCTGGGCCAATAAGTGGGGTAACTTCTACGGTGCCTCATTGGGTTACGTGATTTCGGAAGAAGCTTTCTGGAAAGATGCTGCTTTTGGAAATGTATTTAACTTCCTGAAGGTAACTGGTAGCTATGGAGAAGTAGGTAACAGCCAGGGAATTGATGACTTCGCTTCTTTGCAAACCTACTCATCAGCCCTGTACGGAGCCAATGCGACGCTGTATTTCAGTGGAGCTGGTAATCCTGCTTTAACGTGGGAAACCAGTAAAAAGACCGATATCGGGTTGACGTTTGGTTTGCTACAGGATCGTATTCAGGGTGATTTATCGTACTACAAAAACCTGGTTGATGGTTTGATTCTGAACGTGCCGCTTGCACCATCAAAGGGGGTGCCTAGTAACTCGATTCCAGCCAACGTAGGTTCGATGCAAAATACGGGTATTGAAGTAAACGTTAAGGTTAACGCGATCCGGAACGGTGATTTTAACTGGACAGTTAGTGGTAACCTGACAACGCTAAAAAACCGGGTATTGTCACTGGTTACGCAAGGGCAACGAATCGCAACGTCGACAGGTGATCTGGAAACCGTAAACTTCACAGAAACAGGTCGTTCGGTGGGTGAACTTCTAGTTGTTCGTTCATTAGGCGTGAATCCGGCTAATGGTCGTCGTTTACTCCAAAAAGCGGATGGAACAGTGGTACAGTATGACCACCAGGGTACAGGCTGGACAACACTGGAAGGCCAGACGACTACAGCGCCAACGCAGGCAGCAGATGGCGTTTATTATGGCCCAACGCTGCCAAAATGGTACGGTGGTCTGGATAATACATTCCGCTATAAAGGATTTGATCTGGGCGTATTTATCCAGTTCTCAGGCGGTAACTACATTTATAACGGAACAAGAGCCGGTTTAGGGGATATGCGTTTCTGGAACAACGGTACACACGTACTGGATCGCTGGACGCCAGAAAATCCGAATGGAACCGTTCCTCGTGTCGTTTATACGGATAACGTTTCTAACGGTTCGGCCCTGCCTATATCAGAAAATGTTTTCAAAGGCGATTTCGCTCGTCTGAGAAACGTTTCTTTAGGATATACACTGAACAGCACGTTGTTAAGTCGTCTGAATATTGCCAATGCACGGATTTATGCGCAGGTACAGAATGCAGCCTTATTAACCAATTACAAAGGAATTGACCCTGAAATCTCGACAAACTCGTCAGGCACCCGTAGCAACACCGGATCTGGCGTTGACCGGAACTCGATTGGTCAGGCGAGAACATTCACAGTAGGTATCAATCTTGGTTTCTAAACTATTCGTATGATAATGAAGACTTTTGTAAATAAAAAAATAGCAGTTGCCATCTGCACAGCCCTGGTGGCTGCGGGGTCGTTCTCCTGCCAAACCGATTTATTGAATCCAGTTCCTCAAACTCAGTTCTCTGATCAAGTAGTTTTTGATACGCCTGGACGGATTGCCTTGCAGGTTAACGCGCTCTATGACTACGTCAAATCGGGGGCCTTTATGGGCGGGCGTTATCAGATCTACGGCGATATACGGGCAAACGATTTTCTGAACCGGACCAGCAACAACGTAACCGGAAACGGAGTCTGGAACCATACCGTTACTGAGACGTCCCAGAATGACGTGATCAATTTATGGACAGATGCCTATTCGGCAATCAACCAGGCAAACGTATTTCTGGCGGGGATCGATGCAAACGCATCCAAATATGTGGTGCCTACCTTTCCGGCTGATTTTGCTACTGTCACGGCTAACCAGTACAAAGGTGAAGCCCGGTTCTTACGTGCCCTTAGCTATTACTCGCTGCTTCAGCTATACGCTCGTCCTTATATAGATGGGAACGGAAGCAAGCCAGGTTTGCCCCTGCGTTTACGGGCTGAAATCGATGCGTCGAATAACGACTTAGCCAGAAGCACCGTTGCGGAGGTCTACAACCAGATTCTGGAAGACCTGAATTTTGCGGAACAAAACCTTCCGTTAAATTACGGAACCAATGCAACGTTGAATACGACCCGTGCGCACCGCAATACGGCTATTGCCTTGAAAACACGGGTTTATCTGACAATGGCCCGTTACCAGGACGTCATTACGGAAGCTAACAAAATCGTTCCGGCAGCGGCTCCGTTTACGGCTGGATCAGGTGTTCCAAACAGCCTGAATGCTTCTATCGTGACTGTATTTGCTATTCCGCAGGAAACGACAGAAACAATTCTGGCTTTTCCGTTCACCGCGCAGGATGCTCCGGGTACGCAAAACCAATTAGGTTTCTATTTTCAACCCGCTCCAAATGGAGGTGCTGAGTATAGCTTGAATCCAGCCGGAATTTTAGCCAACACGACGGCTTTCCCAGCTACTGATGCGCGGCGAGCCAATTTTGTGACGGCCTCTGGCACTGAGTTTTTCCTGACTAAGTATAAAGACAGAACGCCGTTCCTCGATAAAGCTCACGTCATACGGTATGCAGAAGTAATGCTGAGTCTAGCGGAAGCAAGAGCGCGGACCACCAATTCGGTTGATCCGCAAGCACTGGCCTTATTGAACGCTGTGCGTGGTCGGTCAAATCCGGCGGGTGTTTATACGGCGGCTAGCTTTGCCAACGTGCAGGCTTTGGTAGATGCCATTCTGCTGGAACGTAGAATTGAGTTTCTGGGCGAAGGAATCCGCAACATTGACATCATGCGATTGAACGCTACTATTCCGGGTAAAGCGTCGGTTGGAGCTGTTCCTCCTTCAAGTACGTTGTATGTATGGCCCATCCCATCAACTGAGTTAGTGACTAACTCCTTGATCGTGCGGAACTAAGCCAGTTTTTAGCCAATTTTTCAGAAGCCATCCTGCGTTTGTAGGGTGGCTTCTGATTTTAATGACCAAAGAAAAAACAGCTTCCAACGCGCTAAAAAGACGTTTTGAAGTATCTTGGTAAAGAGTTAGTTAAAGCCGAAGGCATTGTAATTATTCATTATAAAATCTTAGAAATAATTCATGCGTACCATTTTTACAAATTTCTGCGCGGTTGCCCTAGCAGTTATTCCATTGATCTCTGAAGCGCAGTCGCCAGTCAAAGCCCAGGTCAGCAAGGTGGCGGACGGTCTGGAGAAAAAAGTCGTGGCGTGGCGGCGGGATTTTCACCAAAACCCAGAATTAGGTAACCGGGAGTTTAAAACTTCCGCTAAAGTGGCAGCTCATTTGCAAGCGCTGGGTATCGAGGTGCAGACGAATGTGGCTAAAACCGGCGTGGTTGGTCTTCTAAAAGGTGGAAAGCCCGGCCCGGTGGTAGCCTTACGCGCTGATATGGACGGCTTGCCCGTGACCGAGCGGGGCGACCTGCCGTTTAAGTCAACGGTATCGACGGAGTATAACGGCCAGCAAACTGGGGTCATGCACGCCTGCGGGCACGATTCGCACGTGGCCATTCTCATGGGCGTTGCGGAGGCCCTGGCTTCAGCAAAAAGCGAACTGAAAGGCACCGTAAAATTCATTTTCCAGCCCGCTGAGGAAGGACCACCCGCCGGAGAAGAAGGGGGCGCGCAATTGATGGTGAAAGAAGGCGTACTGGAAAACCCGAAAGTAGATGTCATTTTTGGCTTACACATCAATTCGCAAACGGAAGTGGGAACCATCAAATACCGCCCCGGTGCTACCATGGCCGCCGTTGACTTCTTCAGCATCAAGGTGAAAGGTCGGCAGGCACACGGAGCGGCTCCCTGGTCGGGGGTAGACCCCATCGTAACCTCCTCTCAAATTGTAACGGGTTTGCAAACCATTGTGAGTCGCAATCTAAACATCACGGAAGGGGCGGCCATCGTAACGGTAGGAGCCATTCACGGGGGCATTCGACAAAATATTATCCCGGAAGAAACCAGCATGATTGGCACCATTCGCACCTTTAGTCCAGAGGCTCAGAAACTGGTTCACCGTCGGATTGATGAGATATCGACAAACATTGCGGAAAGCGCGGGGGCCAAAGCCGACGTGAAAATTGACGTTATGTATCCCGTGACTTACAACGATCCACCGCTCACCGAAAAGATGGTTCCGACCCTGGAGACCCTGGCTGGCAAGAACAAGGTAGTGATTACACCAGCGCAGACGGGGGCGGAGGATTTCTCCTTTTATCAGCAGAAAGTACCCGGATTTTTCTTTTTCCTGGGCGGCATGGCCAAAGGAAAAACACCGCAGGAGGTAGGCTCACACCACACGCCGGATTTTTACATTGATGAAGGAGGCTTCACCCTCGGGGTAAAAGCCCTGTGCCACCTGACGCTGGACTATATGGAACAGTGGAAAGGAGCAACGGCCAGCGCGAAAGCAAAGAAATAAAAAGAAAGATCGGCGAAGAAAGTGTCTCCTCGCCGATCTTTTACGATCAAAACAGCAATGTTGCAGGGCTGTTTGAATCAACCGGGACGCTCAATGTTGCCAGCCGTCCGACGGGCATGGCTACGTTGCGGGGAACGTGCCCCACCGGAAAGTCAAAGCAGACCGGGTAAGTATAATCGGCAACGTGTTCAGCGATGATTTCATACGCCGTTTTGCCAAAAGGAGCCGTTTCATTGACGCGCATTTCTGAAAACTGACCAACCACCAGACCCGCTAAATTGGCCAGTCGTCCGCTCCGGCGCAGTTGCAACAGCATTCGGTCCAGCGAAAAATAACTTTCATCAATGTCTTCAATAAAAAGAATCTTGCCTGTATAATCTGGATCAGAAGGAGTACAGAGCATATTGGTCAGCAACGACAGATTGCCGCCTACTAACTGCCCTTGCGCTTCACTGGGGCGGTTTAAGGCATTTGCCGGAGCTGCATAAGGGGCGATTGTCTCGCCAAATAAAAGCTGTCGCAAGCTTTCCACCGCATCAGCCGAATCATCTTGGTCAAATAGCCGAGGCATCGTTGCATGGAGACTCTGAATGCCCAATGTATGAATGTGGCAGTGCAGGGCGGTAATGTCACTAAAACCAACAACCCATTTAGGCGACTGTCGGAAGTTGGTGAAATTCAGCCCATCTAGCAGCCGATAACTGCCATAACCACCCCGAACCGAAAATATAGCGCTGATTGTAGGGTCGTCAAGTAGCTGTTGTAAGTCCAACAGGCGCGTAGCATCATCCCCGGCAAATTGAAAATGACTGCTCGTTAACGTACGTCCTTCAACTACTTCCAAACCCCAGTCGTCGCGCAAAATGCGGAAAGCAGGTTGGAGCGTTGCGTAATCCAGGCGGCTGGCCATAGCTACTAAACCAATTTTTGAGCCGGGGGTGAGGAAGGGGGGCGAAATCATTAATGAATAAACGGCGAACCGCCAGAACGATGAATAACAGGAAAGCGCGTTGCTGCATTCGTGGAGGAAAAATGCATTTTATCCGTCAGATAAAAATCACGTCCTCAATGACATCGGTGCCCATCTCTTTGTTAATCAGCTGAATCATTTTTTGCTTGGCAATGACCAACTCGCTCCGTAGGGGGGCCGACGAGATTTCGATGTGTAGAATACGATTTTTAACGTAAAGACGGTTTGTGCGGGAGGCGATTGCCTTACCCATCATTTTTTCCCAGAATGCTTCGAGGTACGTTTCGTCGAAACGGGTTTGCAACTGATACGATTTTAGCATCTGCCCAATAGCATCTTTCAGCGAGGTAACCCCCGGCCGACGGAATACTTTATCTTTATCGTAGTGATAGAATTGGGACATGATTGGAATTGACTTAACACAAAAGTAATATACCATTTCGGCTTGATCGATAACTAGTAACAGGATTTTTTTCGGTCGCATCATTCTGCCGGGTAGGTGTTAGGGGTTTGTACCTAATAGGCGATTATGCTAAAAAGAGGCGAAAGTGATTGCACATACAGGCTTTCTTGCTTATAATTGCGCTATCAATTCCTCGATAAGGTTGGCTTTCGTCAATCTGTTCCACTTCTGCTGGTTCACCGGCTAGCTGTTTCGGCGGCTCAACGGTTCGATGGATTTATACAGAAAGAGGGGAGAGACCGGGCTCTGTAAACCTCTGGCAACCTGCTGCGTAGCAAGGTGCTAATTCCCGCCTAAGTTATCGCCTCGGCGATCCTGTAGGAAATATAAATCGCTAAAATCATGAATCTATTTCGATGTTGTATGCCCTCGGTGGGCAACTGAATCTTCTCACACGCGGCAACGAAGAACCGAAGCGGTTCCGTATGCACTGCTGTGCCTAACGGCACAGTAAATTCCTATCCCATATTAATTGCTCATTGCCGTGCGGCAATTGGGCAGCCACTCAAATTTTAGCAAAGAAATGGCAGATCAACCATTGCATTTTGAAACCCTGCAACTTCACGCCGGGCAGGAAGTAGACGGTACGACTAATTCACGGGCTGTGCCTATCTACCAAACGACGTCGTACGTATTTAATGACTCAGCGCACGGAGCTGATCTGTTTGCGCTGCGGGCGTTCGGAAATATCTATACCCGCATCATGAACCCCACTACCGACGTTTTTGAAAAGCGGGTGGCGGCTTTGGAGGGGGGCGTAGCTGCCCTGGCGGTGGCTTCCGGGCAGGCAGCCCAGTTTATTGCGCTGAACAACATCCTGAATGCCGGGGATAATTTCGTGACGACTTCCTACTTATACGGCGGAACATACAATCAGTTTAAAGTATCTTTCAAGCGGTTGGGCATTGACGTTCGCTTTGCCGAAGGCGATAACGTTGCCAGCTTTGAACGCCTGATTGACGAAAATACGAAAGCACTATACCTGGAAACCATCGGGAATCCCGGCTTTAATATCCCCGATTTTGAGGCGTTTGCGGCCTTGGCGCAGAAGCATGACATTCCCCTGATTGTTGACAATACGTTTGGCGCGGGCGGCTATTTGTTCCGTCCCATCGAACACGGAGCGGCAGTTGTGGTTGAGTCAGCTACAAAATGGATTGGCGGCCACGGCACAAGCATTGGCGGCGTAATTGTCGATAGTGGAAAATACAACTGGGGCAATGGCAAGTACCCGCAGTTTAGCGAGCCATCACCGGGTTATCATGGCTTGGTGTTTAGCGATGTTTTTGGAGTGAATGGTCCATTCGGGAATATTCAATTTATCATTCGCGCCCGCGTGGAGGGCCTGCGGGATTGGGGTCCGTCCATTAGCCCGTTTAACTCTTTCCTGCTGATTCAAGGACTGGAAACGTTGTCTTTGCGGGTAGATCGTACCGTGCAGAACGCGCTGGCGCTGGCCCAATGGCTGGAAAAACACGAACAGGTCGAAGCGGTTAATTACCCAGGTCTGGAAAGTAGTGCTTACCATGAACTAGCCAAGAAATACCTGAAAAGAGGCTTTGGCGGTGTGTTTACATTTAAAGTGAAAGGAGGCCGCGAAGCTGCTGATACGTTCGTAAACAGCCTGAAGCTAATCAGCCACCTGGCCAATGTCGGCGATTCGAAAACGCTCATCATTCATCCGGCTTCAACTACCCACCAGCAGCTATCCGAGCATGAGCAGGCATCGGCAGGTGTTGCCGCAGGCGTATTGCGAATCTCGGCTGGTATTGAGCACATTGATGACATTATAGCCGATCTTGAGCAGGCTTTTGCCCAAGTATCTGCGCCTGTGTTGAACTAATCTACTTGTCCCGCAACGCCGACGGGCGCTGCGGGACATGATTCTATGGAGACTAAATTTTTCGACTACAAATTTTCTTATCCGCTGGAATCCGGTGACGAACTTCCGGGCTTTCGGCTGGCTTATACAACACGTGGTACGCTCAATGAGAGCCGTTCCAATGTCGTTTGGATCTGTCACGCCCTAACCGGCAGTGCTGACCCCGGCGATTGGTGGGATGGCATGGTTGGTCCAGGAAAATATTTTGACCCGGAAAACCAGTTTATCATTTGTGCCAACGTGCTCAGTTCCTGTTACGGGTCAACCGGACCGTTGTCCATTAATCCGCGAACGAACAAACCATTTTACCATGATTTCCCGCTTGTGACAGTGCGTGACATGGCCGGGGCGCTGGATTTATTGCGGCAGGAATTAGGCATCGAACACATCCATACCTGTGTAGGAGGTTCACTTGGAGGCCAGCAAGCGGTAGAATGGGCCATTCAGCAGCCGAGTATTATTGAAAATTTAGTTTTGATTGCGGCAAATGCCGTTCATTCACCTTGGGGAATTGCCTTTAACGAGTCCCAACGCATGGCGCTGGCTGCGGATCCCAGCTGGCAGGAAAGTCGGGACGATGCAGGTATAACAGGCTTAAAGGCGGCGCGTTCCATTGCGTTGCTCTCTTACAGAAACTACGATACTTACGGCTTTACGCAGGCACTGGATCATAACGAACAATTAGATAACTACAAAGCATCCAGCTACCAGCAATACCAGGGTGAGAAATTGGTGAAACGGTTTAATGCTTATACCTACTGGCATTTAACGAAAGCCATGGACTCGCACAATGTCGGGCGAAACCGGGGCAGCATCATCAATGCGCTCTTGCGGATCAAGGCTCGAACGCTGGTGGTGGGCATTCGTTCAGATATTTTATTTCCACCCGCCGAGCAACAGTTTCTGGCGCGGCACATTCCCGATGCGCGTTACGAAGAAATTGACTCCCTATACGGCCACGATGGGTTCTTGATCGAGGCGAAGCCCCTGACGCAAATCATCCGGCGGTGGATGCAGGAAGGCAAGCGTGAAGAGGCGAAGGTGGAAGCGTAATTAAAACAAACGCTCGCCACCAATCCAGGTCTGAGATATTTTAACCTGTCGCAATTGCGGAGCCGGTATTTTCATGATGTCCTTGGGCAAAACCACAAAATCGGCTTGTTTGCCCGCTTCGATGGAACCACGTAGGTGCTCTTCAAAACAGGCAAAGGCCGCCCAGCGCGTCATGGCTTTCAGGGCCGATTCCCGATCAACGGCATTTTCCATCTGGTAGCCGCCCTGCGGATAGCCTTTTTCGTCCACCCGGGCAACGGCAGCGTGAAAGCCATAAAGCGGATTGACGGCTTCGACGGGAAAATCGCTACCAAAGGCAATCAGGTTGTTCTGCTTCATCAAATCCTTGAAGGCGTAAGCTCCTTTTACGCGGTTGGGGCCGAGGCGATCGGCGGCCCAGTACATGTCGGAGGTAGCGTGGGTAGGCTGAACCGAGGGAATAACCGAATACCGATTGAACTTCCAGAAATCATCCGGCGAGACAACCTGGGCGTGTTCAATGCGCCAGCGACGCTGGTTTGGCGCTTTTAGCAGCTTGCCGTATAAATCCAGAATCAGGTGATTGGAAGAATCGCCGATGCAGTGGGTATTAGCCTGAAAATCGCTTTTACTGATCAGCGTAAGTACGCGCTCAAGTTCCTGAGGATTCAGTAGCAGAAAACCACCGGTTTCGGGGCGGTCACTGTAGGGCTGGCGGAGACAGGCCCCGCGCGACCCCAAAGCGCCATCGGCGTAGACTTTGAAGGCCCGAACCGTTAAGCGATCGGTTTGAAAAGGCCCTTTCTTGAGGTAATAATCCAGATTGGATTCACCCAGGCTAATCATGACATAATCCCGAATTTTCAGCTTTCCTTCTTTCTGGATTTTTTCGATAAGTTCAATATCCGGGCGGTCGAGGCCCGCATCAGAAACACTCGTTAAGCCGAGTGAAACACATACTTTCTGTGCCGCCAACAACATGCGTTCCTTGTCTTTCGCATCGGGCTGCGGAATAACGCGCTTGACCATTTGCATGGCATTATCAACCAAAACCCCCGACGGTTCGCCATCTTTCAGAACGATTTCACCACCGGCTATTTTGGTGCCTGCCGTGATTCGGGCTAGGCGGAGGGCCTTGGAATTGACCAGCAGAGCATGGCCATCCACGCGCATTAGTGCAACAGGAACATTTGGAAAAGCGGCGTCTAATTTTTCTTTGCTCGGAAAACGTTTGTCTGTCCAGTCATTCTGGTCCCAGCCCCGACCAACAAGCCAGATGGCATCTGAATGCTTTTGGTGGTACGTTTTCAGCCGGTCAATTACCTCTTCGAACGAGTTTGTGCCAACCAGGTCAGCCTGGTCAAGGACCTGACCGAGGCCAAAGAAATGGGAATGAGGGTCGTAAAAGCCGGGATAAACCGGTTTGCCGCTCAAATCAGCCACGATATCGGCTTCGTACTGCTCTAAAATAGCCTTGTCCGTTCCAACGGCGAGGAATTTTCCGTCTTTCACCGCGAATGCCTGTGCGGTCGTAAAGGCCGAATCAACAGTATATACCGTGGCGTTATGGACAATAAGGTCAGCCTTTTTTTTAGTCGAACAAGCTTGGAGAAGAAAGAGGAGCAATAAGCCGAAAGCTGCTTTTTTCATTAGAATTTAAGATAAGCGGCTAAATATAGAAGAATTAAGGTTTAAAATGACAAGCAAAATTTGGCAGATGGATTAGAATGTTAGAATATATTCTAATTTTGATGGGTTAAACGTAACGCCTACTCAGAATGCGCTCTTTAGTTAGTATACTTTTCATTTGTTCTTTCTTAACAGCCCACTCTCAAATTATAAAATCGCCTGCGCAACGTGCTAAATTGGAGGACCGTATCGTACAGGTAGGTGATCCAATCAACTTGCAGGAGGCTATCTCGCTGGCATTGGAGCGAAACTATCAGATTCGCATTGCTAAATCGCAGGAACAGATTAGCCGAAATGACTTTCGGTTTGCTTTTGGCGCTTTTCTGCCTTCGATCAATGGGACATTCAACAACAACAACTCCGTTCAAAACCTGCGACAGGATTTTTTGGACAACATTCGGCCTCGGCAGGAGATTTACGGTGCGCTTAACCGGAGTTCAACCGTTGGCCTGTCGCTTAACTGGAACCTCTTCAATGGCTTTGGTGTCTTTTACAGCTACGACCGCCTATCGGAATTAGTCAAAATCAGCGAGCTAAATACGCGGGCAAACATCGAATTGACAGTAGCCGACGTAGCAACTGCTTACTATGATGTTATTCGCCAATTGCAGCAGCTTCTTTCGTTGCGCCAGGCACTTGATATTTCGCGGGAACGCCTGGACCTGGCCCGTGGCAATTACGAAGTAGGAGCGCGATCGAGAGTGGATTTTCTGACGGCGCAGGTGGATTACAACACCGATAGTTCGGCTATGGTATCGCAGGAGCAGAACGTGCGAAATGCTAAAGTTTTTCTGAATACCTTGCTGGTGCGCGATCCGGCTACGGAGTTTGTCGTGCAGGATACGATTATTGTACGGACAGATCTAGCCATCGATCGTTTACGCGAAGCAGCAAACACCAATAATCCGCAGTTGGTAACGGCCACCTTAAACCGGCGTGTAGCCGATCTAAATACCCAATTGACGAGAGCCGCTCAATTGCCCGTGGTCAATCTGGTGTCTGGTTATAACTTTACGGCTATTGACAATCAGGGTGGTTTTGGGGTTCGCCGGGGCCGAAATGATATTTTTACGTACGGTATTCAGGCTTCTATTCCCATTTTTACAGGATTCAACCAGCGGCGACTAATCAATAATGCCAAAACAAATGCTCTTATTACGGAATACCAGCAAGGCCAGCAACAAATCCTGATTGCGCAGGCGCTGGAACAAACCTATTCACAGTACCGCAATAGCCTGACGCTGGTAAATCTTGAGAACGAAAATTACAAAATAGCCAACGAAAACGTAGACATTGCCTTTGAGCGTTACCGCGTCGGAAACTCAACCTCGGTTGAATTCAGGGACGTACAACGAAATGCCGTGGCAGCGGAAACGCGGCTAATTAATGCAGAATACAACACTAAAATCTCAGAAATTGAACTGCTGCGGCTAAGTAGCCTAATTTTGCAGGAAGTGGGAAAATAGCAGAATAAGCATGAATAAATGATTGAGTAGGAGTAACTTTTCGGCCTGAATCTAGTTTAAATTTAGGTAGCAAAGTGCACCGCTTCCCCTCCTTACTCATCCATCAAACTCATGCCCTGGACAAAAGAAAATTATCCACCGTCGTTGAAAAACTTCATGGCGCCGGTGCGGAATAAAGCCATCGAAATTGCCAATGCCCTCTTGGCGGAAGGCCACGAAGATGCCCGCGCAATTTCAATTGCCACGGCTCGCGCCCAAGAATGGGCTCAAAATCGAAATAAAAAAATCCGAAAGGACAGCGCACCTGAAGTGCAGGCCGCAAATAACAGCAACTCATGAAAGAGCCTGTTGTTGCGTTTGATTGGCAGCGTATCTTCCTCCATGATTTTCCGGGCCTCTACCTGCTCGAGGTAGCCTTACGAACGTTTATTATGTTCCTGGTTATCTTGCTGGCACTTCGGGTTTCCGGGAAACGGGAAGTTAAACAATTATCCGTTTATGAACTGGTACTGGTGATTGGCTTAGGCTCAGCCGCCGGTGACCCCATGTTTTACGACGATGTTCCCCTGTTGGTAGTTATTGTTGTTTTCGTGGTTATGATGAGTTGTTATAAGCTCGCCACCCGAATCAGCGATAAAAACAAAAAAATTCGGGTGGCACTGGAAGGTAAGCCAGTCTACGTAATCGAAAATGGATGCATTGACAAGCAAAACTTTGACGAAGAAGATCTTGGCCTGGACGAATTGTTCGCTGAATTAAGGCTGTCGGGCGTTGAGCAACTTGGTCAGGTACGCGTGGCCATTCTAGAGCCACATGGCGAACTCAGTGTGTTCCTACAGGAAGATAAAGATGTAAAACCGGGCTTACCGATTCTGCCTAAATTGCTCAATCAGACGTTTGAAGACATCCAGGAGGCGGGCCTGTATGCCTGTCGTAACTGTGGCAATGTAACAAAGCTGGAACCCCAGCCTCATGCTTGCTGCAAAAGATGCGACCACAACTGTTGGGTAAAAGCGCAGGGTCAGTCGTAGAGCTAAGCCGCTTGTTGCAAGGCCCGGCTACCCGTTTTCCGGGCTACCTGCTTAAGCTGGTCTTTCAGGAACGTAAGCAGTAGCTTTTCTGTAGAATCAAGGCCGTACTTGCTGGTCTGACGAAACCGGTTTTTTCGCTGGAAATATGGATTCAAATCCTGGCACTCATAGGCTTCTAAAACTTGCGGGTGTACATAATACTTACGGCAGACGGTTTTTGTATTTCCCAGTTTATGGGCCACTTCTTCCAGCACCGTGTTGACGTTTTTCTTGAGTTCTTTTTCGGTTTCGCAAGGTTCCAGTTCTGCCAGCATTCTTAAAGCATTGACGGTGCCCGCCCAGGTACGAAAATCTTTAGCAGTAAAATCATCACCTGCCGTTTCCCGCAGGTAGTCATTTACCATACCCGAGTCGATGCTCCGGTTCTCGCCGTTTTCATCATAATACTGAAACAGCTCTTTGCCAGGAATGTCGCGACACGCTTTGACGAGTTTCGCTAGCCGGCGGTCTTTAACTGTAATGTCGTGGAAAACGCCTTTTTTGCCCTTAAAGCGGAATTTAACTTTACCCGTATCTACATTTACATGCTTGTCTTTCAAGGTGGTAAGCCCATATGACCCGTATTCCTTCTCGTAGGAAGCGTTACCAATCCGAATCAACGTCTGCTCCATCACAGACAGCGCAATGGCGATAACTTTTTCTTTTGTCAGTTCGCGTTGCTTTAGGTCTTTTTCCAGCCGAGCGCGTAGAAGCGGAAGGTGTTCGCCGAAAGCAATCATGCGAAAAAATTTGGTTTCGGTTCGAATGGCGTTCCAGTTCGTGTGGTACCGATACTGCTTACGTCCCTTGGTATCGATTCCGGTAGCCTGAAGGTGTCCATTGGGTTTTGCGCAAATCCAGACGCGCTCCCAGGCTGGCGGAAGCACCATTTTATGAATACGGCTTAATGTATCTTCATCCTTAACCTCCGTGCCTTTGGCATCTTTGTAAATAAATCGGTCACCCTTGCGATGACGCGTAATGCCAGGCATGGTATCCTGAACGTAAAGCAAACGTACGGCCTTTGCGGTTTGGGCGGGGTTATGGGCAAGCTCAAGTAAATTCATGGTATTCGGTAAATTTATCCAATAAACCAATTGTTTCGGGATAAGTTAGAATCCCTTAGTGAATGTTTACGAGGTACATGCTTTGTTGACTTAAGTGCCTGATTATCTTCCCAAAGCCTTTTAAGGCAGATTTTAAACAAAAAAAGAAGAGACTCGCCAGTAGCAAGTCTCTTCCTGAGACACCGCATCATAAAAGAACTCTTATATTAACTTACTGCTTTAAGCTGTGCTTCAACGGGGGATGGTGCTGGACCAGATGGCTCAACTTGCGTTTTGTGCTCTTCTGGCCCTCTAAGGAAAATCAAACGGATGTTTCGCAGCCGGGCCGTTTCTTCAAAGTTGAGAATGGTTTGGACCACATCACTGTCGATATAGGAAGAGTTTGTTCCGTCAATTTCGAGGATGCAGTTATCAGGAACATCTTTCAGCAGCTTGACAATACTCGCCTTACTCAAGAACGAGACATAATCGCCAAGGCTGATTCGGATGCGCTTGATGCCTTGATCAACGTAGGTATGCGTTTGGTGACCGTTGAGGTAATTTTCCCGCAAGATGAAGAAAAGGCCAACTACCATCCCAATGGCAATTCCGGTTAGCAAATCCGTTAGCAAAATGGCAACAATCGTAGCAACAAATGGAAGAAACTTAATAAAGCCTTCACTGTAAAGCTGCTTAAAAATGCTTATTCGGGTGAGTTTATACCCCGTAATCAATAGAATTGAGGCCAGGGAAGCCCAGGGAATCATGTTCAGAACAACCGGAAGAGTGATTACACAGACCAGCAAAAGTGTGCCATGAATCAAGGCGGCCAGCTTCGTGCGTGCCCCGGCATTGATACTAACTGAACTCCGCACGATAACCGAGGTCAAGGGAATACCACCAATCAGGCCGCTAACAATATTGCCAACTCCCTGCGCTTTCAACTCCGCGTTTGACGGTGTTTTACGCTTGTAGGGGTCCAATTGATCCGTTGCTTCAACCGCTAATAAAGCTTCAAGGCTGGCTACCAGCGCAATTGAAACGGCAGCCGTGTAAACTTGCGGGTTATTCCACTGCGAAAAGTCGGGAAAGGTAAACAGATCAAGGAAAGCGGCTGCGCTGTCGGGAACAGGTAACTGAACCAAGTGCCCACCTTGTAGCGCTAGGGCAGGGTTAATCAGATTTACGGCGCTATTAATCAAAATGCCTAGAATAACGACAATAAGAGCTGCCGGAATATTTTTCAGGAAGGCGTGCTGGCGGAAAAAAGGCCGCTCCCACAGGAGTAAAATGGCTAAAGACGCAACAGAAATAATGATGGCTACCGCATTAAGCTGACCGAGCGCCATTTTGAATTGTTCGATGATGTTAAAGCCGCCCGGCTGAAAAAGCGAAAAGCCTTCTGCTGAGTCAGCATCATAGCCAACCAAGTGCGGAATTTGCTTGATAATCAGAATAACACCAATCCCGGCTAACATTCCCTTTATAACCGATGAAGGGAAAAAGTTGCTGACAATCCCGGCTCGTGCATAACCCAGCCCAATCTGAATTATACCTGCCAGACAGGTTGCCAGCAAAAAGGTAGGAAATGAACCAAGCGTTTCGATGGCTCCCAGAACCACGACAATGAGGCCTGCTTCCGGGCCAGATATACTTAATGCAGAACGGCTAAAGATACCAACGACCAGACCGCCTACGATTCCGGCGATGATGCCGGCAAAAAGAGGGGCGCCCGAAGCCAGGGCGATGCCCAGGCACAAAGGAACGGCCACAAGAAATGAAACAACACCGCCTCGGATATCGCCTTCTACGTTGCTAAAATCAATAAGTCGATTCGATTTCGGTGTATTCATCACTGGTGTAGGGGATGCTGTTGGGTGGATTACTTTTTGGCAATTATTGCCGCGCGGTCATCCAAATCGTCTACTTGATTTGACAAGGCGCTCTGCTCTTGTTTCGATCTTATTTCAAATAGTTCTTTCTCTAGCTGGCTTTTTACAACTTGCAGAGAATCAACTTCTTTAACCTTGGCGTTGTATTGAGAGCGGTAGGTGCGTCCTTCTATATTTTTTTCACGATAGTCAAGGTAAAGATCCAGGGCAATTGTAGCGAAAAGAAGTCCCCAAACGATACCCCAATTAAGAAGGAGCTTTTTGTTTCTTTTGAGATTACTATTTTCAGGTACCATCGTTTTTCTCTTTTAGAATTAATGGGATGCAGGAATGAGATGATACAAAACTACTGCAAATATAAAGACGCTCAATTAGGAAAATGTTAGAGCTTAATGAGAAAACGATTACAATGCTATTAGAATTTGATGGCAATATGATTAGAAAACGATTAGAGATTTTTTGGGAATTTAATAAAGAAAGATGTTCCTTTATTAATTTGAGAAGAAACGGAGATTTGGCCGTGGTGAAGCTGAATAATCCGGTACGTTAAGGGAAGGCCAATTCCATAGCCGTGGATTCGTTTTGCGTTTTCGGCGCGGAAAAAAGGTTCGTAAATATGCTTAATGTCAGACTCTAAAATGCCAATTCCTTCGTCTTTAATTTGCACGGTAACCCACTGGTCATTGGCACCTAAAATCACTTCGACCTGCCCTTTATCGGAGAATTTACATCCATTCTCCATTAAGTTTAAAAAAGCCGAATTTAAAAGCGATTTATTGCCCTGTACCGTCAAAGAAGGTTGGAGCGCTATGGTATTTCCTTCAAACGAAAAAATGACGTGATAATTCGGCTGTTTGGTAGTCAGCATCTGCGCGGCCTGGTAAATTGCCTCATCCAGGGCAATTTCCTGAAAGTTCATTGGAGCATCGTCGAGGCTTACCTGGGCAAGTTCAAGCAGGTTATTGGATAGTTTGTTGAGGCGTTTAATGACTTCCAAAACGGACTTCCATTTGGCTTCGTGTTCTTCTACCGTGCGCCTTTTGATAAGCGTCACTTCGATCTGACCAGTGATTATGGTTAGCGGAGTACGAAGCTCGTGAGAAGCGTTAGCCACAAAGTTGCGCTGGACTTCGAAAGCGCTTTGTACGCGGTCAAGCATCAGATTGAACGTCTGGGCCAACTGGGCTATTTCGTCCTCATCGTTTCCGGCTGTAACACGCTGGGCCAGGTTGGAGGCCGTAATCTGATCAACTTGCCGAATAACCGCGGAAATGGGTTTTAGCGACCGACCCGCGTAAATCCAGCCTGATAGCCCAACCAGCGTCAAACTAAAAATAAGCCCAAAACCAAGAATCGTCCGAAGGTGTTCCATCTCGGCTAAACCATATTCATCATAGGCAGAGGCAATGACCGCAAATTCCTGATTTTGAAATGGATATACCAAACCAACAATCTCCTGACCTGCGTAACGAACAAAGAATTCTTTCTTGGTACGGACCCGATTTAAAAGGTTAAGTTCTTCTACAATCTTGTTGGGGGTATCAACACTGGCATAGATAATCTTGTTGTTAGGATTATAAATAATGATATGCTCTTTTGGCAGGGCGGTTAGGTTGTTGCGTTCAATTAATTGAATAATTTTGGGGCTAACCTCATCTTCTTCAATTAATAAACGCGCCATTGTTTTAGCCTTATCGCTCAATCGATTGTAAAAATCTTTTTGGCGATAATATTCGGAAATAAAATAAATGACAAACGTAAATATAAGCAGGTTCGCTGCTACAATTAAAAGAAATGTAACCGAAAGCCGGGCCCGAATTTTCATTTATTAATCGTCAGATTCTTGCATAATATAACCGATTCCGCTGATGGTGTGAATGAGCTTTGGAGTGAAATCTTTATCGATTTTTTTTCGTAAATAATTCACATAAACATCAACGACATTTGTACCTGTATCAAAATTAACATCCCAAACTTTTTCGGTAATTTCACTTCGAGTTAGCGCTTTATTTTGATTTTTCATAAAGAATTCAAGAAGCGCTAACTCGCGAGCTGTCAAGGCTATTTTCTGCGATCCTCTTTTAACCGTTTTGCTCTGTTGATTTAATTCTAAATCAGCTATTTTAAGGACAATGGCTTCGGTATGATTGTTTCCTTTTCGGCGATTCAACGCCCGCAGACGAGCCATCAATTCACGAAATTCAAAAGGCTTCACCAGGTAATCATCTGCACCTGCATCCAGGCCCGTAATTTTACTTTCGGTACTTCCCAAAGCGGTAAGCATTAGAATAGACAAATCCTCGTAGCGCTCCCGGATAATCTTACACAACTCAAAACCATTGATCAGCGGTAGGTTTACATCCAGGATAACGGTTGTGTATTCATTGTTGGCTAGCATGCGCTGGGCAATCAGGCCATCGCCCGCCGTATCTGCCTCTAAACCATAGTCTTCCAAGCCACTTTTGATAAACGAGGCTACTTCCTGCTCATCTTCTATAATCAAAATCCGCATAGAAATAAATTATTTAGCATTATAAATCGCGCAGGATTTCCGCTAACGACTGGTATAATTTCGGCGCTGTATCCGGCCCAACGGAGTTGATTTCGCCATAGGGCTTTTGCTTTGACCCGTAAAGATACGGTTCCTTTTCGTCCCACTCACTTTTCGGGATAATGTATCCGAGTTCATCATTGGCCAATCCTAGCACAAACTTGTATTTCCCTCTCATCAGGCTACGAAGCGGAGGGGTTTCCAGCGGCCTGCTTCTAAAGTCAGCACCTGGCGGCGACTCTACGCCCCCGTTGGCGATTTCCGGGTAAAGTTCGCCGGGAACGCACAGAAAACTGGCTTCACCAAGCTGAAAGGCGGCAATTTCGGTGCGCAACATGCCCCAACTGCTGTAGCCCATGTCCAGAATTCCCGCTGCTACGCCCAATTGAAAAAGCCGGTTAATTAGGGGCAACTCAAGCGTGCGTGCTCGTAACTGAATCCCTGATTCTGTAACAATGGTAATGTCATTTTGTAAGGCTTTGTATACCAACATGGCTATCTTTTTGCCTTCGGCGGCGGCCTTATCGAAAGAAGGCTCCTGATACATTTGGGCAGTTACGGGGTCTTTGACGGCTACTTTAGGCGAGGTAGTCATCAGGCCGCCAACACAGCCAGAGGCGTAAACAACAGTTCCGCCCAAGCCCGGCTGGACGGTAGCTGTCGTGTCTTGGATTCCTTTTTCAAGGTATTCACGAACATAATGTGGAAAGTCAGACGTGAGTTGTAAATTCTTGTCCCAGAGCGTTTCGGGATGGTTTCCCCACACAACAAGCGTTCCGAGCGTCGTGTCTTTATCGGCGGCCAACGCCTGCATGATGTAGATTCCTGCGTCCTTTACCAGCGGTTTTCGCGTGTCGAGGATAAGCGAGTCGGCACCCGTTGAATCCTGAGCGAATCGGAGGCGGGCGGGTTGCAAATTCTTAACGGCCAGCATGATAGCCTTAGTAGATTGGTCTTCTACAAATTGCTCATATGCTTTATTAACGCCAGACTCGTACCGTTTTTCACCCCATAAACCGAGTAGGTCGGGAGCCTCATGATTATGCGTACTGCACACAATAGCATAGTTGACTTTGGCGCGGGCGGGTAGTTTTTTGCGAACATTAATGACGTTTTTATGGCTGAAACCCAGCAAATCAAGGGCGACAATAGCCAACCGAGTCTGCCCATCGTCAATCACTATTGCGCGTGCCCAGAGGTCATCGTGTATGCCGTTAGCCGCCCGGCGATTGCGGAAGCCCGCCATCCAATAGGCATCGAACCGGCCGTTGCCATTTCCATCCTGATAAGTGTCGCCTAGTTCTGGTTCGTAGGCGGCATTTCCGTTTTTATCCCTCCAATGATCAGCGAGGATAGGGGTAATTTTCAGCGCTGAAAAGCCAACTTGCAAAGGCTTAGCCTGTAGTGGAGCATCGATTGTTAAGTCCAGCGCATAACCAGGGTGGCGATCACGGCTGTTGTGATAAGCATAACCAACTAAAAGAAAGAGAATTCCGCCGACAACACTCAGAAAGCCAATGAATAACTTACGCACGATAAACGATTTTACAAATTCCCAACAGGACCTTAGCCGGAAAGCAAAAGCTGTAATCGCCCTAAAATAAAGAACTTGGTTTAAATTCGGCTAAATTTCTATTCTTTGTCTTCCCTAGACAAAAAAATACCCGGCCTCTCGGAATGAACCGAATAGACCGGGGCATGGCTGGGCGTACTAACCAAACTACGACAACCAAATTTCATTAACGAATCCGAACGGCTACCCAATTCTGATCCGATGCAAGCTGCTGCGTGGTGCTATATTGGCGGAGGGCCTGCTCCAGGACGGTGTTGAAATGAGCCAGGGTCTTGGACCGGCGTAAGTTGATGCGGGTAGTTTTTAAGTTTTCCCGGTAAATGAGCGTATGCGTCTGGTTATAGAAATAGGCCGTAGTTTTCCGTTCGGCGCCGGGGACCGTCTCGACTACCCAATACCCATCTTTAGAAGGCTGGGGAGTGGGCTTACGTTGGGCGAAACTAGGTAGTGTTATTAATAGAAAAAGAACTACTGTGTAGAGGCTGTTTACGCGTGTTTTCATCGTGCTTGTTGTTTACTGTGAATGATGAATCAAAAGTAATAGCTCCTGAATGGCTTCGCTGCGTATTTCGTCCAGTGCATTGGCTTGATAGGCAGAGAAGAGCGAATGAGCGATTAATGCAATTCGGCGATAGAAAAAACCATTCAGCGATAAAACAGTGCCGTTTGTCTACTATCTATCTGGTGAAGAGGCGTTTCTGGGGCTGTTTGTCTATATTCGGCCAGTAATCGGACGTTCGTATGCAACTATTTGACAACAATTTTATCTTTTCAAACCGGCCTCGTTACCGGCTGGCGCGGCACGGTCTGTTCTGGTTGGTCGTCTGGCTAAGCTTTACGTTGTTGTATGGTGTCTTTCCGATTGGCAATCTGTTGCAGCAGGGTCACGATAAGGTAACCGCTTTTCTAAAAGGGTTTATATTTTCGGGTGTAGATGCGTTGATTTTTATGCCTGCACACATGACCCTGGCGTACGGAATTATCTATGTGTTATTCCCCCGCTATTTGCAGCAGGGCCAGTATTTGAAAATATTTTTGGGTATTCTCTTATTTTCGTTTGCCAGTGCGTCTGTGTCATCTTTACTTTCTGCGTTTGTTGTTACGCCCGTACACCAGTGGCTGGGTGGAGATGGCAGCACGAGGCCAAGCCGGTTTACGTATTTATTGATGGCGGGATTTCGCGGAGCTACTACTGTTGCGGGATTTGCGGCAGCGATCAAGCTCATGAAAGTGTGGTTTTTAAAACAGCAGGCTTACCGCCAGATCGAGAAGGAAAAATTTCAGGCGGAGTTGCAATTATTGAAATCCCAGATTCACCCGCATTTTCTGTTTAATACGCTTAATAATCTTTACTCGCTAACGTTGCATCGGTCGGATCATTCGCCTTCGGTGGTGTTAAAATTAGCGGAGCTTCTGCGCTACATGCTCTATGAAGCCAACGCGGCGGAGGTGCCGCTGGAAAAAGAAATTGCTTTTTTGCGTAATTACATCGGTCTTGAGCAACTTCGGTATGGCTCGCGCCTGGATATGTCGGTGACAATAAAGGGCGATACGCAGCAAAAGTTGATTGCGCCGCTTTTGCTCATACCGCTTCTAGAAAATGCCTTTAAACACGGCACCAGTGAGCAGCTGGAACAAGCCTGGATGCACCTGGATCTGGTAGTTCAGGAGCAGGTAATGAAATTTAAGCTGATTAATAGCCGGGAGGCAGATGAACGCAAACTAAAGCAGGAAGGGGGTATCGGTCTGCAAAACGTGCGAAAGCGTCTGGAACTGCTTTATCCCGGCCGCTACGAACTCAAAGTTGTCCCCGAAGAAGAAACCTTTATGGTTTATCTGACGCTGGAGTTAGCCGAAGAAAGCACCCGGCCTGACCATAGGAGCTTTATAACAACGCCCTTAATTGAAACCGTGTGATGAAACTACGTTGTCTACTGGTCGATGACGAACCGCCCGCTCTGGAAGTCTTGAAATCGTATATCGACATGATCGATGGTCTGGAAGTGGTCGGAACCTGCCCTAATGCAGTGCAGGCCTTCGGCGTTTTGCAGGAAAAAGCCGTGGATCTGCTGTTTCTGGACATCAAAATGCCTCGTTTGCTTGGAACCGATTTCTTACGCAGCCTAAGTCATCCGCCCAAAGTTATTTTCACCACCGCTTACCGCGAATACGCGCTCGATGGCTTCGACCTTGACGCGGTTGACTATCTTCTGAAACCCATTCCGTTTGAGCGATTTTTAAAGGCAGTCTCAAAAGTAATGCGGGTGGATAACCGGCTCAGTGAGCCCACAATTTCGCTGCCAGAACCCAAAACCTCTGCCCCTGAGCAAAGCGCTTTCCTTTATTTTCGGGTGGATCGGAAAATGGTGAAAGTGTTTACCCGCGACATTCTGTACATCGAAAGCCTGAAAGATTACGTCAAAATCATAACGACCGTGGCGCGGCCTCTGGTTGTGAAGCAAACCATCAGTTCGCTCGAAGAGATGTTGCCGGAGAGCGCTTTCCTGCGCATTCACCGCTCTTATATGGTGGCCATCGAAAAAATTCAGGCATATACTCCTAATCACGTTGATATTGGCGGTCAGGAACTGCCGATTGGAAGGCTATATCAAAAGGAAGTTGGTCGTGCCTTGAAGATGGAAGTGTAAAAAAACAATTGGCCGTAGGGGTAAGTTGTGATTCGTGGGTCATAGACTCACAAGAATCATAAAAATACTCCCATGAAAAAGACATTCGCTATCCTTTCTGCCTTTACTTTCCTGGCTATGTCGTCCTGTGACAGCGATAAGGTAGTTCCTGAAAGTTCATTGCCACAAGGAGCCGTTACTTTTATAAGCACACATTTTCCACAGGAGAAAATTTTACAAGTATCTAAAGAGCGAGATGGGCTTAAGAATAGCTTTGATGTGATTCTCAGCAACGGGTTCGATCTGGATTTCACCGACGCGGGCGAGTGTACGCAGGTAGACGGCAAGAACACGGCGATTCCAGATGCGGTGGTTACACCCGCGAAAATCCTGACGTATACAAAGGCAAATTTTGCGCAGCAATCGATCTTTAGCTGGGAAAAAGACCGCGACGGCAATGCAGAATACGAAATTGAATTATCAAATGGACTAGACCTGAAATTCGACAAGAACGGCGATTTTCTACGAATTGATAACTAATATAGACGTATCCGGACGGTTTTTGACTGGATTTAGCGTTGCGAGGGAAGGAATGAGCGGGAAGAATTTTTTCGTTAAATTTGAAAAATAATTTCTCTCAGTTCATCGCAGACATGCTTAAATCCCATTTTACCGTCCGGGTTCTGCTTTTTTTAGTTGTTAGCATTCCCGCGTTTTCCCAACAGAAACAACGCTATCAGAATTTACAGGAGGCGCTGTTTGCCAGCAACCAACTGGCAGGTTCCAACGGCCCCCGCAGCGTCAACTGGATCGAGGGAGGAACGAAGTTTTCTTACCTTTCCGGACAAAATGTAATCAAAACGTTTTCGCCCAAAGACCAACGCGAAGAAACGGTTTTTGATGGTAGCCAGTTAAAATTTCCCGGCACTGAAAAATCCTTTGAGTACCAGTCTTTTCAATGGACAAAGGACTCAAAAAATATTGTCTTCCAAACCAACTTCCGACCTGTCTGGCGGCGGTCAGGTGTTTCCGATTACTACGTTTATTCGGTCGCTAATAAAAGCCTGAAACAGGTTGCCAAAGATGCGCAGACCGCGGAGGTTTCGCCGGATGGCTCAAAAGTAGGCTACGAGCGGGGAGGAAATCTGTACGTGTTCGACTTCGGTACGCAGCAGGAAACCCAACTGACTAACGATGCAGTACCCTTTTTTTACAACGGTCGTTTTGGCTGGGCGTATGAGGAAGAATTTGGACTTGCCCAGGCTTGGGACTGGTCGCCGGATAGCAAGTTCATTGCGTTTTGGCAGTCTGATGAGCGGCAGGTTCCGCTGTACCGCCTGACGGATTACAAAGGATTTGACGAAAAATTCGATTCTTTGCCGTATCCCCGTGTTGGCGATCGCAATCCGACTGTGCGCATCGGTGTGGTTGAAATTGCGAACCGCAGCAAACAATGGATGAAAGTCGATCTGGGAGATGGGTATATCCCCCGTATTTACTGGACAGCGCAGGAAGGCCAGCTTGCCCTAGTTCATCTGAATCGCAAGCAAAACCACCTGAAGCTGTTTTTGGCTGACGCCCGGACAGGAAGTGCCAAACAGATCATGGAAGAAAAGTCGGATACCTGGGTTGATATTTTCGATTTCTTCGCTGGTATCATGCATTACTTCTATTTCCCAACCGAAACAAAAGAGTTTTTCTGGGTATCGGAGCGGGATGGCTACGCGCACGTTTACCGCTACGATTATACCGGAAAGCTCCTCAATCAAGTAACCAAAGGTGGCTGGGAAGTGACGTATGTCCACAGTGTGGATGCTAAAGCCAAGAAAATTTATTACATCTCGACGGAGCAATCGCCGCTTGAGCGACAACTGTATGTGGTTGATTTTGATGGGAAAAACAAGCGGAAGCTTACCCAGACAGCGGGGCGGCATACGGTTAATTTTTCGCCAAATGGCCAGTATTTCATTGATCGGTATTCCAACATAACAACGCCTACGCAGGTAGAACTTTGGGATACCAAAGGCAAAAAAATCAAGACGCTGGAAGACAATGCCCGTGTGCGCGAATACCTGAATACGCATGCCTACGCGCCAAAGGAACTAATGAACTTCACCACGTCGGATGGGCAGAAAATTGACATTTCTGTCATCAAACCGCTCGATTTTGACCAAAACAAGAAATATCCGGTTGTGATAGACATCTACGGCGGGCCAGGGGCTCAGTCGGTCTACAACGATTTCGGTGGCGGTGGCTGGCACCAGTGGCTGGCGCAGCAAGGCTACGTGATTGTTAGCGTAAACAACCGGGGCGGCGGTGCCTACGGACGCGCTTTCGAGAAGGTTACGTACGAAAAATTAGGCCAGTACGAAAGCTTGGATTTTGTTGAAACGGCCAAATACCTGGCTACGTTGCCTTGGGCCGATGGCAACCGAATGGCTATTCGTGGGCATAGCTACGGCGGTTACATGAGCAGCTACACCATGCTGGCGCATCCGGGTATCTTTAAGGTCGCTCTGGTGGGTGCTCCCGTTACCGACTGGCGTTTGTATGACAGTATTTATACCGAGCGTTACATGGGATTAATGCCGGAAAATGAAGCGAAATACCAGAAAAGCGCTTCGTCAACCTACGCTAAAAACCTGCAAGGCAAGATGTTTATTGCGCATTCGACAATGGATGAAAACGTCCACATTCGGAATACCATGCAGTTGGTTAACGCCCTGATTGATGCCGGAAAAGACCATGATTTACGCATTTATCCGCCGGGTGCGCACGGGGTTGCCTACAATGGTCCCAGTTACCTGCTGCTGCACCAGCAATACACAGATTACCTGGATAAGCATTTAAAGAGTAGCACAGTCAATTAACAAAAAGGACAGCAGAGATGCTGTCCTTTTTGCTTTATAAGTTGGGGTGTTTCTGGTGCCAGGTTGTTGCGTCCTGATACGCTTTGGCAATCGCGAGTACTTTTCCTTCTTCGTACAACTGACCCGTAAACGTAATGCTGGTTGGCAAGCCTTTAGCATTAAAACCATTGGGCAACACAACGCAGGGGTGCCCCGTCAGGTTAGTAACGGTCAGGTTGCCGCCCCGGTATGTGGGTGAAATGTAAACATCTACCTTGGCTTTTTTCAGCGTGGCGTACATGGCGTCGATGAGCTTGGTACGCACCCGGTTAGCCTGAATATACTCCACGGCAGGGATAAAGCGTGCCGAACGAAATTCATTGGGCCACGAATTTTTAAACTGCCGCACCATCAGGTCATCTTTCCCGGAGCGCGTTAGCTCGTCGAACGCGGCGGCAGCTTCGGCACTCAAGAGAAAAAGCAATTTGCTGGCAGGTAGGTCGGGTAAATCGATGGGGACTAACTCCGCACCCTGCTTTTTTAGAAGATCAAGTGCTGCCTGATCGCTGGCTTTGGTCGAGTAATCGCCATCGAAGCCAATTTTAACGTAACCGATGCGTACACCTTTCAGCGAATTTACAGGCGCATACCGAAAAGGAGCGGAGACCACCGTTTGATCAGCTCCATCGGGGCCATAAATCGCATTAAACACCAGGGCGCAGTCTTCGACTGAGCGCGTCATGGGGCCAATTTTGTCCATCGACCAGCTAAGGGCCATCGCTCCGTGACGGCTTACACGACCAAATGTAGGACGCAAACCCGTTACTCCGTTGACTGTGGATGGCGATACAATCGACCCCAGCGTTTCGGTACCAATGGCAAATGGAAGTAAACCAGCCGCAACTGCTGAACCCGAGCCAGCCGAGGAGCCACTGGAACCCGCTTTCGTATCCCAGGGATTACGGGTCATACCACCGAACCAGACATCGCCCATCGCCAGTTCGCCCAGCGTCATTTTTGCGCACAAAACAGCCCCTGCTTTCTCTAACCGCTGAATAACGGTAGCGTCAAGGTCAATGGTTTGGTCCTTGTAGGGGACAGACCCCCAGGTCGTTTTATAGCCTTTTTTGGCCAGCAGGTCCTTCGCGCCATAGGGGATACCATGCAAGGGACCCCAGTATTTACCGGCCTTAATTTCCGTGTCTGCCCGACGAGCTTGCTCCAGGGCCAGCTCTTCTGTTAAGGTAATGACGCACAGCAACTTTGGGTTATAGGTTTTTAGCCGGTTTAGAAAAAATTTGGTCAGCTCAACGGATGTAATCTGGCGTGTACGAATGAGTTCACCGAGCTGGGCAACCGTGTAATAAGCAAGGTCAGTTCGATTGGCTGGTAATGCCACTTTACCAATAGGGCTGGCCTTAAAGGAACTAGCTCCCTGCGGCATCTGAAAACCGGCTGGCCGGGGATTGAAATAGAGTGCCGGAGCAACGTCGTTACTTAGATCAATTTTCCGAATGGCTTCGTAATCACTGCGTTGATCGTTCAGGTTGCCGAGCATGGAGTCACGCTCAGCCTCCGAAAACTCTAGTCCCAGAAGGCGGGAGGCCGCATTTGTTAAATCGGCAGTGATGGGCTTTTTAGGGTCGTCACTAGCCATGAAAGCACCTGCTCCGAAGCTAACGGCGCAGGCAATCAGCGGAAGAATATATTTTCGCATGGATTTAGTTTGGTGATGATTCGTAAAGGCAAAGCAGACGCTTTTCTAGGCGTTCTGCGATGACGAAAATAAGCGATGAAGTTGGATAACCTGCGGAATTAACAGGCTTTTCTCGTCGTTATGAATGACAAAATCAGCGATGGCCAGCCGCTCGGCTTCGGTTGCCTGTCGGTTGATAATGTTAATAATTTCTTCTTCCGTGCGGTGCGGATCGCGTTTTCGAATGCGCTGAAGGCGTAGTTCGAGCGGTGCCTGAACCACGATTACCTTATCAAGCGTATTGCCATCGCCCGCGGCTTTCATGATTGCCGCTTCTTTGACAACATAAGGCAAGTGCTGGTGCGTAGTGACCCAGGATGCTGTATCGGCGTAAACGCGTGGATGAATCAAGGCGTTAAGGCTTTGCAAACGTTCGGGGTGATTGAACACCTGCGCAGCTACCCAGGCGCGGTTATACTGCCCGGATAGCAGGTCACCCGCCGGCATGTAGGCGTTAGGCCCCAGTAAACGAATGATATCTGCCCGCAAAATCGCATCGTGGTTAACCAGCCATTTCGCTCGTTCATCGGCTTCATAAACCGGAATCCCTAAAGCGTTGAAAATGCGGCAAACCAGGCTTTTTCCGGTACCAATACCACCGGTTACACCAATCTGTAAGGGACGCGGCTCCGAAGCATTCATTTGGGCGTGGATGGAGTGGGTAAAGGCTGTAAGAGTTCGGCCACTTCAAAACTAACTTTCACACGGTTGGTGCTGACCTTCAGAAGGGAGTTGTCCGGGTAGTTTAAGGGGACTTCACCGTCAAAATTGTTGGTAATTCGCTGCTCAGGAATGGATATCCGCAAGGTATCGGGTAAACTGCCTACAATTCGCGCCGGACCATCTACCTGAACCGTACGGGGTTGTATATTAATTAGGCTGGTAATGATGTAATGATCCTCCAGATCAATAGCACCGCTGTCGACCGCAACGGGGATGATCCGCTCGGTCCGTCGGTCAAACTCAAGCGCCAGCGTATCGCCCGCCACCGTATTGACGTGCACTTCCTTGGTTTGTTCGGCTACCGAAGCCGTCAATTGAGACAAGTTAATCGACGTAGCGCGAAGGGGATCGGTAATCCGGTAAACAACGGGTTTATTCTGAAAAGGAAGCCAAGTCTTTCGTAGCAGAATCCAGCCATTTCCCGACACATTAACCGTAATGTTTTGGGGAAGCGGAGAAAGCGGAATAAAGGTATTCCGGTCGTATTCAAATTGAATTGGATACTGGATGTTAACCGTGTATTTGTCCTTATTCAGGGTATTCAGAAGCCAGATCAACGTAGCTAGCAACAGGCAAAGCAGCAGCGTTGGCAGGTGAATGGGGCGGGGTGATGAATTACTTAGAGACACGCACAATTTTCAGTTAACAGTTCTCACAGATCTCGTGGTGGCAAATTACCTGAAAATTTAAAAACCGGATAGAAATAACTATCCGGTTATCTAAAAGATAGGCGTTACGCGAATTTAGGCGGGTGTTTTAACCGATGCCTCGCGTGAAATTGCCGTTTTTTCAAAAGTCAGCTTAAGACCTTTATCTAGTTCTAAAGTAACGGTAGCCGCCTCAACGGAGTAAACTTTACCGTGCAAACCACCAATGGTGACAACATTATCGCCTTTTTTCAGATTGTCAATGAATGACCGCTGGTCTTTCTGCTTTTTCTGCTGCGGACGAATCATGAAAAAATAGAAAACACCAATAATACCCACCCACATGACAATGGTCATAATGGTCTGCTGATCAAGGGCCTGCAATAAAATGGATGAAAGAGTCATACGTAGGTTTATACAAGTTATTTACTAGCCGTTTGCGTGGAGTCTGCTTTGGGTTTTACCAAAGCCCGGAATGCCAACTCGGTATATTCTGGTTTGGTATTCGCGTATACCGTTACGGTTTTGTTCTGCTCTCCACGTTTGCCTGCACTATTAAACCGAACCTTAATCGTTGATTCCTTGCCCGGCTCGATAGGCTGTTTGGGCCATTCGGGCGTGGTACATCCACAGGATACATTGATATTGCTGATGATAAGCGGGAAACTGCCTTCGTTTTTGAACTTAAAATCCCGCTCCACGACCTGCCCTTCCGTGATAGTCCCAAAATCGTAAACGCCCTCGTCGGCGAAAACAATTTTAGGCAGCTTATCCGCGTATTCTTCTGTTTCTGCTGCGGCACTTTTATTGCTTCGATCGCAGGAAGTTAACCCGATTCCGATCAGGAATATTCCAAAAATAATGCGTTTCATTGTGTTTTATTAGCTCGCCCGAGTCCTTAAGAACCCTGGCGTTTAATTTGATCCATCAGCCGGTCAACGTCCTCCAACAGACGCTCCGCTTTTTCGCGGGCGTCGTTCACAACGCGCTGGCCTTCCGTTTTGGCAAAGCTTTCGGGTAAGTCATTTGAGTTCAGTATCTCGTTCAAAAGACCTTCCAGTTGATCACGGTATTTAGAGAGGCGGTACGTTAAGCGGTCGCGGGTAACAGCTCCTTTGTCAGGAGCATATAACAATCCTATAATCGCGCCAGTTGCGCTACCAACCAGGAAAGAAATCAGGGTTTGACTCGTTCTGCTCATATCTTCAACAAGTGGTTTTGTAAGTTGTCACTCAGGAAAGTTTCGCAAGATAGGAAACATGCCTAATTTACGAATAACCATTTAGATTAAACAACGTTACAATAATTAACGGTTATCTAACAATCCTCGGCCACTCTTCCGCAATTTGCCCGTTGTTTTTAGCTTCTCAGCTAAACTGTCCAGAATACCATTGACAAACTTGCCGCTTTTCGGAGTACTATAGGATTTTGCCAGCTCAATGTATTCGTTGATAGTCACTTTCACCGGAATGTTCGGGAAGTTCAACAATTCAGTGAGGGCCAGTTTCAGGATAATTTTGTCTAGAAACGCAACCCGCTCGACATCCCAGTTAACCAACTGTTCGGCCAGCAACGCTTCGTATTCTTCGTCATTCTCCAGGAATTTTTTATACAGGGTATCGATAAAATTCTTATCTTCTTCCCAGTCGTCCGTCAGCGCTACGAGCTTGATGCCTTCGGCTGTCTGAACGGATTTCAATGTTTTGATGGCCATGCTTCGGGCCAGATCGCTGTTTTCGGCCCAGTGAAGAACCGTTTCTTCGAAGTAGTGCCGGGCAATCTCGTGTTTCAGAACCAGGTTGCGCAGAATATGCTGAACAATCTGCTGTTCTTCATCATCCGTGTGCTCGTGCTTTGTGCAATATTCCTGGTACATTTCGTCCCGTTTCAGGACATCAATGTAGATTTTACGAACCAGTGGCAACTCATTGCTCCAGGAAATTCCCCGGCGCAACGTTTCCAGTTCCAGCGGTTTGTAGTCTGCCAGCGCGCGAATAACGCGGTTACGATCCAGGCCGGATTCTTTCGAAACCTGGGGCGCATCGGGATCATCGTAGAGCCGTTCGCGATCCAGACGGGCCACGTGAGCCAGATCTAGCAGCAACACCAATACCCGAATATAAGAATCATCGATGGTGCGTACTTCTTCAATAATCTGCTGTACTAACTGATTCCGTTCTTTAACCGTCTTGTTCTTATACAGCACCAGCGCATCGTTGGCCGCCCGCCACACCCGGTAGGGCATTTCGTCGTCTTGAGCGAGTGAACCTTGTTTCAAACCTTCCTCAAACAGGAGGGACGCCAGGCGGCGGTATCCTTCCAGTTGCTGGAGGTTTTGGGGCTCCATGGAATTAAGGTCTGGCTGAAACTGACTAACAATAGAATCGATCGCCAATTGCTGGTTAGACAATTCAACCTGACGCAGGCCATAAAGTGCCTGCATCACTTTTATACGTAACAAACGTCTGCTTAACATCCTTTTAATAGTTCCGCGGGACTGCTTGAACAGTCCGCTGTAGCGGCAAGAAACAAAGAACTTGCGTGAAATGGTTTTCGTTGGCAAAGGTACGGAGAAAGGAGGAAAGAAGTAAAGAAGGACAGGAATAAAGGAACGAACCGGCTGAATTCAGCCGGAAAGGAAGCCGTTTCCGGTTCGGTTGCAACCAATCCCGGCCTGAATCTGTTAGCAAGCTGGACCCCCTCGGCATCCTATAGTCAAAATATTACTGATTCGCTGTTTGTGAAAGCTCTTGCTCACCTTAATAAGTATTTGATTAAGTATAAATGGTATCTGATCTGGGGTACTGTTTTTACGATTATCTCCAATCTCTTTGGCATCTTGCCGGCGCAATTGGTTCGCTACGCGCTGGACCTGGTGCGCGAAACACTCGATATTTATTTTCTCTACAACGGCAGCCGTTTACAGGCGGATCTCTACAGCATCTTTGCCTTTAGTATTTTGCTCTATGGTGTGATGATTCTGATCATGGCACTTCTGAAAGGGTTTTTCCTTTTTCTGGTTCGGCAGACGCTGATTGTCATGTCCCGGCATATTGAGTACGATCTGAAGAATGAGATTTACGACCATTATCAAACCTTACCCCTTAGTTTTTACCGCCGTAACAACACGGGAGATTTAATGGCCCGCATTTCAGAGGACGTCAATAAGGTGCGGATGTATGTTGGCCCTTCCATTATGTATGGCCTCAACCTGATCACGCTGTTCATTCTGGTGATTTCTTACATGGTTTCCATCAATGCCCGCCTGAGCTTGTACGTGCTGTTACCGCTCCCCGTTTTGTCGGTGACGATTTACCTGATTAATAATATAATTATCAAGCGGTCGGAAGAAATTCAGCAAAGTCTATCGCGGCTTTCAACGTTTGTGCAGGAGGCTTTTTCGGGGATTCGCGTGCTGAAATCGTTTGTCCAGGAGAATGTTTCTGCAGAAAATTTTACGCGGGAAAGCGATATTTACAAAGACCAATCCCTGCGATTGACGCGCGTTGATGCCCTCTTTTTTCCGCTAATCGTGACGCTGATTGGCTTGAGTAACATTCTGGTCATTTACGTGGGTGGTCAGGAAATCATGGCCGGGCGATTGACGCCGGGAAATATTACTGAGTTTATCCTTTACGTAAACATGCTGACGTGGCCGGTGATGGCTTTGGGTTGGACAACCAGCCAGACCCAACGGGCAGCGGCCTCACAACAGCGGATCAACGAGTTTCTGTCCGCAAAAACGGATATTGTTTCGGAGAAAAACGTGTCGCACGATATTCAGGGGCAGATTGAGTTTCGGGATGTGCAGTTTGTTTATCCCGACTCAGGCATTGTTGCCCTGAAGAACTTTAGCATGAGTGTGAAGGCGGGAGAAACGGTCGCCATTCTGGGCACAACCGGCTCGGGCAAAAGCACCATTGCCAACCTGATTACGCGCATGTACGATCCAACGGGCGGCGAAATTCTAATTGACGGTATTCCGCTAAAAGATTACAACGTCGGATCGGTACGGCGGCAAATGGGCTACGTCCCGCAGGAAGTGTTCTTGTTTTCGGACACCATCAGCAACAACGTACGTTTCGGAATGCCGGAAATGAAGCAGGAAAAGATTGAGAAAGCGGTTAGTGACGCCGATCTGCTCCGTAATATCATGGAGTTTCCAGAACAGTTTGAAACGCGAATTGGTGAACGGGGCGTTACTTTGTCGGGTGGCCAGAAGCAGCGTTTGTCTATTGCCCGCGCTATTGCCCGCGAGCCAAAAATCCTGATTCTGGACGACTGCCTCTCGGCGGTTGATACCAATACCGAAAATATTATTCTAAATAACCTGCGCCGGATCATGGAAAACCGGACTTCAGTGGTTATTTCCCACCGGGTTTCGTCGGCCAAACTAGCCGATAAAATTGTGGTGATTGATAACGGACAAATCGTGGAGCAAGGCACCCACAGCGAGTTGATCGCCCGAAACGGCGCTTACCGTGAGTTGTACGAAAAGCAGTTGCAAACTGAAGAAGTGTAGGGACTGACGAACGGCACAAACCAAGTGCTGTAAGCCGATTATTTCGCATTTCAGCTATATTTGCGGGTCGGTTACCTATATCAACAAAGCTATCAATGACTCACTGGTTTACCTCAAAATTCCATTTCGCAAAGGCACAGAGAATTATCCTGTGCCTTTTACTTTTTCTTTTAGGCCAAAAACTGGCTGCCCAAAGCTTTGTTAACAAAGTCGATTCCCTTTACATCCGGGAGAATTACACCAAGATTGAGCGGATGGTGCCAATGCGGGACGGCGTGAAGCTCTTTACCGCGATTTATATTCCTAAAAACACATCGCAGAAGTATCCAATCCTGCTGGATCGGACGCCCTATAGTGTAGCTCCTTATGGAGAAGATAAGTACAAAACGCAAATTGGGCCTTCGATGCTTTTTGCGCGGGACGGGTATATTATTGCCTATCAGGATGTGCGGGGTAAATACATGTCGGAAGGCGATTTTGTGGCGGTTCGGCCTTATATACCCAATAAAAAAGGAAAAACGGCCATCGACGAAAGTTCAGATACGTACGATACCATCGAATGGCTGCTGAAAAACATTCCCAACAACAATGGTCGCGTGGGAAGCTGGGGAATCTCTGCCCCCGGTTTTTATACGACCATGACGGCTATTGACGCGCACCCCGCACTGAAGGTAGCCTCGCCGCAGGCTCCCGTAACAGACTGGTTTATGGGCGATGACCGGCACCATAATGGCGCCTTTTTCCTGATGGGCACTTTTGCCTTTTTGTCGTCGTATGGCCAGCCCCGACCCCAGCCAACGCCCAAAGGAGCGCCGAGTTTTGCGGCTTACGGAACGCCGGATTCATACCAGTTTTACCTGAATCTGGGGCCGGTAAAAAACGTAAACGAACGGTATTTCAAGAATCAGAATGCCATTTGGAATGAGATGATGAATAACGAAACGTACGACGCTTTTTGGCAGGCTCGTACGCCCGTTCCGCACCTGAAAAATATCAAACCTGCCGTGCTGACGGTAGGTGGCTGGTTCGATCAGGAAGATTTATACGGTCCGCTGAAAACCTACGCAGGAATCGAAAACAACAAGCCGAAGTCACCGAATTTGCTGGTGATGGGTCCCTGGATTCACGGTGGCTGGTCACGTGGGAATGGTGACGCATTGGGAAACATTCGGTTTGATGCTAATACGGGGCCTTTTTACCGGGAGACTATCGAACTGCCTTTCTTCAATCACTATCTGAAAGACGCTCCGAATCCGCAGCTGCCAAAGGCGTATATTTTCGAAACAGGCTCAAACCAGTGGAAAAAATACGACCAGTGGCCGCCGAAAGATTCCGAAGAGAAAAACTTGTACCTGCATCCTAACGGCAAGCTTTCGTTTGATGCGCCAAAACGCGATCAGGCTTTCGATGAATACACCAGCGATCCGGCGAAGCCCGTGCCGTATACGTCTGAAATCCGTATTGTACGCGGCAGTGATTATATGTACGAAGATCAGCGTTTTGCGGCCCGCCGCCCGGATGTGCTGGTCTATGAATCAGAGCCATTGACGGAAGATGTTTCCATTTCGGGTAATGTGATGGCTGATTTATTTGTGTCAACGACCGGCACCGACGCGGATTTTGTGGTTAAATTAATTGACGTTTATCCCGACGATGCGCCCAACAATAGCCCGATTCCGGGCACCAAAATGGGAGGCTTTCAATTGATGGTCCGAGGTGAGGTAATGCGGGCCAAGTTTCGCAACAGTTTCGCCAAACCAGAGCCGATGAAACCAAACGAAGTAACCGAAGTCAAATTTGACATGCAGGACGCCGCTCATACGTTCCGCAAAGGGCACAAAATAATGGTGCAGGTGCAGAGTTCTTGGTTTCCGCTGGTAGACCGCAATCCGCAAAAATTCGTCAATATTTATCAGGCTACCGAAGCCGATTTTCAGAAAGCGACGCACCGGGTTTATGTGAGCGAAAAGCAGCCTTCCCACGTGAAAGTGCGCGTTCTGAAATAGCAATCAGTGCCAGTCCCAAACCAGCACGTTCCAAGTCTCGTCGTACATCGGATCGAAATGGTCATGAATTTTCTGGAACCCAACGCGCTCATGAGCGCGTTGGGACCGGCTGTTGCGCTGGGCCACCTCGGCCACGGCCAAATCGTAGCGACCGCTCAACTGTTGCTTAAAGTGCTGGTACAACTGATCAAAAAGTCCCTGGCTTCGGTAACCATCGCCCACGCATACCTGACCAACCACGATGTAATTGCTTCTGGATAAAGATTTTTCCTGAAAATCCACCCTGTTAAGTGTGTCAACCATTGACGTGAGCAGCAAGCTTTCGGAACTCAGGGAAGGGTGGAGGGGAAGGCAGTAACCCGCTACCGTGTCGCCGTCTTTTGCAATAATTCCCGGCTCGATCTCCGCCATTTTTTTCAGGAAAGGAATATCATATTCACTGACCAGGAACCCCTGGCTGTGCGCTGTATCTGCTTCGATAAGACGGCGAAGATTCCGGCGTTGTAAATCCAGAATACCTTGCAAATCCTGCTCGGTCTGGGCTTGAGTAATGACAAGCATGGTTGACAATTAGCTTATTTCGATTTTTTCGAGATTTCTCAGGTAAGCCTCCGATACCGATGCACCGATTCCGGGTGCGTCGGGCAGCTCCACCGTATAGCCGTCGTAGCGAATGCCATCAAGTACAGGATCTTTGGCGTGTTCGAAGGGGCCATCAAGGTCATAAAAAAGTACGTTTCGGCGCGCAGATGCAAAATGAGCCTTGGCCGTCATGGCTAACCGTGATTCAGACATACACCCAATCATGCACGGAATGCCGGCAGCTTCGGCAATGGCGTTAATTTTCAGGGCGTTAAAAATACCCCCGCTTTTTGACAGCTTGATGTTAAAGTAATCCACCGCTTCTTCCTGCGCCAGGCGGAGTGCATCCCGGTGGTCGAAAAGGGACTCGTCGGCCATGATAGGTACGCGGGTTTGCTGGCGTAAACGCTTCAGATCGGCGTAATTCGGTCGTTTAACGGGTTGTTCGCAATACTCAATATTCCAGTCCTGAATGGTCGTTAGCACGGTTCGGGCCGTAACAAAATTCCAGCCCTGGTTGGCGTCCGTTCGAATTGGAATCTGATCCCCAATCGCGGTTCGAATGGCTTCTATTCGCCGGATGTCGTCGCGCGCATTAGTGCCTAACTTAACCTTAATAGCCACACCGCCCTGCGCCTGGATGCGCAAAGCATCCTGAACCATGCGTTCGGGCGTATTTAGATAAATTGTTTCGTCGGTGACGAGCGTCTGCTTCGAACCACCCAGAAAGGCATAAAGGGGCATCCCGGCAGCCTTGGCGGCCAGATCATATAGCGCCATATCGATGGCGCTCTTAATGGTAGAGCTACCCGGTAAGTAATTATCCAGTTTTTGTAGGTTTCCTTCAATATCCAATGCATTCTGTCCAAGCAGAAGGCGGGCAAAATCCTGGGCCGCCGCGAAGCCCGTTTCCTGGGTTTCGCCCACAATCATCCAGAACGGCGATCCTTCGCCCCAACCCACAAACCCCTGATCAGTATGAATGCAAACAAGCAGATTCCGAGCGTTTTCGATGGTTCCCAGTGAAATGGCAATGGGAGCTTTTAGTGGAATGTTGTATTTATAGATAACAAATTTGGTAATCAGCATGAAAATAAAATTAGGCAGGTAAATTATTGATTCTGGCGGGCTATTCTGATTTATTGAAAAAATAAAATAGGGTTATGTTAACATATATGACTGATTTACAGTTTTTTCTTTAGCGCTAGGATAAATGCATTATCTTTGTTTAGATTATATCTGCAAAATAATTTTCAATTATGACGGCTCCAAATGAATCTTTTGAGATACTGATTGTAGATGATGAGCCTAGCCTGCTCGATTTACTGAGCCGCGTTTCAAAAAAGGTATTTTCAGAAGCGAACATTACCGGTTGTATGAGTCCTCAGGCTGCGCTGGACCATCTGTCAAACGGAAAAAAGAACTTGCCTAATCTGATTTTATTGGATATTGATTTGAAGCAATCGGTGAATGGCCTTATGCTGATTCCTGTCTTACTAGAGCAGCTTCAGCGGAAAGTGCCCATTGTCATTTTGAGCAGTTCGAATGCCAATCAAGACATTGAACAGGCTTATCGTTCGGGGGCGGCGGCATACACCCGGAAGCCAGATAGCCTTCAGGAATGGAAATCGTACGTAGACATGCTGAAAAGATACTGGTATCAGCTCAACCGTTTGCCCTTTCGCGACTTCTCGAATAATTAAGCTTCTCCCTGAACTTGCTGGTTAAATAAATTCAGTTTCTTTCCCTCATTTTAAACCTTGGAAACCCTTAAAGCACGCTCAAAATGGTGTTTTTTAGGGTAATTATTGGCCAAAACCAGCCAGTATTCTTGTCTTCTAGGATAAGTGAACCAAACATCAAGTAGGACGCTTTGTTAGGTAGGTAATTAGTTCTGACAGGCACATGCGTTCTCGGGTAGTAAGGAGTGGATTATTGATTCTTTTATGGCTATTGCAGCAATCTACCCAGGCGCAGACCTTCCGTCCCTGGCAGTGGGTAAAACAGATGGCAGGACAGTTTGTGAGTGATACTGCTTCTCCCGCCAAGCCTCGGTTTTTACTTTATCCAACCATTGCCTACGCTCCCGAAACCAGCCTGGAACTGGGGATATCCTCTGTCTACCTGTATCACGCCAAAAATGATTACGAAAAAAACCGGTTAAGTGAGGCACAACTTTTCGGTTTTGTAACGCTGCTGGGTCAGTACGGTCTTAACCTCGATCACGCCCTTTATGGTGATGACGATCGCTATTTTTTTCTGGGGAAAGGGCGTCTGCAAAAATTTCCGCTGCTCTACTACGGCATTGGCCCAAATACATCGGGAAGTAATTCGGCAACGGTAGACGCCCTGAATATTCAGCTTCGGGAGCGGGTTTTGCGTAAGATTCGTCCTAACTTCTTTGGGGGAATAGAGGCTGATTTTCAGCGGTTAAGCAGTGTGAATTTTCATCAGCCAGAAGATGGCAATCCGTATCCGCTGCCACTAGGAGGTACTGGTTCGACCAACATCGGGCTTGGCTTGGGTCTGGTGTATGACAATCGGCACAACGTGATGAACGTCCGGGATGGCTTTTTTGCAGAAGTAGCTTATTTGAATTACAACCGGGCCTGGGGTAGCAACCTGAATTTCACAAATGTCAATGTCGATTTACGACTCTATCGGCCCGTCCGGGAGCAACAGGTACTTGCCTGGCAGGCTTTTGGGTCGTTTCAGAACGGAAATGTTCCCTTTAATCAATTGGCCTTACTGGGCGGCGAAATGTTGATGCGAGGCTATTATGCCGGGCGGTACCGGGATAAAAACTACGTAGCTACCCAGCTTGAATACCGCTTTTTGCCGCTGCCGTTCAGCAAACGCCTGGGCGCAGCCGCCTTTGTGGCTGCGGGAACCGTTGCGCCTAAAATAGGGGCGTTTCAAATCAAAAATATTTTGCCAACGGGAGGCTTCGGCGTGCGGTATTTTCTGTATCCTAAGAAAGATATTTTCCTGCGACTGGATGTGGGCTTTACCCGCGAAGGGCCAGGTTTCTACATTTTTACGGGTGAGTCATTTTAAGGCTGGCAGATTGTTGGTGAAATCCGCCAGCGCAGTTTGTTGTCAATTGGGAAATAGAGACTTATCTAAGCCCGGAATAATTCGCAACGCATTTTTGTAATAGACTTTTTTCAGTACTTCGTCGGGGAGTGCCATGCCGTACATGCGCCAGAAAGCGTGGTATTTTTTATGGTACGGAAAGTACTCATCGTCCGATTCCAGCACGCGGAAATAGGTCGCGTATTCGGAGGGCACCCAGCTATCTTTTCCAAACAAAATCCGGTCCTGATGCTTTTCAAAAAAGGCCCGCGCGGCCCGTGGCTGGCGACCCAACTCAGCAATGACAGCACCAATTTCCACATTCATATTGGGAAATACCTTCATCAGGCTATCCAGCTTGACCAGATCGTTTGGATACCAGCCCATGTGCGCATTGATAAACGTCGTTTTCGGGTGTTTCCGAAACACGTTATGCTGTTCGGCAATGAGTTGCTCCCAAGACATTGAGTCGTCCTTCGTCCGTCTGCGATTTGGGTGAGTTTTCAGTTCTAGCCAGCGTTCGTTAAAACGATCCATCGGATCCCAGAAGGATTTGGGCTCCCCGGTGTGAATGAGCACCGGAATGCCCAGCTCACCGCATTTTGTCCAGATGGGATCGAGGCGCGGGTCGTCTACACTGACCCGTTTCCCCGCGACATCTTTCACGTTAAAACCGAGACTCTTGTAGATTTTCAAGCCTTTAGCGCCTTTTTTTACGTCGTCTGCCAACTGTCTGACAGCTTTGTCCGTCCAGCCTTTGTCGCCAATGTTGGCAAAGTTGATGTTGGTGAAGAGGACCAACCGACTGGGTGCTGTCTTGTGGGTATTGGCCAGCGCCTGATCCAAAAAACGAGTGCTGGCAGCAACCTCACTGCTAAAACCACGACCGCTGAGGTTGACCATAATGCCCATGTTCAGGCTGTCCATCTGCGTAACCAGTTTCGTCAGATCGCCATTATCCATGTTATACTGGTGGTTATGCACGTCGATAAACGGGTACTTGGAGCGGGTTATCTTGTGTTCAGCAACTTTCAGGGTCGAAACGGGTTCGTATTCTTCAAAGTCGATGGGGCCGCTCGGCGTTGATACCTTGGGCTGCGCCAGCGCTGTCGCCGAAAGCAACAACAAAGCAGGTAAGCTACGAAAACAATGCATGGTTAAGATCAAGTTGGTGGTTGGGCAAATAACGGTTATTCGAACTTACGAAGTTTTGTAAATTAATGCTACGCAGAACGCCGCAATGCCTTCTTTACGGCCCACAAAGCCCATGTGCTCCGAGGTGGTTGCTTTAATGGAAATATCTTCTTCCGGGATCTGCATAACCCCCGACAAGCAGGTTTTCATGGCTGGAATGTGCGGATTTAGTTTCGGTTCCTGCAAAACAACCGTCACATCGACATTGGAAATCTCGTAGCCAGCTTCACGAATCATGCGCAGCACTTCGGCTAGCAATACTTTGCTATCGACGCCTTTCCAGCGCGGATCTTTGTCCGAAAAATGATAGCCGATGTTCCGCATGTTGGCGGCTCCCAGCAACGCGTCGCACAAAACATGGCAAACCACATCGGCGTCAGAATGGCCGTAAGCACCGTGCGTATGCGGAATTTGAATGCCACCGAGCCAAAACGGATGCCCTTCTACGAGTTTATGAACGTCGTAGCCTTGCCCTACACGAATTTTCATGCTTTTGCCCGGTAATACATGGTCGAACTGTTTTGCTTGGTCAGCAATTGCTGGGCCATCTGCTGCACATCGTCGGGGGTAACCGCCTGAATCCGATCCGCTTCCTGGTTCACCCAGTCGGCATTGCCGGCGTTGGCAGCGTACGCTAAGTTCATCGCCCGATTGAGCAATTCCACTTCTGAGAAGGCCAGCGTTGCTTCTGCCTGATTTTTTACTTTCAACAATTCCTCTTCTGGTACGGGTGCAGCAACGAGTTCCTGCAAAATGCTGTCAACGGCGGCGTCAGCTTCCTCCAGCGAAACGCCCGCGTTTAAGGAACCGCTGACCACCAATAGGCCCGGATCGAGCGAACCTGTGTTGTGAGCCGAAACCTGGGAGAAAAGCCGGTTACCTTTTAATAATTGCTGATACAGACGCGACGACTTTCCTCTGCCCAGCACATCAGCCAGTAAATCCGCTTTGTAATAATTTTCGTCAAATCTACCTGGCATGTGGTAGACCTTATAAAGAACGTTTAGGGGTACATCGGCGCTCGTTTCCAGGAAGCGAGCTTCGGTCTGGATGGGCTCCTGAATCAGGTCGCGCACATACGGATTACCCGCTTCAATCGGCTCGAACCACTTCTTACACAATTGCTTAACCTGCTCTACCGTAACATTGCCGGCGACGACCATAACCGCGTTGTTAGGCAGGTAATGCTTAAAGAAAAATTGTTTTACATCATCCAGCGTAGCATCCTCAATGTGGCTAATGTCTTTGCCGATGGTTGCCCATTGGTAGGGGTGGTGCTGGTAGGCAAGTGGGCGTAACCTCAACCAAACATCACCGTACGGTTGATTCAGGTACCGCTGCTTGAACTCTTCAATCACTACTTTCTGTTGGACCTGTAAAACCTGTGGATCAAAAGACAAACTGAGCATTCGGTCCGATTCCAGCCAGAAAGCCGTCTCAAGGTTGGCCGCAGGAAGTGTAATGTAGTAATTGGTAATGTCGGGCGAGGTAAAAGCATTGTTTTCGCCGCCTACTTTCTGAAGCGGTTCGTCGTAGACCGGAATATGCTGGGAGCCACCAAACATCAGGTGCTCAAACAAATGGGCAAAACCGGTGCGATTGGGGTCCTCATCGCGAGAACCAACATTATACAGAATATTGACAGCAGCCATCGGGGTGGAGGAGTCTTCATGGACATACACCTTCAGGCCGTTGGTAAGTACAAATTGTTCGTATCGAATCATGCGTGATCAGTTGCCGATGTTGAAATCGTCGTAGTTTCTTTCAATTACGTGAAAAAACAAAGGTAGCGGTCTGAAAAGTTTGTTCAAAAGAGAAACCATACCCATCCATCTAACGCATCGTAATGAAAAAAATATTCTTCTTTCTTCTTTTTTTGTTGAGTTCTCAATTGGTTTCAGCGCAGATTACGACGGATGCGGCTATGCAGCAAACGATTCTGAAAGCGCTGGATCACATGTATAATTATCAGTTTGACGCATCGGAAAACTACCAGCGGCAAATTCGGGCTAAATATCCCCAGCATCCGGTTGTACCCATTTTAAGGGCCATGCAACTTTATTGGGAGTATCTGCCCTTGCGGGATAACAAGGCGGTTACGGCTCAGTATGTGCAATTGCTTAATCAGGGACTGGCTTTGACAGAGAAGCGCCTAAAGGAAGATAAGAACGATCCTGAAAGCGTATTTTTTGCCTTAACTGCCCATAGCTACCTGGCGGCGAAATACAACTTCGATGACGAAACAATGAAGGCGGTAGGGGAGGCCAAAAAGGCGTATACGTACCTGAAGCAAGGCTTCGACCTTATGGAGCGTAATCCGGAATTTTATTTCACGACGGGGCTTTATAATTATTACGTAGAGCGCTACCCGCAAGATCATTCCATTGTAAAGCCCGTAATGTGGTTTTTTCAGAGCGGGGATATGGCACTAGGCATCCGTCAGATGGAAACGGCAATCCGGCGTGGTGTTTTCACGCGGGTTGAAACGGCTTTTTATTTGATGCACATTTACCTGGAACACGAAAACCAGCCGGGCCGGGCCGCCGCCCTCGTGAAAAATTTAGCGGATAAATACCCGAATAACCCTTTGTTCTCCATGCGCTCCGCCGAAGCCTTACTGCTGGCTGGCCGTACGGCTGAGGCGCTGCCCTACCTGGAGCGCATTCAGAAAATGCCCCAAAAAGTGCTGGACATGCCCACAAAAGCGCTGGAAGGCTTGTATTATGAACGCACATCGGAAGAAGAAAAGGCATTAGCCGCTTACCAGGCAGCCATTAAATTGCCTTTCTACGCGGAGTTTACCAAAGAGTTCCAGGGCCATGCTTACGCCGGACTGGCTCGTCTGGCTGCTCGGTCCGGCGATAAGGCAAAGGCAAAAAGCTATTACAAAAAGACACTGGATATTGCAGAATATAAAACGACCAAACGGGAAGCTAAAGCCTTTTTAAAGCTTTAATAATCTACATCAAGTCCCAAGGTTCGTCTTAACTCCAGCAGCGCCGGATTTTTTTCGGCCAGGTAGTTAAATTTATCCTGAGCCGTATAAATCATTTTGCGCGATTCCTGCGGTGCTACTTTATGGACTAGCTGAATCTGCGTATTCTGCAATTCCTGACGTAAATACGTCATCAAATCCTGTCGCAGATCGTTGAGGAGGTCGGCCTGGAGGGAGTTATCCAGCGTAATGTGAATTGTTTGCCCATCGTCAGCGAGTTGAAATTCGCGGTTGAGCATAATCTGCTCCGTCATTTGTCCGCCCTGCTGATCGCGCATCCGAGAAAAAGCCTGCCAGGTTTTTTTGAGTTGCTCAAAATTAAATGGCCGGTTAAGCACGGGAGCGGGGGGCGCCAGCACCGCAGTTTCCGAGTCAGCACCGTATTCCGCCGTTTTAGCGGGCTGCGCTTTGGCGTCCAGACTAATCGTTGAGCGCAATCTGGAACTCGTCAGCCGTACCGGAACGGGCGGCACAACGGGCGGACTTGCAGCCGGAGGCGGGCTATTCGTGGCTGTCTGGTAGCTATTGTACGGTTCGCTGGTCAGCGGCGGAGCAATAGCTGGCTCAGGTTCAGCAGCTTTTGGCAAATCCAGATGAACGGGCTGATCAGGTACGGATACCGGCTGACTGTCAGGGCTTAATTCAATTGATTCAGGCTTTTTTTTTACAACCGCTTCGGCTGGCTGAAGGATCGTTGACTGTTCTGGTAAAGAATCAAAATCTAGCACATTGGCGATATTAGCCAATTTAATCAGGCAGACTTCCACGTGCAGGCGTTGACTTTTTGCTGCTTTATAAGCCAAATCGCATTGATTGCCAATACTTAGGGCCGACAACAGAAAACTCATCGGAGCGCGGGCCGCTTGCAGCGCATATTTTTGCTGAACGCTTTCCGTTACCTGCAAGAGCTGAATAGTTGCCGCGTCCTTACATACCAGCAAATTTCGGAAATGCTCGCAAAGACCTACCAAAAACTGATGGCCGTCGAAGCCTTTCCGCAGGATTTCGTCGAAAACGAGTAGGCTTTGGGGGACGTTAGCCTCCAGCAGAAAATCAGTTAGGCGGAAATAATAATCGTAGTCCAGAATGTGCAGATTTTCCAGAACCTCGCGGTACCGAATGGTCCGGTCGGTGGCGAAGGTCACATTCAGGTCGAACATTGACAGCGCATCCCGCAAACCGCCGTCTGCTTTTTGAGCGATTAATTCCAGGGCTTCATACTCGGTACCGATGGTTTCCTGGCGGGCAATGTTCGCCAGATGGTCGGCAATATCGCGGGGCTGAATCCGGTTGAAATCAAAAATCTGGCAACGTGATAAAATCGTTGGCAGAATTTTATGCTTCTCCGTGGTTGCCAGAATAAAAATGGCATAGGCAGGCGGCTCTTCCAGCGTTTTCAGAAAAGCGTTGAAAGCCGCTGAGGAGAGCATATGCACCTCGTCAATGATGTATATTTTGTATTTTCCAGATTGGGGCGGGTAGCGAACCTGATCAATCAGATTCCGAATATCTTCCACGGAATTATTCGATGCCGCATCCAGTTCGTGGATGTTGAACGAAGCATTGTTGTTAAAACTAACGCATGATTCGCAGGTATCACAGGCTTCTGCCTCAGGGGTCAGATGCTGACAATTAATGGTTTTGGCCAGAATACGGGCGCAAGTTGTTTTCCCTACGCCGCGTGGACCACAAAACAGGAAGGCCTGCGCCAGGTGATTCGTGCGGATTGCATTCTTTAACGTAGTCGTAATATGTGATTGCCCGACAACGGTATCAAACGTAGCCGGGCGGTACTTCCGGGCCGAGACAACAAAATTCTCCATAGGTGCAAGTTAGCCATTTTCCCGGAAACAGAGAGCGGATTCTTGGGATCAATCGTCGCGAAGTACCAGAAACTCTACTCCTTTTTCGGGAGTCTGCGGGAGATGCCAGTGGCGAAGCACGTGGTCTTTAATTTTCTCTAAATCACCAGACCTGACTTCGTTTCCCAGGTTTGAAAAATTGAACCCTTCACCTGGATAGTGTTCTTCTCCAACAAAAATAGGCATGATCACTCTTTTTGGATCATACAGATCAGCGTAGCAGCGGTATACTCGAACATTCATATAGATGGTAGTGGTTTTGTAACAAAGAGTTACAAATTAATTAAAGAACAAATTAATTGTCCAGACCTACCCTGTCTAATTTAAATAAAATTTTTTGTGGAAATAATCTCTGTCTGAGAATCAGCACAAACTGGCCTTACTGGGTGGCTTTCCCAAAGCAGATCAGTGCCAAAGCAGTTGTATAATGATAAAAGTCGGTTTGGTTTATTTTGATTAGGGGAGCCACTTTGGTGGCGAGGGCCATAATCATAACGGCAAAAATAAGCCAGACAGAACGGGGGTCACGGCGGATCAGGCCCAGGCAGGCCAGCAGGATAACAACCAGCATGGACAAAGCCTGGACGGCGGGGGTGAAAACGCGTATTTGTGGTTTGAGCAAGAGAACAAACAGACCCAGTCCGACCGTAATAGTGAGCCAGAATGTGCGGACAGAAATTGTTTGGCGCTGAATAAGTGCCCAAACACCAACGGCCACGCAGGTTGCACCCAGGCTTCCGGAAAGAATCTGTAGCGACTCGTGCAATGGAATCATGTCTGAGAGTCCACCAAACCGGACCACACCTACCACCGCTACCATTGAGATGGTGAGCAAAAAAAAGCCCCAAATCAATCGATTATACCAACGCTCTTTTTGAAAGTAATGCCAGAAAACATAGACGCCCATTGCCGCTAAGATGGCGCCAGAAATCATATTGGATAAATTCATGGGGGAAAATACGAATTTTGTTCTTATTCCTTTTCACTCTACTTTTGCCACGGTCTGATTGACTCACTTCCTATAGCTTTACGAATTCATAGCATAGTACAGATTTACAACCATCATGAGCGTATTAGTCAATAAAAACTCGAAAGTAATCGTACAGGGCTTTACAGGTTCAGAAGGAACCTTCCACGCACAGCAAATGATCGAATACGGAACCAACGTAGTTGGTGGCGTAACGCCTGGTAAAGGCGGTCAGACGCATCTTGATCGGCCCGTTTTCAACACGGTCAAAGAAGCGGTTGAGCAGGCGGGGGCTGATGTATCGATTATTTTCGTACCACCGGCTTTCGCGGCAGATGCCATTATGGAGTCTGCTGATGCTGGAATCAAGGTAATCATCTGCATCACGGAGGGTATCCCGACGAAAGACATGACGGTTGCAAAAGAATACCTGAAAGGCAGAGACGTACGTCTGATCGGGCCTAACTGTCCGGGTGTAATGACTGCCGAAGAGTGTAAAGTAGGTATCATGCCGGGCTTTATTTTCAAAAAAGGAACCATCGGAATTGTTTCTAAATCAGGAACATTGACGTACGAAGCCGTTGACCAATTGTCTAAAGTTGGTCTGGGACAAACGACGGCAATCGGTATCGGTGGAGACCCGATTATTGGCACAACCACTAAAGAAGCGGTAGAACTTCTGATGAACGATCCCGAGACAGAAGGTATTGTTATGATCGGTGAAATCGGTGGTGGCATGGAAGCTGAAGCTGCGCACTGGATCAAAGAATCAGGCAACAAGAAACCGGTTGTTGGATTTATCGCTGGTCAAACGGCTCCGAAAGGTCGTCGTATGGGCCACGCTGGTGCCATCATCGGTGGTGCTGACGACACGGCTGCGGCGAAAATGCGCATCATGGCCGAATGTGGCATCCACGTTGTTGAATCACCGGCGCTAATCGGCGAAACCATGCTGAAAGCATTGAATAAGAATTGATCATTAAAAATGAACAATGAATAATGCCGCGTAAGCCCTCGCTTGATTCTCATTATTCATTGTTCATTTTGTCTGTTGTGTTGAACAAAATTTTATTTCCCGCTCTGCTTATGCTGCTCCTGGCCGTGCAAGGTATGGCGCAGGGAGTGGGACCCAAACAACAATTTTACCCTGTCAAGGACTTTCGTAACGACTGGCTGGTTTACGATCCGGTTTACAAGTCCTATATCCCCTATATTGACGAGCAGCATGCGGCCATCCCGGCTGTAAGCCTGTTTCTTGATCTGGAAAGCAATCGCCGCTACCAGCTTCTGGTTTCTACCCGCACGGATGGGTATCTATTTATTGACGCATCCTTACGCCTACGCTTACCCGCAAACACCTGGCAGGTTATCAATATTGATAGTTTGTACAAAGCCTACCGGAAACACGAAATTTTTCTGACTCTTTACGGCAGTCCCGGTGTCAATGACAAAATGGTTTTTATCGGCCATCAGAAATCGCTGTCTCAGAAACCTGTTGTACTGACAGACACGGGCATGAGTATTTTGCCTCGTCGGATGTCGCCTTATGAGAATTTCTTTACCTTGGCGTTATTGTTTATCGTTGCCAGTCATGCCCTTCTTTTTAATCTTTTTCAACGGGCGTTTCTGCGGTTCTTTAGCATTCCTGATTTGCTGACGTTAAATAGCCGGGAAGAGTCATTTTTAGCCAGTAAACCTCTAAGTCGAATCAATTTACTTTTCATGCTCAATCTGAGTTTTGTAACGGCTTTTACTTATTTATTACTGGAAAATAAAAATATCGACATTTTTGATTCTGGAGATCTGCTTACTGAAGGACAAAATCTCGGACAAATAATTATTAATTTCTTTGAATTAAGCGGTTTTGCGTTTCTCGCGTTTGTAGGAAAATACTTACTTATTTTGAGTATTGGTGGCTTATATAAGCTGGAAGAAATGGCCAATCTGCATTTTTTTAAAGCCTTACAGTCCTCAATTCTGTTTTTTACGATTGCTTTTGGCATAGCTACTCTGGCCGCCGTTAACTTCCCTGCTAATCAACCCTGGTCTGCTTCGTGGATCCTGATCCCGTACATTAGTTTTTATTTAGCGCGTTTGGCACTACTATACGTTGCAATCGCAAACCACGCGGCTATCAAAAATCTGTATTTATTTTCTTACCTTTGCATTGTTGAATTGATACCCTTAATTATAGGCATTCGGTTTGCTCTTTAACTGCGGGTTCAGGCTTCAAACGACAAAACGAGGTACAAGTCGATGAGTGAAATTACCACGAAGAACGATCAGGAAAGGTTAACGAAAGTTGAGAGTATATTAGTAACTCAATCCCGTCCAGCCGACGAAAAATCACCTTACTTTGAGATTGCCAGTCGCTATAACATCAAGATAGATTTTCGGCCATTCATCCAGATTCAGGGTGTCTCTTTCAAAGAGTTTCGCAAGCAGCGCATTAATATTCTTGACCATACGGCTATCATTTTTACGAGCCGTAATGCTATTGATCACTTCTTTCGCATTTGTCAGGAAGCCAAGATTGAGATGCCGGCCGACATGAAGTATTTTTGTGTTACTGAACAAACGGCCAACTACCTGCAAAAGTACATTGTGATTCGGAAGCGGAAGATCTTTACCGGAAACAAAACAGCAGCTGATTTATTCGACCTGATTCGTAAGCACAAGGCAGAGAAGTTTCTGTTTCCCTGCTCCAATATTCGGGGAACGGATATTCCAGAGTTTATGGATACCAGCGGCCTGCATTTATCCGAAGCCATCATGTACGAAACTGTTCCGACAGATTTCACGGATTTGCCCATCGAAAGTTACGACATCATTGCGTTCTTTAGCCCATCGGGTGTGACGGCTTTGAAACATAATTTTCCGGAATTTCAGCAAAAAAACACCCGGATGGCTGCCTTTGGACCCACAACGGCTAAGTCTGTAAACGAGGCTGGTTTTATTCTGGATATCGAAGCTCCGTTACCCAATGCACCGTCCATGGCCGGGGCACTAGAGCTTTATATTAAAAAAGCCAACAATCTGTAAGAAACATACGTTAAGAAGAGGCTGGACATTTGTTCAGCCTCTTTTTTATTTTCAATATTTTTGGAAAATCTGCGTTTAGTAAGTATTATGCCTGAAAGAGTTAAGGGCTAAAAACAGACCAGTGAACGTGTTTTTTATCAAGCGGATACTGACGATTCTTGGGCGGCTTTTAACTAATTGATTTACTGTATGGTTCGTAAAATATACTCGCTTTTCTTGCTGATTGCCTGCAGTGGTTTACACACAGCTCTACATGCCCAGTCAGACCCCCAATTCAGTATGTATATGCTTAACCCGGTTTATTACAATCCGGCAGCAGTTGGATCAGAGGGTGTTGGACGCTTCCAGTTAGTCCATCGAACGCAGTGGGCAGGCTACCAGGGAACATTTGACGACGGTGGTGCACCCAGTACACAGTTGTTTTCTTTTAATATGCCGCTGGCGAAATACCGAAGTGGCATAGGGGTGTTTGCCATGAATGATCGGCTTGGACCCGAAGCAAACCAGGCTGTCATGGCCGCCTATGCATTGCGTTTACCCGTCAGCAAGGGAACGCTGGCTTTAGGTGTCCAGGGTGGAATCTATAATAAATCAATCGACTACAACCGCCTGCGTCCCGGCGAACCGGGTGACCCTTTGCTAGGCGCCGGGCGACTGAACCAAACGCGGCCGGACGTGTCGGTAGGGGCGCAGTTTAGCGCGGGAAATTATTACATTGGGGCTAGTATGCAGCACATTAGTCAGCCTGCTTTCCGCCTGGCCAACGAAGTTATTGTCAATCCACTGGCCCGCACTATATATGTTACCGGTGGCTACCGATACGCCTGGAATGAGCTAATCGATTTTATGCCTTCGGCGATTTACAAAATAAATACCAGTCCAGATCCGAGCATACAGGCTTCTTCCTTTGAAGTAAATATGATGGCCATGTATGACAAACGCCACTGGGTTGGACTAGGCTACCGGCAGCAGGATGCCATTATGGCTACCTTAGGGGTTAGTCTGCTACGCAATAATGCGCTGCGTTTTGGCTATTCCTTTGATTTTATTACGGGAGGACGGGGCGCCAAGAGCCCAACTTCACACGAATTATTGTTATCCTATTCATTGCCTGAGCCGCAAACAGGGCGTAAACCAATTATTCGAACACCTCGATTCCGTTATTGACGGACAGGCAATTCTACTCGCTTTTTGACTTTATTATTGTTAGGCAATTAAAGTCAAAGGATTAACTTTGTAAGTTAATCAGAGTTATAGGGTTTATAAGCACTTAGCGAATTAGTTACTATTTTTCTGGGTCATTGCATCAATCAAAATATTGTTCACATACAATAAACCAATCAAATTTCGTTCTTAGACTGGTTTGCACGAAGAACAGGTATTAACGCACGTTACAACTATGAGTCACAATTGGTTTACCAGCAACGCAGCCCGAGGGGTGATGGTCGCGACAACAATACTGCTCTTGCAGGGTTGCGGGTTTATTAAATCAAAATTTGGAGGTAAAGGGTCTGGAGATGACGTCGGAGTAACCAATGGTGAGGTGACGGCGACGGGACGGAAAGGTTATAAACAAACAACACCATACGGAATGGTGCTGGTGCCCTCAGGATCATTTATGATGGGCCAGGCAGATGAAGATTTGGCGGCTACTCAGGTAAACTTAAACCGCCGGGTAACAATCAGTTCGTTCTACATGGATGATACTGAAATTACTAACCATGAATACCGTCAATTTGTCAATGCGCTGCTTGCAGATTCGGTTTCGGTATTGGGCGAGGAAGAAATCATGTCAAAGTATTATCCAGATACAACCGTCTGGAAAAATGACTTTACCTACCACAATGGTGATCCAATGCTAGAGTATTATTACTCACACCCGGCATTTGATACGTATCCAGTGGTTGGGGTAAGTTGGCAGGCTGCGCAATACTTCTGTAAATGGCGGACTAATCTGTATAATGATTTCCGTTCGAAAGAAGGTCAATTCCATTCCCCAAGCTATCGGTTACCATCGGAAGCGGAATGGGAGTGGGCAGCACGCGGTGGCCGGGCTTCGGCTAAATATCCTTGGGGTGGTCCGTATGTTGCCAATGGAAAAGGATGTTACCTGGCAAATTTCAAACCACAACGTGGAAATTTCGATGCAGATGGCTATCCATACACGGCACCAGCTAACGCTTACAACGCCAACGATTATGGGCTTTACAACATGGCGGGTAATGTGGCTGAGTGGACGCAGGATGCTTACGCAGAAAATGCTTCGGCCATTGAGTGGGATATGAACCCAACAAATGATAATGCAGACGAGCCTCGTAAAGTAGTTCGTGGTGGTTCTTGGAAGGACATCGCTTACTATCTGGAAACTGGAACTCGCTATTACGAAAATGAAACGACTAAGCGTTCTTACATTGGTTTCCGTTGCGTAATGGATAACCTGATGGGACGGACCGCTTCATCCCGCGCAGGACGTGCCGGTGGTGCTCGTCGTTAAGAATAAAGTACCTGTATTGTAAACCTTAACAAGACACAAACCCCCAATAATTTTTTTTTGCATCATGGCTAAAAAGAACGCTAACAGTTCGAACTTCTTTTTTGATAAGTTATTACCAACTGTTTATAGTGCCGGTGCGGCAGTTGTCGTCCTAGGTGCTCTAGGTAAAATTCAACACTATGACTGGGGTGGCCCTATGCTGGTTGTAGGTTTGTCGGTTGAAGCTTTGATTTTTGCATTATTCGCAATCCAAACGTTTGCTCAACCTACCAATAAAGAACCAGATTGGACACGCGTTTACCCAGAATTATCTGATGATTATGACGGTGAGCTGCCACAACGTCGTTCGGCTCCTGCTCTTCAAAGCAATGGATTAACGGCTAACATGGATAAAATGCTGGCCGATGCGAAAGTCACTCCTGATATCTTCGAAAAACTAGGAACTGGCTTACGTGGTCTGACAACGACGGTTGGTCAAATGAAAGACATCTCGAGCGCAACAGTAGCTACAAACGAATACGCACAGAGCGTGAAGCAAGCTGCAGGGGCGATTAATGAAATGAATAAGTCTTACGGTGTAGCCGTTACAGCCATGAATGCTATGGCGGATGCAACGCAGGATGCAAAAGAATACCGGACTCAGTTCCAGAAAATTACGCAAAGCATGGGTGCCCTGAATGCCGTTTACGAACTGGAGCTTCAGGATACTAACAAGCACTTAAAGGCGATGAATGCATTCTATGGTAACCTGACCAGCGCCATGGAAAACATGGCCGATGCTAGCCGCGACACGCAGAAGTTCAAAAATGAACTGGGTCAATTGACAAATAATTTGGCTTCGCTTAACAACGTATACGGCAGCATGTTGTCGGCTATGCGCGGATCAAAATAAGGAACTAACTCTATTCGTATGAGCCGGTTCGCCGCTGTCGTCTGACGTATAGACAACAACGGCGAACCAGTTCAAACCTCAACCACAAACAAAAGGAAATCCACCATACATCTATATGGCAGGCGCAAAAGAGACACCCCGTCAGAAAATGATCGGGATGATGTATCTGGTATTGACCGCAATGCTAGCCCTTCAGGTTAGCTCGGCCCTACTGGAAAAATTCATTCTGCTCAACAGTAGTTTGGAAAGTTCGACTGGGGAAGCCAACAGAATTAACCAATCTACAATAGAATCCATTCGCTCAACCGTGGAAAAATCGGGTAACCGGGCAGCGGATTTAGCAGTTGTTAAACAGGCTGATGAAGTTCGGCAGTTGACAACAGCGGTTTTTAATCAAATTGAAGCAATCAAACAGCAAATAATTACCGAAGCAGGTGGCGGCCTTGACGAACAGGGTAACATCAAGACACCTAATGAGGAAACCAAGGTTGGTGCCATTATGATCGGTACCGGCAAAAAAGGAAAAGCGTACGAACTGAAGCAGCAGTTGGATCAATACATTCAAAAGTTGCAACAGTATAATCCGGGCGTAAAAATTGGTTCATTGGCTTTGGATGCTAATGATGATCCGGTGGCTAGTCGCTCAAAAGACCAACGTAACAAAGACTTTGCGGAACTGACTTTTGAACAAACACCTGTTCCAGCAGCCTTAGCTTCGCTGAGTTTACGGCAGGCTGATGTTCGTCGCCTGGAAGGACAAACGCTTGATTATCTGGCGACAAAAGTTGGCGCGCAGGACGTTAAGTTTGACAAAATCATGGCCATGCTGAGCATGGAGTCTAAAGTAGTTGTTGCAGGTACGAAGTTCAAAGGACAAATGTTCCTGGCAGCGTCATCCAGCGGAATTACGCCACGTATGAGCCTGAGCGGTGCACCCGTACGTATCCAGGACGGTCGTGGTCTTATTGAATTTACGGCTCAGGGTGGCGCTTATGATAAAAATGGTTTGGCCCGTCGGGTATTAACAGGCTCGATTACGTATACAACGCCAGCCGGTGAGAATAAAACGGTTACAATGAACCAGGAATATTTTGTAGCTAAACCAAGCTATGAAATTGAATCAGGTTCAATGCCACCACTTTATCTAAACTGTGCTAACAAGCTAAGTGTACAAAGTCCACAATTGGGTGCCCTGTGGAATCCTAGCTTTTCGGCAGATGGTGCTTCAGTTATTACGTCTGGCGAAAAAGGGAAAATCACAGTTGTACCAACGTATAAGCAAGTCACTCTAAAAGTTAGCAATGGCGGGTCTTTATTAGGAACAAATCCATTCCGGGTAAACACAGTACCAAGACCAACTCTGGAGTATTTTGTTGGTGGTTCACGAATTGGTGGAGACCCACGTGGCGTATCGGCATCCTCTGCTCGTAGTATTCGGGTAAATGCCGTACCGGATGAAAGTTTCAAAAACTATTCTCCAGATGATGCAAACTTCCGGGTAACTGGCATAAAAGTTTCACTGGCACGCGGAACTCGTCGGGTTATGGCACCTATTCAGCTAGGCTCTGGTGGCGGATCTATTGCTGCATTAGCTGCTGAGGCACAACCTGGTGACAAACTTGTCATTGAAATTGATGGGGTGCAACGTCGTAATTTTAAAGGTGATATCATTGATGTTCCAATGGGGAGTACATTGCAAAATGTATCTCTTTACTAAGAGCACTAAATGTTAATTGCAATCGTTATTAGTGAAAGATTATTGCAAAACAGCACAAGAATCATGAAACAAGTAGGACAAGCGGCAATAGCAGCTGTAATGCTGACTGCAATGGGAGGAGTCGTGCAGGCTCAGGAGAAAGCGACGAATGGGGTGAATCCGCTGTCGGTTCGTGAAATAAACGAAAGCGACATCATGATGAAAAAGACGTTGTGGCGCCGAATTGATCTGAAAGAAAAACAAAACCGGGCTATGTTCTCAAAAAACAATGAGATCACTCGGTATATTCTTGATGCTGTTAAGGCGGGCGTTCTGGTCCCATACGAAAATGACTCTGTAAAAACTGCAATGACTGTCGATAAATTTCGGCAGAAATTGATCATGCCGAATACGGGTGGTGGGCTTTCAGCGGAAGAAATTGCGGCTGGATTTACACCGGAAGGAACGGCAAAGGCAGATGACGGCTGGGGAACACCAACTAAAAAACCGACAGCAGCAACGGCTAAGCCGGCAGATGACGGTTGGGGAACACCTGCGCTTAAAAAGCAGCCAGTTGACGATGGTTGGGGAACACCAGCACCAAAAAAGAACACGAAAAAAGGCGCAGTAGCTAAAAATGCGAAAGGCAAAAAACCGGCTGCAGCGCCAGTACAGCCAGCAGTAGATAGTTCGGCTATGGCAAAAGCGCCAGTTATTACGGGTGATGAATATTTTGCCAATGAATTCAGCATTCTGGAAGTAAAAGAGGATTGGGTTTTTGATCGTAAACGCTCGCGCCTGTACTACGATATTCAATCAATTGGTATCGTTTTGCCAGCTGATAAAAATCCAGCCGGATTGGAAATTCCAGTTGCTTACTTCAGATACAAGGATCTGGATCAACTGTTCCGTAGCGATCCAAAGAAATACATCTGGTATAACTCACAGAACCAGGCTCAGCATAAAAACTTAGCCGACGCGTTCGACCTGCGTTTGCCCTATGGCCGAATCACGAAGTATTCCAATGCAGAAGACAAAGATTTGATCACCCAGTTTGGTGACAGAGAAGGTCTGTTGAAGTCTTATCAAACTGAGTATGATTTGATGGAACAGGAACACGGTTTTTGGGAATATTAATCAATTCGTAATTCATTTATAATATATAATACAAAGCCCCCTGAACACAGTGTTCAGGGGGCTTTTCTTTTGTTCTGGATAGCTTTATTGCTCAATCGCAGCAAAGTACTGCTTTATCTTTTGCGCTTTATCATTCCCCACTACAGTAGCAATATCTTCGATGGTTGCTTCACGGATTTTCTTGACACCTTTGAAGTATTTAAGCAGTTTAGCGGCGGTTTTCTTGCCGATTCCTTCAACATTTTCCAACTCACTAATCAGACTATTTCGGCTCCGTTTGTCGCGGTGGTAAGTAATTGCAAAACGGTGAGCTTCGTCGCGAATGCGTTGAATCAGCTTCAACGACTCAGACTTTTTATCGATGTAAAGCGGAAGGCTATCCTCAGGGAAATAAATTTCTTCCAGGCGTTTAGCAATACCAATAATTGGTACTTTTCCATACAAATCCAGGGCCTTAAGTGCTTCGCAAGCTGCGCTAAGCTGTCCTTTGCCGCCATCAATCACGATTAAGTCTGGTAGGCCAGTTTGCTCGTCCAGAACACGCATGTACCGTCGAGTAACAACCTCGTGCATGGACGCAAAGTCATTGGGGCCAATCACTGTTTTGATGGAAAAATGACGGTAATTTTTCGGTGATGGTTTGCCATCGATGAAGCACACCATGGCCGAAACGGGGTTAGTCCCTTGAATATTGGAGTTATCAAAGCATTCAATGCGGCTAGGTAGGGATTTAAGCTGCAAATCCTGCTTCAATCGAATCAAAACCCGGTCTTTCTTACTGGCACTGGCGGTTGCTTCGGCAGCGGCTCGCTCAGCTCGTTCACGTCGGAAATAAAGAACATTCTTCATCGACATATCCAAAAGCTTTTTCTTATCCCCAATTTGTGGAACAGTTATTTCAGCTTTCAGGTCAATCTCTAAAGGAATATTCGTAATGATCTCGGAGGCCTCGCTGCCATACGTATTCCTAAAATCAACAATAATAATGGCCAACAGATCGGCATCCGTCTCTTCGAGCTTCTTCTTAATCTCAATTGTCTGTGTTTGCGTGATGGTGCCGTTAATCACCTTCATAAAATTGACGTAAGCGCAAGACTCGTCAGACACGATGGTAAAGACATCGGCATCGGCAATTTTAGGATTGACCACCGTTGACTTGACCTGAAAATTCTGTAAAACATCCAGACGTTCCTTGAATTTTTGCGCTTGCTCAAACTGAAGGTTACTGGCGGCTTCAACCATCCGGGACTTAAAAAAAGCTTGAGCTGGTTGCAGGTGACCTTTTAAAATTTGATGTACTTGCTCAATTTCTTTATTGTATTCCTCCTCGCTGACCAAACCCTCACAAGGACCCTTGCAATTTCCAATGTGGTATTCCAGGCAAACCTTAAATTTACCAGCTTCGATGTTTTCGGGAGACAGGTTAAGATTACACGTTCGGATCGTAAACAGCTGGCTGAACATTTCCAGCATCGCATACATAGGCCGCAACGTGGCATAAGGTCCGTAGAATGTACCCAGCTTTCGATCAATCCGGCGCGTAGTGATCACTCGAGGAAAACGCTCATTCGTTACGCAGATAAAAGGATAGGTCTTATCATCCCGTAACAAAATATTATAGCGCGGTTGAAAGCGCTTAATCAACTGATTTTCTAATAAAAGCGCGTCAAATTCGGTATGAACAATCGTAAACTCAATTTTTCGAATCTGACTGACAAGCTTCAGGGTCTTTCGGTCGTGCTGGTTGGATTTGACGAAATAGCTGCTCACCCGATTCCGTAAATCCTTGGCTTTCCCCACATAAATCACCTCACCTGACGCATCAAAATAACGGTAGACGCCGGGTTCGTGCGGGATTTTTACTAATTCTTTTTTATAGTCAAAATCAGACATTTTTTCCGAAATGGCTTGAGGTAAGTAGTTGTAAATAGCCTACAAAACAAAACAACCGCTCTATGGGAAAGGTTGCCCAGCGGTTGTTTTCTCTTATACTAAAAAAGTGACTTAATTCAATATTTCCTCTTCGCCGGATTCGATCACTTTAGGAGGGATATAGCGTTGCGAAGAGTCTATATACGTGTTGCTGCCGCAATCAAGTGCCAGATTGAAACCATCAGGTTTACGGAACGGCTCCCGGGCGTAGGGATAACGTCCTTTTTGCAACGTTTTGTCCCCGTAGATTTTTTGCATGTAAAGCGCCCAGGCGGGCATTGCAAGACGTGCGCCCTGCCCAAAAGCCATATCACGGAAGTGAATGCTTCGGTCGTCGCCGCCCACCCAAAGGCCAGATACCAAATGCTGCGTCATTCCCATAAACCAACCATCTGAATAACTGGATGTTGTTCCAGTCTTAGCCGCAATTTCGTTGCCACCTTCCGTTAGTTTGTATTGATGACGAAGACGCTGGGACGTACCATTCGGATCTTCGACGGCTCCTCGCATCAAATACAACATTTGATAGGCCGTATTAGAATTGATAACCAGCTTTGTATCCGGGAAAAACTCTTTCAAAACATTCCCGTTTTTGTCGGCAATCCGAAGAATGGTTAAGGGTTTGAGCCGGTAACCTCCATTCACGAAGGTGCAATAAGCCGCTACCATTTCATAAACAGAGACATCGCTCGTACCCAGACAAAGCGTTGGATTAGCCTGTAATGGACTTTCAATACCAAGTTTACGCGCGTAATCAACAACCGTCTGCGACTTAGCCTGCTTGATCAAATAAGCACTGACCGAGTTAACTGATCCACCTAGGGCCTGGCGCAAGGTAAGCGGCTGGTAGCTATAGTGACCCGTTGAGTTGTTCGGAGTCCAGGACCTTGGACCATTGTGATCTTCGTAGGGAGCAAACGTGATGGGTTGATCCGTAACGCGGTCGCAGGGAGTTAAGAAATTGTTGTCCAGCGCAGTTAGATAAACAAAAGGCTTAAAAGTTGACCCCGGTTGCCGGCGACCCTGCCGCACGTGGTCGTATTTCAGGTGTTTAAAATTAATACCACCAACCCAGGCTTTGACGTAACCGCTTCGGGGGTCCATAGACATAAAGCCCACGTTCAAAAAGCGTTTGTAGTACTTGATAGAGTCCAGCGAACTCATCGTTGTATCTTTCTGGTTTAGCCGCCCCCCGTAAGTGAAAACACGCATTTTGGTTGGCTTACGCAATTCGCGCCAGATTGCCTTTTCGTCATCGCCGTATTCCTGTTTCAGGAGCTGATAACGTGGCGTCTTTTTGACAGCACCTTCAATATAATTGGGGAGTTCTTTCCAATTCTTGTTTTTGTCTTTGAACACCCAGGGATTACGCCCGCGCCAGTGTTCATAAAACTTCTTCTGCTGATCACGCATGTGCTCATAAACGGCCTCTTCGGCATATTTCTGCATGCGGGAGTCAATCGTGGTGTAAATTTTAAGACCGCTAGTATACAGATTTAGCTCTGCATCGGGGTGGGCATCGTTGTATTCCTCAATCCATTTCTGAACTTCATCTTTGATAACAGAACGAAAATAGGACGCAGGTCCCGTGTTCTGGTTTTCAATGGTGATGTCCATTTTGATTGGTTTCGCCTTATACAACGCAAATTGCTCATCCGTTAGAAAATTGTATTTCCGCATCTGCGACAAAACAACGTTCCGGCGCGTCAAGGCCCGATCTTCGTACCGGCGGGGATTCCACAACGTAGGGTTTTGCAGCATTCCGACCAGCAGAGCAGCTTCTTCAACGTTTACCTGCCAGGGTTCCTTGTTAAAATAAGTCTTGGCGGCGGTTTTTATCCCATACGTGTTATTTCCAAACGAAACTGTATTCAGGTACATCATCATGATCTCCTGTTTTGTGTAGTTTCGTTCAAGGCGAATTGCCAGAATCCATTCCTTCGTTTTGTCGATTACAGTTCGGACAAAAGGAATACTCCCCAGATAGCCCCGGTACTTTTGCGTACGAGTCTCAAAGAGGTTCTTAGCTACTTGTTGCGTCAGGGTACTGCCACCCCCTGAGCTTGCACGCCCCGTCAAAACACCCGAGACAGCCCGAAACATAGAGCGGGCATCAATACCAGAGTGCTTCACAAAACGCGCATCTTCCGTAGCCAGCAGGGCTGAGATCACATTAGGAGATACCTGCGATATTTCGATTGGAGTTCGATTTTCGAGATAATATTTACCAAGCAGAACATTGTCATCGGAATAAACTTCCGAAGCCAGTTCACTTTTGGGGTTTTCTAACGCTTTCAGGCTAGGCATACCGCCAAACAGCCAAAGAAAGTTAAAACTTACGGCGACAACATAGAAAATCAGCAGGATAATACCCACAAGGGCAAATCTCCAGATTCGTGCAATCAGTTTTCGATACGTCCCCGATTGAAATTCAAACATGGATTTGATGGTAGGTTAAAAAAACTAATCGGACAATCTACTGTTTTTTCTTATAAAACGAAGTCCGTTCAGGCAAAAGTACATATTTAAGCGCTTGACGCGGCGGCAAAACTTATTTCCGCTTGGCTGAAGTCTGCTCGGCAGCTACCTGCATTTCGCGCACGCGGGGCAGCAAATTACTGGAAGGATAATCCCGAATAAATTCACTCAGAGACTGGCGGTAAGGCTCTTGTCCCTGGATTTTTCCTATCAAAAGGATGCGCAGAAGGGCCATTTTATCTTCCACCGTACTGCCTGTTACGGCTGGCATAGCGGCCTCAATGCGAGCAAGTGCTTCGGTAACATTATTGGCTTGATACAGATTATAGATTTCTGTATACGTTTTTTGCGCTGTTGCTTCGTTTCCGCTTTTTTGACCTTCTGTGGATGCTCCCTTAGCCAGCTGCCGGGCATAAGACGAAGACGGAAATTCGGCTAGTAGCTTCTCTTTCCAGTTTGAAGCCTTGCTCAACTGGTCGTTCGAAAGCAGCAATAGATAATAAACTTCCGGTTTTGTCGGCGTATTCGGGAAACGGGTCAGCAGCGTTTCAAAGGTTGAAATGGCCTGATCGGGCTTATTCAGATTGAATTTATAAAGCTTTCCGAGCTTGTAATACGCATTTTCCAACCGTTGGTTCGATTGCTGTTTGGCTTCCGCCGAAAAAGGAATGGCCGCATACAATCCATCTTTCTCCATCTTTCGCGCCGCCGTATTGACTGGTTGAACAGTGGACTGCGTAATTAACGGAGTGCCATTGTTGGCAGGAATTTCGTTAGCTAATGGCTGGGAAGATTCGCGGGTGTTTCGACGCCAATTGTCGTCCAAAGTACGGTTCCCCCATTTCTGAATAAATTCAATCCTTCCCTGACTAATGCTGGTCGGATTATAAAGATACCATTTCTGCGTTGCTTCAATGTCGGAAGTCGCAGCCGGGCCACTGGCGGAGGCCACCACTCGCTCTGCTTCGGCCTGCAAACGTTGTTTTTCGGCCGCATTGCGATCAATGGACTCTTCTAAAAGCCGGTCTAGTGCAGCGGGATTCATCTGCGCCAAACGCTGTAGACTATCTTCGGTAAGGATAGTTTGTTGGTATAGCACAAATTCATCGACCACCTTTTTCCGGTTCTGGACCGCTTTGTAATCATCGGATTGGGGGGGCAAAAGCGCCAGTGTACTGTCGTAATAGACTTTTGCTTTGGGGTAGTTCTGAAGTTTCTCCAAATAAACCTGCGCTATTTCCTGGTAGGTATAGGGAATCTGCGCCGTATTCGTCGTGGTTGCTTTAATGGATTGTTGCCAGTAGTTGATCGCTTGTGGATAGGCACCCCGGCGCGCTTCACGTTGCGCCATCGTGTACAAGATCTTGTCTTTCAAATCAACATTTTTACGGTCGTCCAGCATCCGGCTAAAACGCTCCTGCGAAACGCTCTTGTCGTTTTGCATGGTTTGAATATCCGCGTAAAAGCTCTGTTCATAGGACGGGCGATTTTTCTGAACAGCCTGAAAATGAGCAAAAGCCTGATCCGGTTTACCAAGCAGATCATACAATTGACCGGCAATCAAATGCAGTCGGGCAGTGGCTTCTTCTTTCTTCAAAAAAGGAAAGGTAGCGTCCAGTAAAGCTGCCGCCGTGGCAAACTCGCCTTTTTGCTGATGCAAATAGGCTTTTGTCAGGTAATAGTCTCGGGTGTTATTTTTATTCAGAGGCTGAGCGCGAAGGAATTCCGCTACATTAAGGGCATTGTTATAATCACCTTGTTCAACGTAGGCCCGCATCAGATAGACCAGCGCTTCGTGTTTTTCGTCATTGCCCCGCCCTTTAGTGTTCACGTATTTAAACACTTCCATGGCATTGACATAATCTTCCTTGAGAAGACGCGCTTTGCCAAGAATTAAATAACTGTCGTCCAGCCATTTGCTATTCTGGTGACGTTCAGCAACCAGAGAAGCCTTTTTAATGGCGTCATCTACCTGCGCCCGAAGCGGAGCAATAGCCGTCGAATCCAGCGGCAACAGAATAGGCAGTACCTGGTTGTAATTTTCCTGGCGGTTTTTGAACAAGGTCTTATCGACCAGTCGCATGTGATCACGCGCAATGACGTATGCGTTATAGCGGGCATTCAGGTTATGATACCCCACCGGAACAGGGCGGGTGCTAAATTGGGAGCAGGCGTTACAGATGACAATAACGGTAGCCAATACAAGAACATTCCGAAATAAAGCTTCGGGAATTAAGCAGAAAAGCGGGTTTTTCAACCGGATGCGCATCAATTCAAGACTCAGTTAAGGTGGTTACAAGAAAGGTTTCTACCTTCGCGCAACTATTATCTTTTATAACGGTTATATTCTCTTTTCGGTATAGCGAAGTTGTACTAACAACAAAGTTATGAAATAACCCTTTGTATCATAAACGATATGGAAGCGAAACAGCCGCATAAGGAGGATAAAAATGGTTCGGAGGACGCAAGTAGCCAGGCCAGTACGTTCATAAAATATTCGGGCATCGGTTTTCAGATGCTGGCAACAATTGGGCTCGGCGTATGGGGAGGCTTGAAACTGGATGAGTGGCAGGGTAACAAAAACCCCATTTGGACAATTGTTCTGTCATTGACGGCAATTGGTGCTTCTTTATATCTGTTCATCCGTGGATTGCCCAAACAATCTTAAGCATGATTCGGAGTTTAGTTTTTACAATTATACTGGCAATTGCATTTTTTGCAGCCGACTATTACACAAATCCGGTCTGGTTGCATCCGCAATGGAAAGCCATCCTGATTTTTTTTCTGTGCATCTCGTTTCTGCTGCATCGACTGATGTCGGCTGGTTTTCAGAATAATCGCGAAAAATTTGTGCAGATGTACATGGCTTCCATTGTAGTCCGCCTAATTTTGAGCATTGCCTTTGTTGCTTTTTTCCTCTATCGGAAGGTCGATCAAAAGCAACTTTTCATAATTGACTTTCTTGTACTCTATTTATTTTATACTGGCTTTGAAATCCACACATTGAGTCGTAACTTGCGGCGCGATTTGTAGAACCGCCAATTCTTATCAACTAATGCGTTCGCTCATTTATAAGTTTTTCTTGATTATTCTGGTGTTTATGAGTTCGTTGGGAGTTAGCCAGGCCCAGCATGAAGAGCACCACGAAACCAAAGGGGAGCAGAAGAAATTCAATGTGGGAGACATGATCATGCACCACATTAAAGATGATCACGGTTGGGAATTTGCCCATGGCGTGACTCTGCCCTTACCTGTTATCCTTTATAGTGAGGATCGTGGTTTAGAAGTATTTTCGTCTGCTAAACTAGCTCATGGAGCAGTCTATAACGACTATAAGCTAGAGCATGGTAAAATCCATCGCCTGACAGCAGGTGGCCAAGAAGACCACTCGGTTCACGTCTATAATTTTTCCATTACCAAAAATGTCGCTTCACTTCTGTTGAGCGCCGTTATCCTGATTGTTGTGTTTTTCTCAGTTCGTAACGGATACGAGCAAAACAAAGGCAAAGCTCCTTCGGGCATCCAGTCTTTCCTGGAACCAATCATTCTGTTTGTTCGCGATGAAATCGCCAAGCCGAATCTAGGCCCGAAATACGAGCGTTACCTGCCTTACCTACTGACTTTGTTTTTCTTTATTCTGGTTAATAACCTGCTTGGTTTGCTACCGGGAGCAGCCAACTTGACCGGAAATATTACAGTAACAATGGTACTGGCCGTCATCACGGCTCTGATTACCAACTTCAGCGGTAATAAGCATTACTGGGGCCACATTGTGAAGCCTACGGGCGTTCCTTTCCTGCTGCTGCCCGTTATTGTTCCGGTTGAAATTGTAGGTATCATCGTAAAGCCTATCTCGCTGATGATCCGGCTTTTCGCCAACATTACGGCTGGTCACATTATCATTCTGAGCTTGTTAGGTTTGATCTTCATCGCCCAAAATCTGGGTGGAACGGGTACGGGCTGGGGCGTAAGCTTAATCGTTGCGCCGTTCACGGTGTTCATGAACCTGATCGAGTTGTTGGTGGCCTTCTTGCAGTCGTTCATTTTTACGCTGTTGTCGGCTATGTACATCGGTAGCGCTGTAGAGGAACACCACCACGGTGGCGGTTCTGGCCTGGAAGCAGGTCTGGAGCAACATCATTAATTTGCAATCTTTTGTTTCATATATAAATCGTTTCTTCAATCATGTTAGCAACATTGCTATCAATTTTATTGCAAGCCGCTGAAGGTGGCGCAGGTTTAATCGCTATCGGTGCTGGTCTGGGCGCAGGTCTGGCAGCTATCGGTGCAGGTTTAGGTATTGGCAAAATCGGTGGTAGCGCGATGGAAGGTATCGCTCGCCAGCCAGAAGCAGCCGGTCGTATCCAAACTGCCATGCTGATCATCGCGGCCCTGATCGAGGCCGTAGCTCTTTTCGCTGCGGTTATCTGTCTGCTGATTTCTTTTAACATTGGTGCGTAAGTCTGAAAAGACAAGCTCGAGTCGTTAATTGCATTAGGCATTGACATCAGTACTCAAAAAAATTAGAAAATCCGCCAGCATGGATTAGCCAGCTGGCGGACTATCTAAACGCCCCCAAGGCAAAAGATTGACTTCAACATTCGCTATAGATATCTTAGTTTTCTACATTAATGGATCTACTTACCCCTGACATTGGCCTTTTATTTTGGCAGCTGGTTGTCTTTTTGCTGTTATTTTTTCTATTGTCCCGCTTCGCGTGGAAACCCATTGCTCAAGGTTTGAAAGAACGCGAGCATGAAATTCAAAGCGCGTTGGACATGGCAGAACGGACCCGCAATGAAATGGTAAAATTGCAGTCTGACAACCAAAAGATGCAGGCTGAAGCCCGTGCTGAACGCGACGCCATCATCCGCGCTGCTAAAGAAACGTCTGACCGCATGATTGCTGAAGCTCGTGATAAAGCATCGGCAGAAGGCACGCGTATTCTGGAAGATGCCCGCGAAGCTTTGCAAAGTGAGCGCCAGGCTATGCTAGCGCAGATTAAACAAGAAGTAGTTACGCTATCAATCGATATTGCTGAAAAAGTGCTACGCAAAGAGCTGAGTGATAAATCATCTCAGGAGCAATTGGTAAAAACGCTGGTAGCAGACGCACATCTTAATTAAGAGTTAAGGGTTTTGGAGCAGAGAAAAAAATACTCACTCCCAGCTCTTCGCTCATAACTCCAAAGTTATGGCTGAATCGACGGTAGCGTTCCGATATGCCAAATCGCTGATTGATCTGGCGCAGGAGAAAAACCTGACGGAAGAAGTAAATAAAGACATGCAGTTTTTTAAGCAAGTCGTTAGTCAGAATCGTGAACTAATGCTTGCTTTAAAAAGCCCCATATTACGGCACGAAAAGAAACTTGCCATCCTGAAAGCCGTATTCGAAAGCCGGGTGAATCCAGTGTCCTACACGATTTTTTCGATCATTACGAAAAAACATCGGGAAGGAATCATGGATTCGATCGCAGAAGAATACCTCCGGCTTTACAACGAACTAAAAGGCATTCAGAAAGCACAGGTAACGACTATCCTGCCGCTAACTGACGAATTGCGTCAGCAGTTTGTTGACATTGTTACTAAAGCAACAGGAAAAACGGTGATATTGGAAGAAAAAATCGATCCTAAGCTGATTGGGGGTTATGTTCTCCAGATCAATGACCGACAGATTGATGCTTCCATCCGCAATCAATTGAACGAGCTTCGGTTAAGTTTTTTAAACTAGTTAGCTGTTCAAACCTATTTACAAAAGCCACTTTCCTAGAAAGTGGCTTTTGTGTTTTAATTAAAAAGCAATACCCACTGTAAGTCCTGCCCGAAGCCCTAAACCCGCAAACAAGCCAAAAGGCAATGAAGGCGTGTAGCCGTCTGCACTGCGAATGGTTGCGGAACTGAAAGAGGGTCCCAAAAAGGCATCTACCGAAAACCGCTCGTTGAAAATCGCCTGATAGCCCGCCGTAACACCTCCGCCAATGGTGCGCAAAGAACCGCCAAGCCGGGTATCGTTCACATTATTGATATTGAATTTTCGATAGCGCAGAAAAGGAGCAACGTAAAAGCCATTGGGTGCTTCCTGGGCTTCCAAAACATAAAAACGATATTCAGGAGTGAAGCCATAGCCTCGATACCTTATACTTCCAAGTCGCAGGCCAGAGGTAAGAGCACCCAGCTGAAAACTAGACCTTTCGGTCAGAACGCGTTCATAAGCAGCATTTCCGGTAAGTAGAAAAGGGCTGATTACATTTACTTTAAAAACGTTTTGACTTTGGGCCTGTATACGGTAAGACATAAGAAGAAAACAAAGAATAAAAGTAGGAGCGAGTAATACTTTTTTCAGGGCCATTAGCAGAAGGGGTCGTGTTGAAGTTAGATGAAATATGTGAGGTAGGGTTTATCTTTAGCTGAGAATTTCTGAAAATTAAAATATGGATTTATTGACGCAGGTACGCGCAGTAGATATTGTTCGCGTGGTAACCGATTTAGGCTTTGACTTAATGCAGTTTCGGAAGTTGGTTTGCCCATTTCATGCGGAAAAAACGCCTTCCCTGGTTATCTATCCGCAAAGCAATACCTATCATTGCTTTGGCTGCGGACGGCGGGGCGACGTAATTAATTTTTACGCGGGGGTATCGAATCAAGACTATACAACTGCCATGCATGAGCTGGCTTTTAACTACCTGAGCAATTATCAGTCAGAGCATTACAAGCGAGGCCACCTCAAACGCATTCAATCCGTTGCTGGGAAAAGCAAGAAAATGGCTATTCCAGAAGATACAAAAAAGTATCGCTACAAATTACTTCATAGCGTTATCTACGAAGACTTCCAACGTTTTTGCGAGACGTTGCCCAAAACGCAGGCCTATTACGAAGCGTGGCAATACCTGCTGGACCGAGGTTTTGACGAATCGACTTTGCGGCGTTTTCGCTTGTTTATTGTTTCTGATTATGAAGCCGTGCAAGCCTATTTGCGAAATACGTATGCTTTGTCTGATTTGCAGGAGTGTGGCCTGTTCAACGAGAAAGGAAACTTGATTTTTTATCGCCATATCATCATTATTCCTTACTACAAACGAGAGCGTGTTGTGTTTCTGCAAGGTCGCATTGTTGGCAACCCGAGCAGTACCTACGCCAAATACCAATTTTTGAGTGGTGTTCCCGTTGAGTTGTTTAACGCGGATGTACTGGATGTGGTGCGTACCGGACAACTGGTTTACCTAACTGAAGGAGCTTTCGATTGCATGGCTTTGATGCAGGAAGGTTTGCCCGCTGTGAGCCTGGGAAGCGCTACCATGTTTAAACGCGAATGGGCCAGACTTCTCCGGCGGGTAGAAGTATGTTTTTATTTTGACAATGATAACGCGGGTCAAAAGGCGGCGCAGGAGTTTACCGAAGCATTTGCCGAACACCTGATTTCGACCCACGTTAAACAAGTCAAAGAAGGATTTAAAGATGTTAATGAATACTGGCAAAACCGAAACCGGCAATAATCACCATTTCTCGTAGCCTTCTACAGGCTTCCAACTGGATTTAGGTTCGAAATAGTGCCAGAGTAATGCGCCCACCTTGCGCAATAATTCGGAACCTTCGTTGCTTCGTTCCCAGCGTTGATCCACCTGATTACTGGTCATGACACAATAAACGTATTCGCCGTGGGGCGCATGGACCAGAACTACTTCCGATTTAGACTGGTCAACAGCGCCATTTTTAGTGCCAACTTTTATCTCAGGAGGTAGCTGGGAAAGCCCTCCTCCATCCCAGAACTGACGGGTAAGATTACGGTACATCCGATCACTAACATCCGGGCTGATGGCTTTTCCCTGGCGAATATAAACCAGCAACTCAGCCAGGTCGCGCGGTGACGTCTGCCCCCAACCGTATTGCTTGCGATTGGCCTCCCGACCAGGCGTACGTGAATTAACCCGGATATGGTGAAAACCATTGGTTTCCAGCCACTCATTAATTTTTGTTCCTCCACCCGCTAGTGCCTGTAACCAAAGACTGCCCGTATTGTCACTAATTGTTTCCATCAGCATCATGACGTAGCTTAATGGTATCTTGGTGCTATCTTTCAGCGAGCCAACAATCTCATTATCATACCGCAGTGAGTCGCGGTAAACCAGCTCTTTGTGGTAGGAGAGTTCACCTTTGTGTAATTTATCAAACACACCGCACATAATTGGGACTTTAATGGTGCTGGCTGTCGGAAAGAGCGAATCGGCCTGAATAGCTACCGTCCGCCCCGTTTTCAGATTTCGTACGTAAACGCCAGCATTTCCCCGAAAGCCTTTCAATAAATCTTCTAACTGGCGAGCCAATTTTGGATCTTCTTTCGTAGAACCAATTGCGGCGGGTTGGGCTTGAAGCGAAGTAAAAGCGTAATAAAAGAGAAAGGTTATCGTCAGAAAGCGCAGAATCATGCGGGTAATTTTAGGGATTTAACAAATTTATAGTGAGATGGCTGAAAATCCAGACTTTGGTAAAAGCGATGCGCATCTTTTCGCCGCTGGTTGGTGGTGACTTCCAGATTAATCCAGTGCTGTTGTATGGCTAACTGCTCTACATGAGCCAGCAACTGGCGGCCAATTTGCTGATTACGGTATTCCGGCCGCACGTACAATTCTTGAATCTCGGCAATTTTTCCCGCATGATGAAGCAAGTATTGACAATGACAACTTATGAAACCAACAGCTGTATTTTCCTGAATAGCAATAAAATAATGGATTTCCGGATCGGCCAGATTACGCAAAAAAACAGTTCGGAAAGCCACTGGATCAAGCTCTGTTTCTTCCAAGCTACATATAAATTCATAGACAATTTGTTCGTCCTGTGGAGTTGCAGAGCGAACGTGAACGAACGTTTTCATGGCCGATGAAGCGAAAAGTATTTCAGGATATAAATAAGAAGTGGTTAATTTCGGGAAATTTCAATAAACACAAGGCTAATAGATGAAAAACCGGCCTATTTATTCACGTAAGCAGGCCAGAACAAGGAAACCCTTTTTACTCCGTTATTTAATTAAACACATCCTAGATCTGCATGAACAAAGTTTTTTCCCGGACCCGTTTCCGGCTTTTGCTTGCTACTTATTGCTTACTCTTCATTGGGTATTCGGGATTTGCCCAGCGCCCACCTGCGGTTCCACTTATTACAATTGACCCCTATACAAGCCTTTGGTCGTTTAATGATCGGTTGAATGATGCACCGACTCGCCATTGGACCGGAAAAGAACAACCGTTAAACGGTTACGTCCGTGTAGATGGGAAAACCTTTCAATTCATGGGAGCACCAGCAATGGTGTTGGCTCCGGTTGTACCAACGGGGCAGAAGCAGCCTTATGAAGCCCTGTATACGTTAGAAAAACCTGCAAATGGCTGGGAAAAACCGAATTTCTCGGCCAATGGTGCCTGGAAAACCGGACAAGCTCCGTTTGGTAATCAAAGCGACCGGCATCCGGCCAAACCCAATACAGAATGGCAAAAAGAAATCTGGTTTCGCCGGATAGTGACCTTGAACGACTTGAATCATCAGAAACTGCTGCTTTATCTAAGTAATAACGATGCTGTTGAAGTCTACCTGAACGGCGTAAAAGCATACGAAGTAGAAGGCATCACGAGTGATTACCAGACACGCCCTATTAGCCCGGCGGCATTGGCTACTTTAAAGACTGGAAAAAATCTGCTGGCAGTTTATTGTAAAAATCCTTCCGGTAATTCCTTTGTAGACGTTGGACTGGTAGACGAACAGGCGGTAAAATTGCCCGGTGCTATCGTCAAAGCAACACAGCAATCCCTGAAAGTAACGGCTACACAAAGTGAGTATGGATTTAAGGCAGGACCCGTGAACCTAACGGTAACCTTCACAACACCGTTCCTGCTGGATGAAATGGAAACCCTGACCCGGCCAGCTTCGTACATCACCTACAGCGCTCGATCAACGGATGGTAAACCACACAAAGTTGAGGTGATGACCACGCTTTCTGGTTTGGTAGCGGTGAACAAGCCGGACCAGACAGTAAAGGCTCAGGCTAAGCGGGTCGATGGTTTGACATCCATGTGGATCGGTTCAACAACGCAGAAGGTGCTGGGCCAAAAAGGAGATGACGTACGAATCGATTGGGGAAATGCTTATCTGGCAGGTACATCCATCAATAAATTAGCAATTAACTCACCGGTTGAGCTAGCTAGTATGTTCAGCCAGCGAGGCGATGTCCAAGGGAATTCAGAAGCAAACGTCGTACCGGCGGAGGCAGGGCGACGGGCTATTGCTATGATTAATGAATTGGGGGCCGTAGTCACCGCTCCGAAAGCTGCCCACGTTATTGTTGCCTATGACGATTTGTATTCAGTGCAATATTTCGGTCAAAATCAACGTGGCTGGTGGCGCCGGGATTCCAGCATGAGTGCTGATAAAATGCTGGCTGATGCAGAACGGGAGTATGCAAGAGTTATGCAGAAATGCCGTCAATTTGATCAGCAGCTTTATAACGATGCCCAGAAAGCGGGGGGTAAAGAATACGCTGATTTGTGTCAGTTAGGCTATCGTCAGGCTATTTCTGCCCACAAAACCGTGGCTGGTCCAAAAGGAGAAGTCTTATTTTTCTCTAAAGAAAATTTCTCAAATGGCTCAATCGGGACAGTGGATGTAACGTATCCGTCGGCGCCTCTATTCTTGCTTTACAACCCAACCTTGCTGAAAGGAATGATGGAACCCATTTTCTATTATTCAGAGAGTGGAAAATGGAAGAAGCCTTTTGCGGCTCACGATGTCGGTACTTATCCGCTGGCCAACGGACAGACGTATGGCGAAGATATGCCCGTTGAAGAGTGCGGAAACATGCTCATTCTGGCCGGAGCCATCGCCCGGGCGGAGGGAAATCCATCTTATGCCAAACAGCATTGGGCAACGCTAACGGAATGGGTTGAGTACCTGAAAAAAGAAGGTTTCGATCCTGCCAATCAACTTTGTACGGATGACTTCGCTGGTCACCTGGCCCGGAATGCCAATTTGTCGGTGAAAGCTATTATGGGAATCGCCGTTTACGGGCAGCTTGCTAAACAACTTGGACAGGCCGACGTAGGCGAGCAGCACCTGAAACTAGCGCGGGAACTGGCACAAAAATGGATGCAAATGGCGCAGGATGGCAACCATTACGCCCTTACGTTTGACAAAAAAGGCACCTGGAGCCAGAAATACAACCTGGTTTGGGACAAGCTGTTAGATTTGAAGATTTTCCCGCCCGAAGTAGCGAAGAAGGAAGTTGCGTATTACCTGACGCAGCAAAAACCGTTTGGCCTGCCACTCGATAGCCGAAAAACGTACACGAAGAGCGACTGGATTATCTGGACAGCTACGTTGGCCGATAGCCAGCAAGATTTTGTTAGTTTCATCAAACCAATTCACCGCTATGCAGATCAGACGCCTAGCCGCGTTCCGCTGAGTGATTGGCACGAAACGACAGATGGCAAGCAGGTTGGTTTTCAGGCCCGCTCGGTAGTCGGTGGGTACTTTATCAAGATGCTGGAGCAGAAATGGAAGTAAACATAAAGTAGGGTTCCTAAAAAAGGGAAAGTACAACTCTGTACTTTCCCTTTTTTAATAGGCCTGCAATTGATCGTTTTCAATGATGTGAATACCCGCCATATTTTTCTGCGCCAGCGTCAGCATGGCGTTCGCTACCTGGTCGGCACGGATGGCTTTGTATTTCGCGGGGACGAGTGGATTAACTAACCGCATTAGCCCTTCGCCGATTTTCTCGCCCAACCGAAACTCTTTTCGGTCCCCCAATAAGAGCGATGGCCGGACAACCACGAAGGTAGGAAACCCTACGGCGAAAATATCCCGTTCGGCTTCACCTTTGACTCGGTTATAAAAAAACCGTGAATTGACATCAGAGCCCATCGATGAAACCATAAAGAATTGATGGGCGCCGTTGCTGCGGGCCAGGCGAGCGACATCCAGTGGATACTGATAATCTACTTTGCGAAAAGCTTCCTTCGAACCCGCTTTTTTCATGGTCGTACCCAGGCAACAGAACACATCGTCAGCCTGAGCCAATAAGCCGTTTGGATGATCAAAATCGTACTGAATTTCCTGCAAGCGAGGGTGCTGCCAGCCGAGTGGCTGACGCACGAGCACTTTGACGCGTTCGTAATAGAGAGAATCAACCAGGCGGTGAGTTAGTAAGCTGCCGACGAGGCCGGTCGCCCCAACTACTAAGGCCACCTTCGATGAAGAATAGATCATTTCTGCGAGGAAGGGTTTTTGCGAATTTATAGGCTTCTCTTTACTTTATAAGCCAATTCACCGAAAAACTATTGTATGTTGCCTAAAAAACCTTTTTCTGTTATCCTTTTTTTGGTAACTGCGCCTGTCTTCATGGCCTACCAATGGGTAAACAACGATTTTCCTAAACGACTTATTGAACGGTTATTTGCTTTTCACCAAACCTACCCCAAAGAAAAAGTCTACCTTCACACGGATCGCCCCTATTACGCTGCCGGAGAAACCATCTGGCTGAAAGGCTACTTATTCGACGGCATTACCCATCGTTCGGATTCGGTTAGCCGGACCCTGTACGTGGATCTCGTCCATCTGGAAACCCAGAAAGTCATTATTCATAAAATACTGCGGGCCGAAAATGGGTATGCGCCGGGTGACCTCCAGCTTCCCGATTCGTTGCTGGCGGGAGCTTACTTACTGCGCAGCTACACGGGGTGGATGCGCAATTTCTCGGAAGAGGATTTTTTTAATAAACCGGTTACCATTCTGCGTACAGATGAAGGCGAGCTATCCGCTGGATTGACGAGTGCAGCGGTAGAAACGATACGGCCTGATCTGCAGTTTTTCCCGGAAGGGGGGCAGCTCATACAAGGTCTGGACAATCGAATCGGGTTTAAAGCGATAGGTCCCAATGGGAAAGGGCTGGATGTTGAAGGGTTTGTTTTAAATCCGGCGGGTGATACACTTACTGGCTTTGCAAGCATGCATCTCGGCATGGGTTCTTTTAACCTGACCCCAGAAGCAGGTAAAAAATACACGGCTTATTTGAAATTTCCGGATGGTCGGAAGTTTGACTACCCAATCCCACCTGCGCAAGCGGAAGGCTTTTCGATGCTGGTTGATAATCTTTCGAACCGCGAGAATGTGCGGGTTTTTATCCGAAACAACAAGGCGGCTGGTGCGCAGGGATTATTCACACTCGTAGCGCAAACGCGTGGTCAGGTGGTGCATATCGCGCAGGGCGATGTGACCAAAAAATCCTTTATTGCGCCCATACCCCGGAATAAGGTTTCGGAAGGAATTACGCAATTGACGCTCTTTGACGAAACAAACCGGCCTGTTTGTGAACGAGTTATTTTTATCGATCAGAATGAGCGTTTGACGGTTTCAATCAAGCCAACTAAAACGGTTTACGCCCCCCGAGAAAAAATGCAATTCGATATCGCCGTCACGAATGAGGAAGGAACGCCGGTGCGGGCAAATTTGTCACTGGCGGCGATTGACACGAAACAGGTTCTGGAAAAAGAACCCTACGCAACGACCATCAATTCGTACCTAACCCTCACGTCGGATTTGCGGGGAGCTATTGAGCAACCCGGTTATTACATTGACCCCAAGAATACCGACCGCCATGGCAAACTGGACTTGCTGATGCTGACCCAGGGCTGGCGGCGTTTTACGTGGCAGGACGTTTTACAGGACTCATATGCACCCACAAAATATCCCATTGAACAAGGGCTTTCCATTACGGGACAGGTTGCCCGGCTGAATCAGAAGACACCCGGACAGGTGAAACTGACCTTTATGTTTAGTCGGCCAGACAGCACACGGGATTTCATGATCGGCGAATCGGACGAATTCGGGAAGTTCAGGCTGGATAATTTAAATTTTGCCGATTCGACGAATGTACTGATTCAGAGTACTACCCAGAAAGGCAACCGAAACTTGACCATTAAACTGGATGATCTGCTAAACCAGCCAGTCAGACTGATTAAAATTCCGTATAATCCGGTGCTGTTTCAGAGGGATGAACTGGCCGAATACCTTAAACGAACGCGGGAGTATCTGGAGATTGAACGCCAGATTCGGCGAAATCGGGAAGTGTTGCTGAAAGCATTTACGATTAAGAAAAAACGGGAGGAACCCCGCGATAGCCGCAAGATTTACGGCTCAGCCGATGCTACCATCAAGCTGGATCTAATGAACTCTGCCGGCGCGCTGACGGTGCTGGATGTTTTGCGTGGGCGCGTGGCAGGTGTTACCGTAACGGGCAATAGCCTGGATCCGGTGGTGCAAATTCGGGGGGCGGCCAATTTTCAGGGCGTAGTAGAACCGTTGTTCCTTCTGGATGGTGTCCCGGTAGATAAGTCCACGATTACGTCCATTGCGGTAACTGACGTTGAGTCAATCGATGTCTTGAAAGGGGCTTCGGCGGCTATTTTTGGCAGCCGGTCGGCAGGTGGTGCAATTGCTATTTTTACGAAGCGGGGAGCGCCAGATTACGATTTTTCGAAAGACCCTACCCCGGGGACACTGATTACCAAATTGCAGGGATATAGTAAGTTAAGGAAATTTTATGTCCCTAAGTATGGAGAAGATAATCCAGAAAACCGTCGTCCCGATTTTCGCCCAACCTTATTCTGGTCACCCATGATTACGACCGATTCGGAAGGAAAAGCCTCGGTCAGTTTCTTTGCTTCCGATGCGCGAACGCGGATTCGCGTCCAGGCAGAAGGGGCTACTTCCGATGGTTTGCCGGGGGTAGGATTGGCGAATGTGGAGGTAAAGTGAGTAAAGCTTTGTATATCTTGCAACCTAACCCAACATTTATGAAACTTAAACTAGCTGTTATGACTATGACGCTGGGATTACAGGCTGCTTTTGCCCAATCTAATTATCCGACCATCGGCTCTATTGTCCGAAATGATCCGCAACTAGATCAATTGCTCCCCAAAGACGCGAAAATTGAAGTACTGGCTTCGGGTTTTGTCTGGTCGGAAGGCCCTGTCTGGGTAAAAGAAAAAGGGGGCTATCTGCTTTTTTCCGATGTTCCGCAGAATACGGTTTTCAAATGGACCCAGAAAGAAGGTATTACTTCGTTTTTAAAACCGTCTGGTTATACGGGACTAGGTAAATATAGTGATGAGCCCGGGAGCAATGGATTAGCCATTGATCGCCAGGGACGCTTACTATCGGCAGAGCACGGCGACCGGCGCATATCGGCCATGCCTTTGAGCGGCGGCGGTAAAAAAACGCTGGCGGATAGTTACCAGGGCAAACGCCTCAACAGTCCGAACGATCTGGTAGCTCATTCCAACGGCAGTGTCTATTTCACGGATCCTCCGTATGGCTTACCGGATCGAGAAAAAGATACTAAAACACGCGAATTGGACATTCACGGCGTTTATCGAGTAGAGCCCGACGGAAAAGTGACCTTGCTGGTCGGGAATTTAACGCGTCCGAATGGGGTGGCTTTGTCGGCGGATGAAAAAACGCTTTATGTCGCCCAGTCGGATCCGGCCCGCGCCATTATCATGTCCTATCCAATTCAAGCGGATGGAAGCATTGGCACAGGGCGGGTTTTTTACGACGGAACCGAAGCCGTGAAGCAGGGATTGAAAGGGGTACCCGATGGATTAAAAGTGGATAAAAACGGGAATGTCTGGTCGACGGGTCCAGGTGGTTTATTAATTATTTCACCGGCGGGCAAATTACTGGGCCGTATCAGCGTGGGCGAATCAACGTCCAACTGTGCGTGGGGGGATGATGGCTCAACTCTCTATATCACTGCTGATATGTACCTTTGCCGCGTCCGGACAACGACAACAGGCGCCGGATTTTAACTGAAAAGTTAGCAGTATGCAGGCCGCAGAAATTATAATTTTATTTTTTTTCGACTGCGGGCTGCATACTGCTAACTGCTCACTAACTTTGTATATAATCTAGACGGGGAATTACAAGCATAAAGATTTCTAGATTATAGTTTAGTGAATGATTGAGAGCAGAAAATACATAATTATCGGGGTTTTCTGTCTGGTTGGCCTTGTGTATCTGGCCCGCCTGTTTTACCTACAGATTTTGGATGACACGTACTCACTGGGTGCGCGAAATAACTCCATCAAGCGTATTATTGAAATTCCGCACCGGGGGCAGATTTATGACCGGAATGGGCAGCTGCTTGTCTACAATACGCCTGTTTACGACCTCTACGTAACTCCCAAAAAGGTACGCATACCGGATACGCTGGCATTTTGCCGGCTAGTGGGCCTGGAGCGCACCGAGTTCGATAGCATCATGACGGAGATAAAAGCTTATTCATCCGTTAAGCCGTCCTTGTTCCTGCGCCAGTTGTCGAAAGAAGATTTTGCCCGGATTCAAGATGCGCTGGTGGATTACCAGGGCTTTGAACACGTCACCAGCTCCATGCGGACCTATCCGGCGCGAACCATGGCTAATGCGCTTGGCTATGTCAGTGAAATCACCAAAAAGCAGCTCGAAGATCAGGAAACGCCTTATTATCGGCAGGGTGATTACATTGGTAAGAGCGGTTTGGAGAAGTTTTACGAAGAAGAGCTGAGGGGGCACCGGGGTATTAAATTTGTCATGCAGAATGTCCGTGGAGTCATTAAGGGATCGTGGAAAAACGGCGCTTTTGACTCGATTGCCGTCGCGGGCAAAAGTCTGTATACGGGCATTGATCTGACTATTCAGCAATATGCCGACACGCTCATGCAAAACAAAGTAGGTAGCGTGGTGGCTATCGAGCCATCGACGGGCCAGATCCTGTGCATGGTCTCGGCACCCAGCTACGACCCCAATAGTTTGTCGAGCCGTTTTTTCTCAAAGAGCTATAAGAAACTGGCCGCTAACCCATACAAGCCCCTGTTTAACCGCCCGATACAGGCTAGCTATCGGCCAGGTTCTACGTTCAAGCTGATTCAGTCGCTGGTTGGCTTACAAGAAGGGGTCATTAATCAGTATTCTACCTTTTCGCACGCCGGGGTACCCATGAAATGCCACGGACACCCAGCGGGGATTCATTTATCGGGGGCAGTTCAGTATTCCTGTAACCCCTACTTCTACCGGGTTTTTCAACGGATACTCTATAACAATACAGAACGCAACACATTTACGGCTTCGGCAGTTGGTCTCGAGCGTTGGCACAATCGGGTGTCCAAATTTGGAATTGGTCAGAAGCTGGGCATTGATTTGCCCAGTGAACTGAGAGGAACGCTGCCCGATGTAGCCTATTATGACAAACGGATAGGGAAAAAACGCTGGAAATTTTCGACCATTGCTTCTATTAGCATTGGCGAAGGGGAATTATTAATCAGTCCGCTCAAGATGGCCAACGTGGCGGCCATTATTGCCAATCGGGGTTATTTCTACACGCCACACATCGTAAGCGGCATTGGCGAACCCGGTAAAAACATGCATGAAGAATACCAGGTCAAGCATGATGTGGGCATCAATTCAAATCATTTTGCGCCCGTAATTGACGGTATGCAGATGGTGGTTGAGCGGGGAACGGCCCGCCGGTCTTTCATTCCCGATATTGTGATGTGCGGTAAAACAGGAACGTCGCAGAACCGGCACGGTGCCGACCATTCGGTTTTTATTGCTTTTGCGCCCCGGAACGATCCGAAGATTGCGATTGCTGTTTTTGTGGAGAACGCGGGAGATGGTGGTGCCGCCGCCGCTCCGGTAGCCTCGTTGATCATTGAAAAGTACCTGAAAGGTCATGTTAATAAGTCGCTCGAAACGCGGGTAAAGGCGCAAAATTTCCTAGCGGGTGCATTGCCAAAGTCCAATTATCCGAAAAAGCCTGTTCAGCCAAAACCAGATTCAGCGAAGAAAGCAGCTGAACGAAAACCGATGCTCGTTGGTGGATCGGCTAACGCCGGGCAACCGATTCCGGTTCGCCCCGTAACCAACACCAGCGAAAAGCCGTCTGTTCCGCAGCCTACTTCTCTGAATAGAAATTAAAACACTGTAACTACTTACTCTGTGAATCCTTTACAGGCACGTGAGCCGCAAATAACAAACAACGTCGACTGGGTGACGGTCATGCTGTACATCGCCTGTGTGATGATGGGGTGGCTGAATGTCTACGCCGCCGTTTACAGCCCGGAAGAGCAGACGAGTATCTTCGACATGTCTACTAACGCGGGCAAGCAATTGATGTGGATCGGGACGGCTGGCCTGCTGATTATCTGTATTTTAGTGATTAATTACCGCTTTTGGGATACGTTTGCGTTTGTTATTTATGGGTTAGTTATTCTATTGCTCTTGCTGGTTCTGGTCGCCGGAACGCCCATCAAAGGGTCGCGCTCCTGGTTCAAGATCGGTTCTTTTTCTCTTCAGCCCGCCGAATTTTCCAAGCTGGCTACTGCCCTGGCGCTGGCCCGTTACATCGACTATCCGGGCGTCAGTCTAACGAAGCTTAAAGACCAGCTCTGGTGCGCGGCCATCATCGGTTTGCCCGCCGTGCTGATTATTGCTTCCAACGAAACGGGTTCCATGCTGGTGTTTGCTTCCTTCGTCATCATGTTGTATCGGGAAGGGCTGCCGGGCATTTATCCGCTCATCGGCATTGTAATTATCGCTTTGTTTATCCTGACGTTGTTTATTCCGCAGCTCTATATCATGGGGGTTATTGTGGTATTAACGGGGGGGGCGTTCTTTCTACTTCCGCACTACCAGCGATCCGTTCAAAACGTGCTGGCTATTGTCATTTCGGGCGTTCTCATGATCGGAGTTGTGGCGGGAGTTGATTTTTTCGTGAATGACGTTTTGCAACCGCACCAGCAAAAGCGAATCAAGGTGTTGATTAATCCCGGTATCGATCCGCGCGGTGTTGGTTGGAATGTTACGCAGGCAAAGATTGCCATTGGTTCCGGACGACTTTGGGGCAAAGGTTTTCTAGAGGGAACACAGACAAAATTCGATTTCGTACCTGAACAAAGCACCGATTTTATTTTCTGTACCGTTGGCGAAGAACACGGATTTGTGGGCAGTGTCATTGTGGTCGGGTTGTTTTTGATGTTACTAATCCGAATCATTTTGCTGGCCGAAAAACAGCGAACGCGCTTTGCGCGGGTGTATGGGTATTGCGTCGCCGGAATCTTCTTCTTTCACCTGATGATTAATATCGGAATGACAGTCGGTTTGATGCCGGTTATTGGTATTCCGTTGCCTTATTTTAGTTATGGAGGCTCTTCGCTCTGGTCGTTCTCCATATTGCTGTTCATCTTTTTAAAACTCGATTCCAGGCGCAGTAGCATGTTCTCGCGCGTGTAGGATAAGCTTTCTGTTAATTGTTGGCCGAATTGCATCATAATGTCGGCAATTCAATGTATTTTTGATATAGGCGGCCTTCTTATATTCCTATGATATCAAGTAATCTCTCTTCGCTCATCGATCACAGTCCAGTTGATATAACAGCGTGTGATCGGGAGCCCATTCATATTCTCGGACATATTCAGTCACACGGTCATCTGGTAGCGATTACACCGGATACGTACCAGATAAAGTATGTCAGTGAACGCATTGCTGAGTTGGTTGGCCTGACACCTGATGCCGTATTGGGACAATCCATTGATTATTTTCTTTCCCAAACCGATTTAGGTTCTTCGAGCCTGAAAGAGATTCTAAATATTGGTTTGCGCAACGGTACCTGGGAAACCCTCAATCCGCACCGCCTCCGGCTAAATGGGACCGATTGGAACCTGATTACCCACCAGCATAACAACCTGATTCTACTGGAGTGGGAGCCGCTGAATACGGATACAGGAACCGCCCTGGTCCAGCAACAATTGATTGCCGAAGCCCTGACAGAAGTCCAGTCCAGTAAAACCCTTACCGACCTGTTGCAAAACACCGCCCGGCGCATTAAAGCCATCATTGGGTATGATCGGGTAATGGTTTATCGCTTTGACGCAGACTGGCACGGACACGTTATTGCCGAAGCAAAAGACGACCATCTCGAACCTTATCTGGGACTTCACTACCCCGCCTCCGATATTCCAAAACAGGCGCGGGAGTTGTATAAACTAAATCTAATCCGAATTATTGCCGATGCAGGCAGTAAGCCTGCGGCCTTGTTGACCGCCCGAACAGAGAATGAAGCGGCTCCGTTGGACCTAACGCATTCGGTCTTGCGGGCGGTATCGCCGGTGCATATTGAATACCTGAAAAACATGGGGGTGCAGGCGTCCATGAGTATTTCGCTGCTCTATCGGGGCGAGCTTTGGGGACTTATTTCGTGCCACAATTCCACGCCACGCTTTGTGGATTACGCTTCCCGCCAGGCGGCCAAATTTGTTAGCCAGTTGCTCTCGGCGGCGCTGGAGTTTCGGAAAGACGAGGAAGACAACACGCTGCTGCGAAAATTGCAGCAACACGAACATTCCCTTTATAACTATACCCTCAGCGACTGGGATGTTGTGTCGGGATTAACTCGTCACGATGTAACGGCCTTGGATGTGACTACTGCTACCGGGGCCGTGCTAATTTACGAAGATAAAATTCATCGAATGGGGCAGACCCCGGATGATAAGGAAATCAACGGATTGGTGCAGTGGATAAATACGCTGCCTTTTGACACATTCTGGTCGACCAATCAGTTGCCGAATCTGTGTCCGGGGGCGGATGCTTACCGAGAAGTTGCGGCTGGTCTTTTGGTTATTGCTTTGTCGCGGGAACTGAACGAGTATGTGCTTTGGTTCAAACCAGAGCGGATTCGGCAGGTTACCTGGGCCGGAAATCCGGAAAAACCAGTTACCCAGGAAGACGGGCAAGCCCGAATCAGCCCCCGCAAGAGCTTTGATGCCTGGACGCAGACGGTTCGCAACACGTCGGAAAGCTGGTCTGAAGCCGAGATTTCAACCGTAATCAAGCTGCGGGAGGATGTGTTGCAGGTGGTTAGCCGCAAAGCCAATGAAGTACGGGTGCTGAACGAACGCCTGCGGGTGGCTTACGAGGAACTCGACGCATTTAGCTACACGGTTTCGCATGATTTGCGCACGCCGCTGTCGTCAATTCGCTGTTACTCAGAGATTATTCTGGAAGAATACGGCGCTGATTTTAACGACGACGCGCGCGCTTTGTTTGACAAAATCATGCTGTCGACCGACCGGATGCGGGCATTGATTCGTCACATTCTTTACTACTCCCGCATGGGTCGTATTGAATTGAGTGCGACGCCGATTCCGATGAATGAACTGTTGAATAGCATCCGGGAAGAAATTCTGATAAACGAAAAAGACCGTAATCTGACGATCGACATTGGCGACGTGCCGTTGCTACACGGCGACAAGACCATGATTACGCAATTGTTTGCCAATCTGCTGTCCAACGCTGCGAAATACACGCGACCGGTAGAAAAAGCGGTTATTAAGGTAACTGGCTACGAAACGGACCAGGAAATGGTCTACTGTGTGCAGGATAATGGTATCGGCTTTGATATGAAACAGGCCGGAATGATGTTTGATCTCTTTAGAAGGCTGGAAAACGCGCGGGAATTTGAAGGAACCGGCGTGGGACTGGCTATCGTTAAACGAATTGTTGGTCGGCACGATGGTAAAATATGGTTTCATAGCGAGCCCAATCGAGAGACCAGTTTCTGGATTTCGTTCCCACGCCTAAATTAAGTAAGGCAATGTTAGACATATTGTATATCGAAGATAATGAGGATGATATAGATGTATTTAGCCGAGTTATCAAGAAAATAGACGATAAAATTTCTTGTAAAATCATTGATCGGGGTTCGGAAGCCGTTGAATACCTGACCGCTAAGGGGAAATATGCAAGTCGGCTTGCTCCCTTGCCAAAAGTTGTTTTGCTCGATTTGAATTTACCGGGTTACACAGGATTTGATATTATTCAGCAGCTTCGTAATGAAAAGCGGACAAAATTGCTGCCTATCATTGTATTTAGCACGTCTGATAATCCCAAAGATATTAATCGCTCCTACGAACTGGGCGTAAACGCTTACATTGTGAAACCCGGCAGTTACCATACCTCCAATGGATTGTTGCGCCGCGTTTGTGATTTCTGGTTAAGTGTGAACCACGCCAGCTAGTTTACTAAAAAATCTGCCTTAGAATACGCTATGACATTACCCGAACGATTGAAACAGGAAACCCGCGAATGGCACGAAAGAACGGAAAGCCTGTTGTATTCGGATGAGTTGCGAAGTGGTGAGCTGACCAAAGCCCAGTACCTGCATTTGTTACGCGTTCATTACGTATTTCATCAGGCATTAGAAGAAGCCCTAGCCTGGGAAGCTGTCTTTTTTCGAAACATTGATTTGCCTGGTCGGCAGAAGACCGCCTGGTTGATTAATGATCTGGAAAGTCAATCTGTTCCCCTGCCCAAAACGCAGCCTGATTTGTTCGATTCATGGTCACCACTGGAGTTGGTGGGAGCTGTTTATGTGGCCGAAGGGTCAATGCTAGGCGGAAAAACAGTATTGGCCTACCTGAAGAAAAACGCTGAAGTACAGCCCTTACTGGCTAACGCTCGTTTTTATCAGGGCTATGGTGAGCAAACGCTGGAAAATTGGAAAACGCTGATTGCTTTTCTGATCTGCCAGCCAAAGGAGCAGCATGATGCCATTGTGTGGGGGGCGGAAAACGCCTTTAAGCTATATGGAGACGTCTTCCGACAGACCAATTCAGTAGAGCTAACGTCTAAAGAGACGCATTCCTAAAGATCTAGGCTGAGAATAGATGGTTAAGCTTCGGAAGCTAAGACCTGATTCGGCGTAAAAAGCGGCAAATAAATCTTGAACGTGGAGCCAACGCCCAGCTGGCTGGCTACGTCAATAGTACCCCCGTGGCTCTCGGCGACTTTCTTACAAACAGCCAGCCCTATGCCCGTACCGCCATACGTCGATTGGCCATGAAGGCGCTGAAAAGGCTGAAATATTCGGTTTTTATACTTTTCATCAAAGCCAATACCGTTGTCCTGCACTTCAATCAGCAGGTATGGTTTGGGCTTGACCTGTAGCACATCGGGTAATTCATTCGGTTGTGTCGTGCGGACGCGGATATGGATTTCCGGTCTGGTGTGAGGTTGATTAAATTTGATGGCATTCGACAACAGATTTTGAAAGAGTTGCCGCAAACGGAAAGGAATGCCCTGCACCGAAGGAAGATCGGTTAAATGAATCACGGCTTTCTTTTCGGCAATGGTTAGCTCAAGGTCACTGAGTACATCTTCCAGAATGCGGTTCAGAGAAACAAACGTGAATGGCTCGGTTTGGGTGGCTAGTCGGGAATAGGTAAGCAAATCTTTTACCAGCAGCTGCATGCGCTTGGCAGAATTACGAATCCGGCGCACCAGGTCTTTTTCTCCTTCGGCCAGACTGTCCGCAAATTGGTTCTCCAATACATCCCCAAAAGCCTGTAATTTGCGCAGCGGTTCCTGCAAGTCGTGCGAAGCGATGTAGGCAAACTGCTCCAGGTTTTCGTTGGAATTTTCAAGCTGGTGGATAGTGGCTTCTAACTGGTACTGGGTCTGCTTTGCCTGCGTGATATTGAGGTAGGAAATGACAACTCCATCGTGCTGTTTAACCGCCGTAATATCATACCAGGCGTTTAGCTGGTCATCAACCAGATGGACTTCGCGGCGTTGTAATTTTCCCGTATTGACCACTTCGGCGTAAAAATCCAATAGCCCCAAATTAGCATAGTTTGGAAAAATAGCCCCCAGGCGCTCCCCTTTGAGTAAACGCCCATTCATCGCCATGCTTTCAGTGGCAGTCTGATTAACCGTTTCGATTTTGAAATCAGAAATTTGCTGCTGATCGTCGCGAATGGCTTTCAGGACCAGGATACCCGTTGGCGTACTGTTCAGGACATTTTCGAGTGTATTAACGGTTTGCTCAACCTGAAATATAGCTGTTTTCAGGGGCGTAATATCCAGGAAAGTCACCAAACATTGGTCGCCAAAGCGAGCAGATAAAATATCCAGCCAGCTGTTTATGCCATCATCATTGTAATGAAACTCGAAACGCTGAACCTGATTTTCTTCATACGAGCGACGGTAGGCGTCAAACAAACCATTGGTCTTGTAGGCTGGAAACCAGCGGCTTCCTAAGTCGCCAATCAAGGTTTGGGCATCCTGACCAACATACGTAGCCAGTACCTGATTGGCCAATGTAAAAGCAAAGTCAATTAGCTCATTCTGCGCATTATAAATAGGTTTGAAAAGAAACATTCCGGTTTGCGAAATGTTCATTATCGCCTGTAGCTGTTCGGCGTTATTGAGGAGCTTTGGAGAGGTTTGGGCTTCTGGTGCCGAAGAATGGGTAACAACTTGAGGCTGGTTGGCGGTTTGTTTCTCGTCAAGCTGATACGTCATGAAAAATCCGTTCTGCCAGGGCTCAATGGCCACCTGACTAAAAAAAGGATACTCAGCCAGAAAGGAAGGAATGGACGAATACGTTTGGGATATGCCGGATTCAACCACGGTCAGCCAGTGATTCCACCAGAAGGCATAGCGATTTAACGGTGCAAATTCACTTATCGAATGATTAAGAACAGCTTCCGTACGCTGTCCCAATCCGTTGGCGGCGGCGGTGTTAACAAACACCAATCGAAAGTCAATAATCTCACCTTGACCGTTCTGAACAGATTCGCAGGCCAGATGGCTGATCGGTGAGCTATTGAGCATAGCTGCCAGTAACGGGCCAGTGGTTGTTACCAACTGTTCGTTAGTCATTGTGAAATCATTACTAATGAAAAATGGTCACTTTAAAAAGCAAGTTAAACAACTATTTAGTGAAGGGATCATTTTAAAGTAGAAATCCTAGCGAATGCCCCATAAACAATGGTGAAAAAGCTTTTTAGCTGCGTAAGCTGCCCCAGAATAGCAAAGCCCAGCCGGCTACTAGTGCCAGGCCACCAATAGGAGCTACGGCCCCAAATTTAGTAATCCCGGTAAAGCAGATTGTATAAAGTGAGCCGCTAAAAATAAGCACCCCAATCAGGTAGGCATAACCCGCCCAGGAATACGTTTTTGCCGCTACCAGCGAAGTCGTGGGCAGTTGAAGCAAAATCCCGATAGCCACCAAAGCCAGCGCGTGGTAGAACTGGTATCTCACGGCGGTTTCGTACGTGTCAAAGCGCCCGGAAGCTTCCAGCGAGGCCCGGAGAGCATGCGCCCCAAAAGCGCCCAGAGACACCGCTAGTAGTCCTAGAACAGCACCGGATTGAATAAAAAACTTATGCATTTTCGTTGATTTTGAGGAGAATAATTGATAAGTCTCTTGAGAGCCTGGCACTAAACTAGTTTCGACTACCAAATATAGCACTCCCAACCCGAACCATGGTGCTGCCTTCTTCAACCGCAATCAGATAATCACCGCTCATGCCCATCGATAATTCACGAAAAGCAAGATTCTGCCGCTGGATTGTTTTGAATTGGTCGTACAACCGTTTCAGGCTTTTAAATTCGCTTCGAATCTGGGCTTCGTTGTCCGTATTTGTGGCCAGACCCATCAGGCCGATAATCCGAATATTCGTCAGCTCTTCTAAAGCAGGGTCATTAAGTAAAGCTTCCGCTTCGGCTGCATCCAGACCAAATTTAGTTTCTTCCTCAGCGATATAGATTTGAAGTAGACAATCGATGACACGATTGTGTTTCAGTGCCTGCTTATTGATTTCCTGTAGTAATTTTAGGCTATCTACCGACTGAATCAGCGTAACAAAGGGCGCGATGTACTTAACCTTGTTGGTTTGTAAATGGCCGATCATGTGCCAGGCAATATCGTCGGGAAGGTTTGCCTGCTTGTCTGCCATTTCCTGAACTTTGTTTTCGCCAAAGGTCTTGCAACCGGCTTCGTAAGCTTCCAGCAAGGCTTCGAGGGGCTTGGTCTTGGTAACGGCAATAAGCGTTGCCCGCCCGGCCAGTTGATTTTCTATTTGGTGAATGGCCTCAGCTATCTTCGTCATAATGGCTTAACTTTCACGCAAAACTACAGAAGCCTGCCCGAAAACAAGAGCGTTATTCCCTCATAATTTTTGGTAACATCTGGCATTGGCGTTGAAAATAGAACAGAAAACTTTTACTTTACAACCCTTAAAAACAACCCTATGGAGACATATACACAGGATCGGCGCAACAATCGGAAGAATTACCTGCTGGTTGCGCTAGCCATTTTGGCGGGCTTAAACGTGCTGTTGCTGTATTTCTACTACCAGGAGCGGCAAGCGAATAAAAGTCAGGAAACCACCATTGCCGCCAAGACCGAAGAGGTGCTGGCCACAAAGACCCGATTAGATTCTATATCAACTCAGTTGGATGCGAAAATCGCTGAAATTCAGTCGTTAGGCGGTCAGGTAGATTCGCTCTTGCGGTTGAAAGAGCAACTGGAGATTGACAAACGTAATTTGAAGAACGTCGCCGCTTTCGACTCGAAAAAATACCAGACTAAAATTCAGGACTACGTTGCTGTGCTAAGCCAGAAAGACGATGAAATTGCCCGTCTGAAAGAAGAAAACAGCATTCTGACGAATCAGAACCAGACGCTTAATCAGGAAAATGCCAATCTGAAAAACGAACGGCAGTCACTGGCAGATTCGGTCAATGCCTACGCAACCCGCAACAAAGAGTTAAGCGACAAAGTAACGGTTGGGGCTGCCCTGCGAGCAACTTCGGTTACTGTCAATGCCCTGACCAAACGCGGCAAAGAGCAGGATGGGGGCAAATACAAAGCCAGAAACATTGACCGGATCAGAGTGACGTTCCGACTCTTACAAAACCAGCTTACGCAGCAAAACGAAAAAGAAATCTACTTGCGGATTCTTGATCCAAGTGGGGCCGTCATTTCTGATATGGCTACTGGCTCCGGTGAGTTTAGTTTTGGGGATCAATCGATGATTTATACGGCCAAGCAATCCATTCTGTTCGACAACACGGGGCAGGAGGTTTCGTTTGTATACGGGCGTGGCAACATTCCATTTAAGGAAGGAAAACACGTTATCGAATTGTATTCTGAAGGCTTTAAAATAGGCGAAGGCGACTTTACTGTTCGGTAAACGCATCGCGGTTAAGTACCAGGGAGGAAAAGATAAGCAAGAAAGGAGGAGAGTTGAAAACTTTCTTCGCATTCTTGTTTTATCCTTTCCTCCTTTTTTCTTACCTTTGCACCCTCATTTTAAAACAATTATCCATTTAACACAATCATCATGCAGTTCACTAAGAACTATGAGACGGTGTTCATTCTAACACCCGTTTTATCTGAATCCCAGATAAAGGACACCGTCGACAAGTTTCGCAAAGTGTTGACCGACAACGGCGCGGAGCTTGTTCACGAGTACAATCTGGGCCTGCGGAAATTGGCTTATCCAATTGCCCACAAAAACACCGGTTTTTATCAGATATTTGAGTTTGTAGCACCAACGAATGTGGTTGACGTGCTGGAAACTGAGTATCGCCGTGACGAGCGTATCTTACGCTTCCTGTCTACTGCCCTTGACAAACATGCGGTAGATTACAACGAGCGCAAGCGCAACGGACAAATTGGTAAGAAAAGACAAACTGAAACTGCCGGAGAGGAGGCCAAATAATCATGAGTCTGCAAAACGAACCCGTTAATAAGAACGAGACCCGGAAAAAATATTGCCGTTTCAAGCGTTCAGGTATCAAATACATTGATTACAAAGATCCTAACTTCTTGTTGAAACTGTTGAACGAGCAAGGTAAAATTCTACCTCGCCGCCTCACCGGAACCAGTCTGAAGTATCAACGTAAAGTAGCTCAAGCCGTTAAGCGGGCACGCCATTTGGCGCTGCTGCCATACGTAGGCGATTCACTGAAATAATCAATTAAGAATCATGCAAATTATTCTGAAAACTGACATCGCCGGCCTGGGTTATAAAAATGACATCGTTGATGTAAAACCGGGCTACGGCCGTAACTACTTGATTCCGCAGGGTTTTGCGGTAATGGCGTCGGATTCAAACAAGAAAATTGTTACCGAAAACATTCGCCAGGCAGCCCACAAAGCTGAGAAAGTAAAAAATGACGCGCTGGCAACAGCAGAAGCAATCGGCGATATGACGTTGGACATTCCAGCGAAAGTTGGTGAAAGCGGCAAAATCTTTGGTCGTGTTACTACTACACAGATCGCAGACGCGTTGAAAGATAAAGGCTTCGAAATCGACCGGAAGAAAATTGCGGTGGATGACGTTAAGTCAATCGGTACTTACTCTGCTGTGCTAGACTTGCACAAAGACGTAAAACACACCCTCAAATTTACTATTGTGGCTGTGTAATAACTCTCTATTTTTTAGGTAGTTATAAAAGAAAATAATTAGAGCGACCCGGAGTTTTTCGGGTCGCTTTTTTGTTATAAAAGTATGGAATTCCGTACTGAAATAACACCCGAACAATTGCCGGCTAAAATACAGCTGAAGTCCAATGTGGTGACCATTGGTTCCTGTTTTGCCGAAGTAATGGGAAGCCAACTGGCCGACTATAAACTAACTGTATTATCCAATCCATTTGGGACGCTGTTTAATCCGGTGTCAATAACCAAATTGATTCTGGCAGCTATAAATGGTAAAGATCCCGATCCGGACTTGTACGTCGAGCGCGATGGTTTGTGGTTTCATTACGACTTTCATTCCTCACTCTGGGCGCATAGCCGCGAGGCATTAACGCAACTCCTCAAAGAGCGCCTGACCCAAACCGCCAACGCCCTGCATCAAGCCGACTGGCTGGTTCTAACCTTGGGGACGGCGGTGGTCTATCGGCATCACGAAACCAATAAAGTAGTGGCTAACTGCCACAAAATGCCGGGCAAACTATTTGACAAATACCTGTACGGCTATGAGCATAGTCTGGAGTTGCTGACAACTTTGCTGCGCTCGTTGAAGCGATTTAACCCCTCGCTGAAAATTCTGCTGACCGTAAGTCCGGTGCGGCATACCAAAGACACCCTTCCAATGAACCAGGCGAGCAAGTCTTTGCTACGCATGATCAGCCACGAACTGACGGTCTGGCACGAACAGGTTCATTATTTTCCGTCGTACGAAATCATGGTGGATGATTTGCGGGATTACCGGTTCTACGAAGCCGATCTGATCCATCCAAACGCCATTGCCCAGCAGTACATTTTCGAAAAATTTGCCGATTGTGTCTTTGATACCGAACTTCGTGCTTTCATTAGTGAGTGGGATGGCATTCGGCGGGCGATGGCGCACCGGCCCTTTCATGCCGGTTCAGAATCGCACCAGCAGTTTTTGCAAAACCTGCTGAAGAAGCTCGAACGGCTTTCTCCGAAAATAAATGTGGAAAAAGAGCGGGAAGAAGTGCAAAAACAAGTGTTGGCGCTTACTTCAATTGAATCGAATGCAAACTAACCGGCTCGGTTTGCTGTTGTCAAAAAATAACCGACTTGTACTGTATGTCAACGTATAGATTAACACCCGAAGCAGTCCTGAATGCCCTGCGTCATGTTGAAGAACCCGATTTGAAGCAAGACCTGGTGACGCTGGGAATGGTCAAGGACATTGAATTGGGTGTTGGACAGGTGCGTTTTACGGTCGTTTTAACCACGCCCGCCTGTCCGCTGAAAGAATTGATTCGCCAACGTTGCGAAAACGCAATTCACACGCACATTGGTGAAGACATTGAGGTTGTCGTTAACCTGACGGCCAATGTAACATCGACGCGCTCGAATACGCCTCTGTTACCGAACGTAAAAAACATTATTGCCATTGCCTCGGGTAAGGGCGGAGTTGGTAAATCAACCGTAACAGCGAATCTGGCCGTTGCCCTGCACAAGTCGGGTGCTAAAGTAGGCATTATCGACGCCGATATTTTTGGGCCATCCATGCCCCTGATGTTTGGGGCTGAGATGATTCAGCCGCAGGTGGTGCAAATCGACGGGCGGAATATGTTGCAGCCCATTCGCCAGTTTGGTATCAAGCTAATGTCGATCGGTTTTCTGACGCCTCCCGAAAGTGCAACCGTCTGGCGGGGCCCAATGGCTGCCAAAGCCTTGCAACAATTCTTCGCGGATACGAACTGGGAAGAACTGGATTATCTGTTGATTGATTTACCGCCGGGTACGAGCGATATTCACCTGTCTTTGGTACAAACTGTTCCGGTGACGGGCGCTGTTATCGTAACAACGCCGCAGAAAGTAGCTCTGGCCGACGCTATCAAAGGATTAGCGATGTTCCGCCAGCCGCAAATCAATGTGCCTATACTAGGCGTGATTGAAAACATGGCCTATTTTACACCGGCTGAACTACCAACCCATAAATACCACATTTTTGGGAAAGGCGGTGGCCAGTTGCTGGCTGATAAATTTAACGTCCCTCTGCTGGGTCAGATTCCGTTGGTGCAAAGCATTCGCGAAGCAGGGGATGAAGGAAAACCGGCCATTCTTGACAACGAACCCGTTTCGGCAGACGCCTTCCGGGAGGCTGCCGAATCGTTGGCGCAATCGGTTTCGGTGCGCAATGCCACGCGAGATAAGACGAAAGTAGTGGAAATTACACGGTAAATTTTTGTATATTTACGAACCAGCAATCCCAATCTGCAAAAGATATCCAATGGAGACAGTTTTTGATTACGAGTTGCTTAAAGAAAAAGTCGATACCGCACTAAACAGCATCCGTCCGTATCTGGAAGCGGATGGTGGTAATGTGAAGGTATTGGAAATAACGGAAGATAAAGTAGTACGACTGGAATTACTGGGTGCGTGCGGTTCCTGCCCCATGTCAGCCATGACCTTCAAGGCGGGGCTGGAAGAGTCGATCCGGCGGTCGGTACCCGAAGTTACCGGGGTTGAAGCGGTCAACATCACGCCTGCTTTCTAGTAATTCTACAGGATAGCTTATACATTTATCGAATATAGAACCGTCTGCCACCAGGTAGGCGGTTTTTTGTTTGTTTTGTCTGTGCTCCTTGCGTTCTTTGCGCTGGGTAACATGGATCAGATCCGTGTCAATAGATACTAAAAAATGAAAGTAGGAATTTTCTTCGGGGGACCCGCGCGAGAACGGGAGGTTGCATTTGCGGGTGGCCGCACGGCACTCAGTCACATTGACAAGTCTTTGTTTGAGCCAATTATGGTATTTGTCGATGGATTGGGCAATTTCATTCGGATACGGGAAGAGCTTTTATACCAAACTGACATCCGGGCGTTTTATCCAACGCAGGATGATACCCGTTTTCAAGTTTATATCGACTCGCTGGCTGATCGTACGCCCGAGGAAGTAGCCCGGCAGATAGCTGCTATCGGCGAGCAGATTCGACCCGAAGACTTCCGTCAGTATTTCGATATTGTTTTCCTAGCCATGCACGGCCCCGATTGCGAAGACGGAGCCATTCAGGGTTTGCTGGAATGGTACAAGATACCTTATACAGGGCCAGGCATTATGGGCTCGGCGGTAGGGATTAACAAAACCCTGCAAAATGAATTAATCGCGCTGGTCAACGGACAAGAGAAAAAAACGGCGACCATCACGCGTGAGGGCTGGGACAAAACCGACAAGCAGGAGTTTTTCACGGCCTTACAAGATAAATTAGGCTTGCCCATCGTAGTGAAAGCACCGCACCAGGGCTCTTCCATTGGCGTTTCCATTGTGCGGGAAAGCGATTTGGCTAAATTCTGCCAAGCCGTTGAACAGTGCTTTTTTGCGGTCACGATTCAGCCGGATGGTTGGTCCGAAGCAGGGCGTTGGGCGGTCATGAGCGGAGCCGAAAAAATCCAGTTTGTGCAGCAGATGGCCAATTTGGACGAGGGCATTGGCTTTCCGGTTGTTATTGGCCAAACGGGTGAAACGATCTTCCATCCGGCGGATTTGCTCGTCAAACTGGATGCCGTAGCAGCAAGCGGCGAATCGTTGGTTATTCATTCGGTGAATGCCGAGGATGAAGTTTTATTTGAGGAATTTATCCGTGGGCAGGAATTTTCGTGCGGCGTTATTCAGGATGAGGAGGGGGTTCCGACGCCGTTGCCACCCACCGAAATTTACAACGTTACCAGCTTCGATTTTAAGTCAAAATACCAATCCAGTACCACCAAAAAGCGGATTCCGGTAGAAACGACGCTGGAAAATAACCGCAAGATCCAGCAAAATGTGACGGAGGTTTTCGCTAAACTAGGCATGAACGTCTGCACGCGGATTGATGGTTTTCTGACGCCTGACGGGCGGGTCTTGCTCCACGATCCAAACACCATTCCGGGCATGTCACCTTCGTCGCTCATTTTCAAACAGATGGCGGAGATCGGCCTGAACGTGACGCAAACCATTACTTACCTGATTCGGCAATCGCTGAAAGAACGCGCCCGAACGGGGAAAGATACGCTTCACCTGCGGCATATGCTGGCTAATCTGGATGAGCGCATGGCCGAACGGAAGGCGAAAAACATTCCCGAAGAAGAAATTATCCTCACCGTAGGCGGGGAAGCCGAATCACGTTGGCTGGAAGTAAAGGCGCAGTATGCTCGGCTAGCAGCAACGGGCACTGTAAAACCAGTTGTGGTTCTGCAAACGGATCATAGCCGCCACGTACTTTCTGTCAATATGCTGTTCAAGGATACGCTGGCCGAGGTATTGGAGGTCGTGAATAAACCCGTTCATCCGCTGATTATTGAGACAAGAAAGCGGGCTTTGAGCGTAACGGAACGTTATTCTTAAAGGTGAGCCGGTACAGATTTAGGGCTGTACCGGCTTTTTTTAGCTCCGCTCTTCCCAAACCTGACAAAGATTTACGATTACTTCAACCGCCTTCTCCATATCCTGAACGGACACCCACTCGAGTTTGGAATGGAAAGCGTGTTCGCCAGCGAAAATATTAGGACAGGGAAGGCCCATAAAGGACAGCCGAGAACCATCTGTGCCGCCCCGAATACTCCGCCGTTCCGGGTTCAGGTCGCTGCGCTGAATGGCTTCCAGGGCATAGTCCACCACGGTAGGGTGTTGGTCCAGAATCTCTTTCATATTCCGGTATTGCTCAGAGACTTCCAAACGAGCCGAAGACGCCGGATAATTGGCCAACACCGAATCCAGCAACTGCTGCAAGTATTGTTCTTTTTCGTGCAGGCCAGCCACGGAGAAGTCCCGAATGATAAATTCAACGGTGGCTTCGTCCTGATTGCCTGCCAGATGGCCGGGGTGAATGAAGCCTGCGCGCCCCTCGGTAGTTTCGGGTGAAAGCGTATCTTTTGGTAAAGCCGCCAGCAGATCAGCGGCAATTTTCAAGGCGTTTTCCAGTTTGCCTTTCGCAAAACCGGGGTGAATACTGACACCCTGAATCGTGATTTTAACCGCATCCGCCGAAAAAGTTTCGTCTTCCAGCGTGCCTAGCATTTCGCCGTCGATGGTGTAGCCAAACTGAGCGCCGAGCTTTTCCAGATCCACTTTTTCGGTGCCGCGCCCCACTTCTTCATCCGGTGTAAACAAAATGCGAACGGCGCCGTGCTTTACGACAGGATTTTGCATGATATATTCCGCGGCGGCCATAATCTCGGCAACCCCCGCTTTATTGTCAGCGCCCAAAAGCGTGGTGCCCGAAGCGGTGATGATGTCGTTCCCAACCTGATCCTTCAAGTCGGGATGCTCCGCCAAACGAATCACCTGGGGTTGCTCATCTGGATGCCGGCGGTCGGGCAGAACAATGTCCGAGCCATCCCATTGGCGGTGAATCAGTGGTTTTACACCCGCTCCCGTCACGTCGGGCGAGGTGTCCACGTGTGAGCAGAAGCAAATGACAGGAACGTTAGGCTTATCCGTATTGGCCGGAATAGTCGCGTAGACATAGCCATATTCATCCAGTTCAGCATCGGTAATGCCGAGCTCCTGAAGTTCCTGAACCAGAACGCGGCTCAGGTCTTTTTGCTTTTCGGTGGAAGGGTTGCTCGTTGAATAGGGATCAGACTGTGTATCAATTTGAACGTAACGAAGGAATCGTTCAGTTACTGAAGTTTGCATAAGCGAAAATCGTTTCGGTAAAGGTCGGAAGTAATGCGGAAGGGCAAGGACCCAAAAATAAGATTAATTTTGGATCTAAAACGGCCACTGAAACGCAAAACACCATGAACCGGATCGACCGACTCCTCGGCATACTAACCCTACTGCAAACGAAAAAGTATGTTACCGCCGAGGCTATTGCCAGTAAGTTTCAGATCAGCGTACGCACGGTTTACCGGGACATCAAAGCGCTGGGCGAGCAGGGCGTTCCGGTTAGCTTTGAGCAACATAAGGGTTATTTTGTCGTACAGGGCTACTTCCTGCCGCCGGTGTCGTTCACCTCGGAGGAAGCCAACGCGCTGCTTTTGATGGAAAACCTTACGAAGCGCTTTGCCGACAAATCAATTGAGACGCACTATTCCAGCGCCTTGAATAAGGTAAAGTCGGTTTTGCGAGGATCGCAAAAAGAAAGTCTTGAACTGCTGACCAATACCATTTTTTTACAAGCTCCCGCTGCTTTTAATCCTGACTTTGCTTATTTATCGACCTTGCAAAAGGCAATTTCGGGTCGGGAAACGCTTGAGATCGATTATAAAAACCAGGCGGAAGAGGTTAGTACCCGGCTGATCGAGCCAATTGGACTGATTTTTTACGCTTTTAACTGGCACCTAATCGGTTGGTGTTACAAACGCGAAGAGTACCGCGATTTTCGGGTATCGCGGATGCAGCAAGTCAAACTAACCGGTCAGCCATTCCGAAAAAACGACCACATCGAGGTCGGCGAGTACATGAAATTACTGCCCGTGAATTACTAATTAATGAGCTGAAAAATAAATTTTTCGGTACCCATTTTAGACTGCCATAGGGCTGTCAGTGTGGCCTGTTTTCTTTGTATAAAACAAAAAAGCTGCATGAAAAAGATCATTGAGATGCTCCTGAAAGAGATGGATGCCGAAGCCCAGACTACCCGGAACATGTTGAGCCGCATCCCGGACGACAAGTACGATTGGCAACCGCACCCCAAAAGCATGACCGTTCGACAACTGGCGACGCACATTGCCGAATTGCCAACCTGGGTGACGCTGGCACTCACGACCGATGAGCTTGATTTTGCAACGAGTCCTTACCAACCTGTCAAAATCAACCATACCACTGACTTGTTAGACTTCTTTGAAAAGTCGCTGGAGAATGGCCGGTCTCATCTGGCGGAAGCTACCGACGAGCAATTGGAACCCAGATGGGTTCTGCGCAATGGCGATCAGATTTACGTTGATTGCACCAAAGGGGAAATGATTCGAACATCTTTTTCACAGATTGTCCACCACCGGGCACAGTTGGGCGTTTTCCTCCGTTTACTGGACATTCCAATACCAGGTAGTTACGGACCGAGCGCCGACGAAAATGGGTTTTAAAGGCTAGATTGGCTTTATATAAAAATGAGCCTGAAAAGAGAAATCTTTTCAGGCTCATTTTGTGTCAACGGCTCGATAAATTAAGCTTCTATGGCCGTCTTAAACTCGGAGGTATAATGGAATTTGATGTCTGGATTGTTCTGCACGTTCATGCGTAAAATCCAGTCTGAATCGGCCAGGAAAACTGGGTTGTTGTCCTTGTCATAGGCAATTTGCATTCCCTTCAACCGAATGAACTCATCCAGTTTTTTCTTGTCATCGGAGGTAAGCCAGCACGCTTTTGAAATAGGCATCGGCGTCCAGCGGCATTTCGCGCCGTATTCGTGCTCAAGACGATACTGAATTACATCAAACTGAAGTTCACCGACGGTACCAACAATTTTCCGATTGCCGAGGGTAAGGGTGAACAACTGAGCTACTCCCTCGTCGGTTAGCTGCTGAATCCCTTTGTCGAGTTGTTTGGCTTTCATTGGATCGGTGTTAACCAGCTCCTTGAAAATTTCCGGTGAAAAACTCGGAATACCCGTGTATTGCAGCTCTTCGCCTTCGGTCAGGGTATCGCCAATTTTAAAGGTTCCCGTGTCGTAAAGCCCTACTACATCGCCGGGGAAGCCTTCTTCGACAATGCTTTTGCTATCGGCCATAAAGCTGAACGGCGAGGCAAACCGCACGTCTTTGTCCAGGCGGGTATGGTGGTAAAACTTACCCCGCTCGAACGTGCCGGAGCAAATGCGCAGGAAGGCAATCCGGTCGCGGTGGCGTGGGTCGAGGTTAGCGTGGATTTTAAAGACAAAGCCACTGAATTTAGTTTCTTCGGGCTTCACAATGCGCTTATCGGTAGCCCGGGCGATGGGCTCAGGTGAGATGTCGCAGAACGTATCCAGGAGTTCTTTCACCCCAAAATTATTCACCGCTGAGCCAAAAAAGACGGGCGCAACCTGACCCGACAGGTAATTTTGCCGATCAAATGGGTCATAAACGCCTTCGATCAGTTCCACGTCTTCGCGTAGCTGCTCGGCATCACGTTCGCCTACTTTCTGTTCCAGCACGGGCGTATTGATGTCGATTTCCACCACGTCATCTTCAACCTTGGTTTTATTAACCCGGAAGAAGTTCATCGTTTTATCGTACAAACTGTAAACGCCTTTGAAATCAGAACCCATGTTAACAGGCCAGGTCAGCGGCCGAACGCGAAGGTTCAGTTTTGTTTCCAGCTCGTCCAGCAGGTCAAACGGTTGCTGGCCTTCCCGGTCCAGTTTGTTGATAAAAATGATAACGGGCGTATCGCGCATCCGGCAAACCTCCATGAGGCGCTCAGTTTGCTCCTCAACGCCTTTCACACAGTCGATTACCAGAATAACGCTGTCAACGGCGGTCAGAGTGCGGTAGGTATCTTCGGCAAAATCTTTGTGACCCGGGGTATCAAGAATATTAATTTTCAGATCCCGGTATTCAAATGTCATTACGGATGTAGCAACCGAGATACCCCGTTGTTTCTCGATTTCCATAAAGTCAGAGGTTGCTGACTTTTTAATTTTATTGGATTTTACGGCTCCGGCGGTTTGAATGGCCCCACCAAAAAGCAGTAATTTTTCGGTTAATGTAGTTTTACCGGCATCCGGGTGGCTAATGATGGCAAAGGTCCGGCGGCGGCTGATTTCTTGTATAGCACTCATTGGTTTTCAGTTCTGCTAAAAGCCCCACACAGCATGGCAACTGCGTAGATATGAAGCACAAAGATACAAAAAAAGGTGGTCTTAATGAGCGATAAACTGGTTAGTCCACTGTAGGGTGGGTTGTTGTGCTAGCCGAATCAAACCAAGCTGGTAGCTGCCTGGGGTAAGTGGCCCCGGGTAAAAATACGATCTGGTGCCTTCCCGAAACCAGTTGCCGGTTGTTAGCAGGGTAAATCGGTTTCTTTCGGGGGTGCGCAGGGCGGGCAGTACGTGGGTTTTATCTTTGGACTGCAACACCAAAAAATCGGGCGCAACTAAATCAGGGTTTGCTAATTCGATCAAAGTGGAATTGGTGGAAGGATCGATGATAGAATCTACCTTGAACGACACGGTTGAAGCGGCGGCCGTTGCCTGTTGAAGCGCCGAATTAAGGGCCGATAAAGCTGGCTGAGGAAATTGATACTGCTCACGTTCCAATCCTTTGTCGAGCCAGCCTTTCCAGAAAGGATCCATCAGGAAAAGATTGGACAAAACCGACTGATGGTGCGTTTGCACATTCCAGGCATCGGCGTACAAACTATTTTTTTTGTTCAGTAAATCCGGGACGTATTGCAGCCAGGAATTTACGTAAAAGAGACCACTTGTTACCGCTAAGCCAACAATAACCCGCTGTTGCACCGATTTTTTGACAACAAACAAAAGGAGTAGATACGCTGTAATGAGTAGCAAAATAGCGTAAACCTGATACCGATCGACGAGTAGCAGATTGCCATCGCTGCGGGTTAGGGAGGCGGCTCCGGCGGTACCGAGCAGCACCAGCGAAAGGCCCAATAAAACCAGAAAGGGGGCTGATTTGCGGTAGCGGGCTTGCCGAAAACAAAAGCTCCAGCAAAGGGCAAAGATGCCTAGAATAACCAGGCCCGTCACCCAAACCACGGCTTGACTCGGAATACCCAGCAGCCAGCGGTAACCATCCAGGTAAAAAACAGACCCAACGAAACCAACCACGCTATAGACCAGCCAGATCGGATGTTGAATGATTGTCTGAAACGACGATTGACTGCGAAAATCGTAGCCAACCGTAAAGTACAGCCCAATAAACAAAACCCCGATGATAAGCCAAACCACTGCGTTGATCCAGCGACCCTGCACACCCAGCAGAACAATGACCGCAAAATATGCGAAGATGCCATTGCTGTTGGAATAGAGCAGAAGCAAGGCCAGCAGCAGAGCTCCAATCTGGGAGGTGTACTTGGGTTTCAACGCAATCTGAAACAGAATAAAATAGCCAAACAACGAAACCGTGTGCTGTAAAACCGATAGCGCCCACCATAAATTGGCGTGGTACGAAGGCTGAAATAAAAGCAAAGCAACGGGCAGCAACGCCCAGGAAGAAACGCTCTGCTGGTTTAGCATTCGGGCAATCACGAATAAAATACCCAGGGAGCTTAGGCTACCAACAAAAATCAAGGTCTTAAAATTGAGCGTACCTTCTACGAAATAATCCGCCAGAAAGATCAGCCTCGATAGGAGGATGCGGTGATCATTGTGCTGTTCCAGAAGGAGCGTAAAGCCTTGAGATAAAGTTGTCGCGGAATCGGTCAGGCGGGTTAGCGAAAAAAGGTAGAGGTAATCGTCTACAATTGGGATATTAACGGCAAAGCCAAGAACAGCTACGTAAAATAAAATCGCCAGCAAAGTCAAAAGGCCAATGAGCAGGCGGCTTTTTTGTCGGGGCATTGCAACAGAACCAGTTAGCATGAAGGTGTGAACAAAGAGCCAAAATTAGGAAAAGTCTATTTAGCACGGCAGAATTATCTAGCAAGAGTAGTTACTTCCAAAAAAATAGCCGATCAAAAAGAAAAAATGCTTCTTTGCACGTTTGATAGATAAGATAAATTAGAAATGAAGCGAACCCTATATTTAGTCCGACACGCTAAAGCCGAAGATCGCACGATGTTTCAGCGCGATCACGAGCGCGAGCTTGTGTCACAAGGAATCATGGCGGCGGCGCGCGTTGGCCGAAACCTGGCCGAAGAAAACATTCATCCCGACTGCATTGTGAGTAGCACAGCGGCCCGCGCCAAGGCGACGGCCAAAGTAATGGCGGAACAATTGCACATCGATCCAGAAACCATCCAGTTGAACGAGCACCTGTTTGATGGCGGTCCAAAGGCTTATCTGGGGGCTATCAATGCCGTTGATGCTTCCTTTTCGTCCGCCATGCTGGTAGGGCACAATCCGGACATTTCCTATCTGGCCGAGTACCTGACGCACACAGATGTAGGTTCCATGAGCACGAGTGCCGTTGTAACCATTGAATTTGATGAGCTGGAATGGGCTGAAATCTCGGCTCGGACGGGGCGTCTCGTTGCTCATATTTCTCCCAAGAAACTAACAAAAGATGAATCGTAATCGACGAATATTATTTATTGGTGCCCTTATTTTTACGCTGATCGTCGCTTGGGTTGCCGTTGACATGGCGCGCCGGACAACGGCTCCCTGGAATAAGCGGCGGCAACTGGAACGTGCGTTGCCGCCAACCATGCAGTCTGATGGCACATCGATCGATACAATGGCAGTTGATACGGTAGGCATTGATCCTAGATAACTAGGGTTCTGCGTGTATGAGTAACTGATTAACCAGCGCTTCTACATCACGCGGCTCGTTATACACGTGAGGCGCTACGCGGAGTGCCTGTCCACGGGCAGATACAGACACGTTTTGTTGCAACAAGGCGTGCTGAACGGCCAGCGTGTCGGTGCCCGCCGGGAGCCAGATGCTAAGCAGGTGGTGCGCGCGCCCCGCCTCTGGTTCAATTTCATAGCCTTTACTTGCTAATTCTGGTAAGGCACTTAAAAACAGCTCCCGGCAGTAAGCCTGAATGCGTTCGGGTTGCCAATCCAGCAATTGACGAAGCGAAGCTTCCAGCATGGGCATCTGGATAAAATGAGAATGCTCGCCAACATTGTACCGATACGCTTTGGGTCGGTAGGCTGGCTCGTATTGGGTCAGGCGGTGGAACAGGTTGCTACCCTCGCGGTTCATCCAGCTTTCCTCCAAGGGAATACCATCGTCAAAAAAAGGACCATAGTAGGCCAGTCCCAGCGAATAAGGTCCCATGAGCCATTTGTAGGCGGCACAGATGATGGTATCGGGCTGAATTTTTTGCCAGTCGAAGGGCAGGGCGCCGATGGCCTGCGTGCCGTCAATCACAAACAACGCACCGACTTCCCGGGCACGTTGGCCAATTGCTTCCAGATCGAAGCGGGTGCCGTACATCCAGTGCACGGGCGGCACCACAACCAAAGCAGTACTGGCGTCAATGGCGCTGAGTAGGCGTTCATTCCAGCGGGGAGCTTTGGGAAAGCCGTCGGGCATGCCAATGGTAGTGATCGATAAGCCGAGTTCCTGACTTACCCGGTCCCAGGCGTACACGTCGCTTGGAAACTCTTCGCCAATCAGAACAATCTGCTGCCCAGGTTTTAAACCGGCCTTACGATGCAGGTTACGAGCCACAACACCCATTCCGTAGGAAACAGAAGGAATGAGCGCGATTCGCTCGGGATCAGGATTATTAATCAGCTGCGAGAACAAATCACGGACAATAAAAGCACCGCTAAAGAAATCGTCTGGTCGCAAACCAACGGGATTGGTATGGCGGCGAATGGCTCCGTGCCCAGCCGCTTCGACAGCTTTGCTATACGGTGCTCGGGTAGCGCAGTTAAGGTAGTGAATGTCGTCGGGAAGGGTAAACGCCTCTCGCTGGCTGGTCAGGTGAGAAAGTGGTTGTATCATGGTTATGTTGAAATCTTATTGATGCCGACGGCTGTTTCGGGGATGGTAGTCAATCATCATTTGGCGCAGGTAATCACGGTCAAGGTGGGTATAAATCTCCGTTGTGGTGATGGATTCGTGACCAAGCATCTGCTGGACTGCACGCAGGTCGGCACCGCCTTCGATCAGGTGTGTTGCAAAAGAGTGGCGGAACGTATGCGGGCTGATGGTTTTTTTGATGCCCGCTTCGAGTGCTAATTTTTTAATCATCTTGAAGACCGAGATGCGCGACAGGGGTTTGCCGCGCTGGTTCAAGAAAACAAGGTCTTCGGCTTCTTTCTGAATATCAAACTGGCTGCGAATCTGATCGACGTAAATTTGCGTGTACTTGATGGCATCCTGACCAATGGGCACCAGCCTGACTTTGCTGCCTTTGCCAAAAATGCGAATAAACCCAATGTCGAAATAGCAATTGGTGAGCCGAAGATCAAGCAGTTCGGACACCCGCAAGCCTGAACTATACAGAACTTCCAGAATGGCCCGGTCGCGTGCTCCGGCGAGAGTAGACAGGTCGAGGGCGGCCAGAATGGCTTCAATTTCCGGAAAGTTAAGGGTATCGGGTAACTGGCGGCTCAGCTTGGGTCCTTCGATCAGGTGCGTTGGGTCTGTTTTGATTAGGTTCTCAAACAACAGATATTTGAAAAAAGCTTTCAAACCCGACAGCATACGGGCTTGGGAAAAAGCCGATAAGCCGAGGTCACTTAAATACCTTAAATAGTCGTACAGATGGTTTTCGGTAACTAAAAACGGGCCAACGTCGTTATTCGATAATTCCAGGAATTGCCGTAGCTTTTCGACATCGCGCAAATAAGCTTCGATGGAATTATCGGCCAATGAACGCTCCAGAGTCAGGTAGTTTTTGAATGCGTTACTATAACTTTGCCACATGATGAAAAAAATCCTTATCCTAAACGGTCCTAATCTGAATCTGGTTGGTAAACGCGAGCCAGAAATTTACGGTAGTCTTTCGGTACTTGATTACCTGAAAAGCATTGAATCCCAATTTCCCGATGCGCAACTGCACCATTTTCAGTCGAACCACGAGGGTGAATTGATTGACAAGATACACGAATTAGGCTATACCTTTGACGGAATCGTTATTAATGCGGGTGCTTATACGCACACGTCCATTGCGTTGGCCGATGCGCTGGCGGCTGTAACCGCACCTGCCGTAGAAGTACATATATCAAACATTCACGCCCGTGAGCCGTTCCGTCATCATAGTTATCTGTCAGCCAAATGCAAGGGCATTATTGCCGGTTTGGGTTTGATGGGGTATGAGTTAGCTGTTCGGTATTTATTGAATTTGTAGTATGATTACGTTTTATCCTGGTCCGTCTAAAGTGTATCCAAGGGTGGCAGATTACGCCCACGAAGCAATCCGCAAAGGAGTGGTCAGCCTCAATCATCGCAGCCCTGGATTTATGGCTATTCTCAAGGAAACCATTCGGTTACTGCACGAGAAACTAGAAATTCCGTCAGACTATCACATTGCTTTTGTGTCGTCGGCTACTGAATGCTGGGAGATCATTGCGCAGTCGATGACGGTAACCACAAGTCTGCATTTGTATAAAGGCGCTTTCGGGCAAAAATGGATGGAATATGCCTACCGCATCAAGCCGCCCATTATTCTGGGCGAAGCCGATGTGCTGTGCATTGTGCAGAATGAAACGTCTAATGGCTCGCAGGTACGGATGGATTCTCTGGCTGATTTCAGAAGGGAATTTACGGGCCTGATTGCCGTTGATGCCACCTCGTCAATGGCAGGCATCGAGTTTAACTGGGAACTGGCCGATGTATGGTTTGCCTCCGTGCAAAAATGTTTTGGTTTGCCAGCGGGTTTGGGTATTCTGGTTTATTCGCCGAAAGCGTTGGAGCGCGCCCAGGTAATCGATGACCGCCAGCACTATAACAGCCTGCTGTTCATTCACGAAAACTTCGCCAAAGGACAGACGCACTACACTCCCAACGGGCTGGATATATACCTGTTATTGTGCGTATTGCAGCAGGTGCCGCCGATTAAGGAAGTGGCCGAAATGGTGCGGGAGCGGGCCGCGAACTGGTATCAATTCTTTAAGGAAGAACAACCGCATTGGGAGCTTTTAATCAAAGATAAAAAGCAACAATCCGATACGGTAATTGCCGTTCAGGGGAGCGAAGCGGCCGTCAAATCAATCAAACAGGCAGCGCAGCAGCAGGGAATTATTCTGGGGAATGGCTACGGCGACTGGAAAACAAACACGTTTCGGATTGCGAATTTTCCGGCTATCGAAGACGGCGAAATTCGTAAATTAAAAGAATTTTTACGTAGCTGGCGACCGGAAGCAGAGTAGAGATCGTAGCTTTGCGATCATATGCTAAGTCTGAAGGAAATCGTATCGGTAACGCTTATTTTATTTTCGGTAATTGATGTTATCGGATCGTTGCCCATTGTCATTGATTTGCGGAAAAAAGCGGGTAAAATCGAGTCGGAGAAAGCAACGATAGCTTCGGGAATCCTGATGGTGGCGTTTCTCTTTTTGGGAGAATCGCTGCTAAAACTTTTTGGCGTTGACGTATCGTCCTTTGCGGTGGCAGGCGCCCTGATTATTTTTCTGCTGGGTCTGGAAATGATTCTGGGGCGGATATTTTCAAGGAAGAAGTGCACACCGGCTCTATTTCCATTGTTCCTATTGCCTTTCCACTCATTGCCGGAGCGGGCACCATGACGACCATTCTGGCTTTAAAAGCCGAATATGCCACGACCAACATTCTGGTTGGCATCCTGCTCAACCTGATTCTTATCTACCTGGTTCTGAAATCATCGATCTGGATTGAGAATCGCCTTGGCCCCGGTGGCACCAGCATTTTACGAAAAATCTTCGGTATCATTCTGCTAGCCATTGCCATTAAATTATTCAAAAACAATTTTTAACATACCTGGCCGCCGCTTTATCACCTGAGAATAGATAGCCTATTGCTCAGTGAAAGAAGGCCAATTGATTTATTATGCAAACACCTGACGCACTGAACGCCGTAGCTGAATTTCACCGTACTTTTCACCATCCTGTTTTGGAAACACCCCAAATTCCGGCAGAGACACGTTGCCAGCTTCGGGTGGCTTTGTTGGCTGAAGAATTAAAAGAATTGGAAGTAGCTATTCTGGAGAAAGACATTGTTGCCGTTGCCGATGCACTGTGCGATTTGCAGTACGTTCTTTCGGGGGCAGTACTAGAATTTGGCTTGGGCGAAAAATTTAAAACCCTGTTCGATGAAGTACAACGTTCTAATTTAAGCAAAGCGTGTCTGACAACGGAAGAAGCTGAAGCCACGGTCGCGCACTACCAGGCAAAAGGAACGGAATGCCATTATGTAGAATCAGATGGGAAATACCTGGTTTACCGCACGAACGATAATAAAACGCTTAAGAATATTAATTATTCGCCAGCGGACTTGGATTCCGTGCTCAATGCGTAGGTTTTAGGAAAAGAGACGGTGAACGTACTTCCTTCCCCCAGCGTAGATTGAACATCGATGCTGCCCCGGTGCTGGAGAATAATCCGGCGGGCCAAGGCCAAGCCAAGGCCATTCCCCGCCACGGACGCATTGGAACGAAAGAAAGGCTCGTATATATGGGGAAGTTCGTCGGTCGAAATGCCATCCCCTTTGTCTGAGAATGATACTTGGATGATAGAGTTGATGTGCACTGAAACCACGCACTGCTGGTTGTGAGAATACTTACAGCCGTTTTCCATCAAATTTTGAAAAGCTGTTCTGAGCAGGGGGTCAACGCCTAGAATCATTAGTTCTTCCTCCTGCTCAGGCATGTTTTCGAAGCGAATGTCGATGGAATAGGAGGGGTTCTGCTGAAGAATGGTACTTCGGACTTGCCATAAAAGCTCATCAACCCGAACGGGCTCAAAGGAGAGGGTGGCCGCGTCTGCGCTGGCAGACGTTAGTTCTAACAAACCATTGACAAGTTTACGCAGCTTTTGAATTTCCTCCAGTACGCCTTCCAGCACTTTCTGGTATTCTTCCGGGCTTCGGGTTTGCATCAAGGATACTTCAACTTCACCCATCATGACGGCTAGGGGTGTGCGAAGCTCATGCGAAGCGTGGGAGACAAAACTTTTCTGCGCCGTAAAAGCCTCGTCCAGACGCCCCAGCATGGCATTAAACGTAGCGGCCAACTTGGCTAGTTCATCGTGCTGTCGGCCAACGCGGAGGCGGGCATTAATGTTCGTTGCCGAAATGTCGTTAACCTGATTAATGATATCAGAAACGGGCTTCAGCGCATCTCCTGCAAATAACCAACCTGCCAGAATAAGTATTCCGAGACTAATAATCCAGCCGACCGTGAGAATCTGACGCAGGCGGTTCAGTTTTGAAAAACCATAACGATCATTGGCTGTAACAATGACCGCTAGTTTTTCGCCTTTTTTGCTCTGGTAAGGAACGCCAATTAACTCATCATCATTTTCCCGAACGTATACCTCGCGCCCATTGTGTATTTGAGTAACCAGCGTGGACATAAAGCGAATGGCCTGCCCACTGCTGTTATAAATGACCGTATTATTGCTATTGTAAACGACGACCTGGTCTTTATACAAGGCTATCGGGTCGCCAACATCAATGCGGCGGAGGACACCGCCCGAGTCATGACCTACACTCTGTAGTAACCGAACCGTCGTAAAAGCTTCCTCCCGCAGACGTTGTTTAAATTCTGTTTCCCGGTGCTGACTATACAAATAATAAATCGAAAGCGAGAAAAGTAGCATAATAGACGCTACCATTGTCGCAAAAACAAACGTCAGACGGGTACGAATGGTCATAAATCACTCTTCTTTCAAGATATACCCCATCCCAATTACGGTATGTATAAGCTTGATAGGGTATTCTTTATCAATCTTTTTCCGAAGAAAATTAACGTAAACATCAATTACATTGGTACCAGTGTCAAAATGGATATCCCATACTTTCTCGGCGATATCAATTCGCGACACAACGCGGCCACGGTTCCGCATCAAATATTCGAGCAAACCAAATTCTTTGGCTGTCAGTTCGATGCGCCGTCCGCCACGCCGGGCTATTTTTTCGTTTAGGTCTAGCTCCAGGTCCGCTATTTTTAAGAGGTTAGCCTGTGCGCCAGCATTAGCATTGCGTTTGCTCAAGGCGCGGATACGCGCCAGCAACTCCCGAAACTCAAACGGTTTGACCAGATAGTCGTCGGCACCAGCCTCAAAACCCGTGACTTTGTCGTCCACCGATCCCATAGCGGTTAGCATAAGGATGGGGGTTTTAAGTCCTTCGGCACGAATCGACTGGGCTACATCAAACCCATTCATTTTGGGCAGGTTGACATCCATGACAATAACGTCATACAGACTACTAAGCGCCATTGTGCGACCAATTTGACCGTCGTATGCAATGTCTACTTCACACGACTGCTCTTCTAATCCCTTTTTGACAAACGAAGCCAATTTGGGTTCATCTTCTACCACCAGAATTTTCATAATAGACCCACAGGTTGTCAGGTATTAATATCAAACACATACAATAAGACAAATGTCTAAAGCCGGTCTTGCCTGTTGTCTAACTAGTATATCCAAATTTATAGATGGTGCATTCCAGAAAACAGACTCTCAAAGTTGGCAACAGACAAGGCCTGATGGCAAAGTAGAAAAAGAGATTTGGATATGCAAAATGTAGTAATAACGAAAACCTCTGACTTAGCCAAAAGACTATTCAGAGGTTTAATTTTTATAAACAGGAACACATTGCCAGTCTTTCAAGTAGCCGTGGGCTGTCTGTTTACTGTTTTAGAGTTACGGGGTACGAAACGGTTAATTACGGTCGGTACGGAATCCCTGATTGACGAGCAATAAGAGTTTTTCCATAGATTTTATTTAGTCAGTTTGACAGTACAAATGTTGGGTAGATTAATTAAAACCACTTAAATCTACCATTAAAAGAGCGTTAAATTAAGACAGCCTATAAAACCAAAAAGCTACCCGGAATACGTCCTCCAAGTAGCTTTCTCATCCTATCCACACCATTACAAAGTGCTTATTTCACTAAGTCACTTTGACGTTCAACCTTCCTTTTGGAACCAATTCGCTCCGCTCTAGAGAGCGCTTACGAATCGTTTACCATATCCTGGTAACTTTGAAGTGATACAAAATTACCGGTGATCAATTAAAACAGCGTTAAACACGAGTTAAAATACTATGAAAGTCGCAGGGAAGAAGGAGCGCGTAGCAAAATAAAAAAGCTATCCGAGAGGCTCGAATAGCTTTCCGACTATATCCACACCATTTAAAAACAGCCGTACGTTTAGAAATAGGCTGCCTTATTTTATGCTTCTAGCTAAACCAGAAGCAAATTTCTTGTATCTACATTAGATTGAAGACGAACGCTAAACTGGGAAAAGGCCTAACTTTATTAAGGTCAATGGCCTTTCTGAGCGTATAAAATTACGCCCCCTAAATTTTAAAAGCAAATCCGTATAATAAAAGTCGGTAAAATTGTGTTAGCTCAGAAAGGAATAACTAGTTGCTGCAACTATAAGCTAAAGCGAGCATTAGTAGGCCACCGATAAGGCGCAGGACAAAATCAGGTTCAAAAGAAGAGCGCTTGTAGCGTGCCATGAGAAGGAGTTTCTGATAAAAGTGCTTTAAGAGTACCGCGCCAAAGCTCTTATCCCCCGATTAAACTGCTGTTAAAGCCTCATTAAAAACAGATTAATTGCTTAAACGATAAATGCCCAAAGGCAAGCGGAACACCGCTTGCCTTTGGGCATTTATTCAATAACGTTGAGTAAACCAGAATGGCTGACTAGTTAACTTTGATTGACTGTTTCGCTGAGTCAACGCCTTCATGAGCGCGATCTGCTACGTCTTCAACCTTATCGTTAAACTGTGATTTATTCTGTTGGTCACGGAATTGATCTTGAACCTTTCCGCTCCAGTCGTTTACCTGCGACTTAACTGTGTCAACCTGGGTTTTGACCTGGTCTACACCTTTTTGCCACTGATCTTGTAGATCTTTAGTGCGCTTATCTGCCTCGTCCTTAATGTATTGACGGGTTTCGCGTCCACTTTTAGGGGCTGTTAATAGGCCAGCAGCTACGCCAGTAATAAATCCTAGCAGAAAATCTTTTGTGCTTCTCATCGTATTAAAATGTTTAGTGTGTTACCTGAGTGAAGGTAATGATGTGGAAAAAACGTGATGTTTAATATTTGGAATTCCGTTCCGCTTGTTCAATCGCACTTTTTGATTTGCTAGCGGCAGTATCAACTACATCGTTGTAACGGTTAGCTACTGTTTCCTTGGCTCCTTCATATTGATGACGAATATTATCGAAGCCGGCTGAAACAGAGTCTTGTAAATCCTTCAAAAGTTTATCTGTGTCAGAAGAAAATTTCTTACGGGTTGCTTTTCCACTGCGCGGGGCCAGAAGTATGCCGAGCGCTGCGCCAGTTAATAAGGCAACTACAATGCCGCTTACATTCGATTTCATGGGTACTTGAGTTTTTATGTTAACAGTGTGACCAGATATAAAAGAATTGAGAATACGTAAGAAAAATCTGTACCACTTCTCGTAAAAAGTTAATTGTATCGCATAAAGCGCTGATTATAAAGGTTTAATGATTTTAAGTGCATGAGGGATGCTAAACTGTGTAAGCGGCTGCTGAGGAAAATATTCCACATTGTATACCATCTATGCATCAATAAGGGAGCGGCGTCTATACTTATGCCCTATGGAGAGAGGAAAGCTTTGTAAGCATCTTTAAAATAATATAACAAACGTATTCGCATAAGTCTGGTTATATCATATGGTAGAATCTACCGGGGCTTATTACCTAATCTATATCATTGCTAAATGACCTCCTTATTTATCCTTCTCAATTGCGTAAGCGGATTTGCTATCCTGACTTCATTTATTCATTTAGTTCGTTATGATGCCTGGTGGATACGCATTTGGGATTTCCCCCATTTGCAACTGGCTATTTTAATTCTACTATGTCTGGTTACCCGACTTACGCTAATGCCTCTTCAGGAGCCAACTGACTGGATTATAACGGGGCTCCTAGTGACGTCTTTGCTATATCAGGCATGGCTAATCTATCCATATACCAATCTGCATAAGATACAGATGAATAGCCAGAAGAGCGACGATCCATCCAATACGCTTCAGCTGATGATTGCCAATATTTATATGGATAATCGCAATTATGACCGCATCTTGAAACAAGTCGCGCTGGTGAAGCCGGATGTACTGCTCATTGTCGAGGCTGACGACGCCTGGAAGGAAGCCCTGCGGCCTTTGGAAACAGATTATCCACACCGGATTTTGCAGGCTTTGCCCAATACATACGGTATGTTGTTGTACACACGCTTAAAAATGACAGATCCTGAAGTACGTTTTTTAATCGAAGATGATATTCCATCGGTGCGCGTGAATCTTCAACTACCCTCAGGACAGTCTATTCGTTTTTATGGCGTTCATCCCCAGCCGCCCAGTCCCACTGAGCATTACCGTTCTACGGAACGAGATGCCGAATTATTGGTAATTGGAAAAGAAGCCAGACAGCATACCGGGCCTGTAATTGTAGCGGGTGACCTAAATGATGTAGCTTGGTCGCACACAACCCGGCTTTTTCAGCGCATTAGTGGGCTGCTTGACCCACGGATTGGTCGTGGGCTATACAGCACTTTTCACGCAAAGTATTTTTTTCTACGCTGGCCCCTGGATCATATTTTTGCTTCCCATCATTTTAAAGTAGGAAAGATAAAGCGGCTACCGAACTGCGGCTCCGACCATTTTCCTGTTTTTGTTTCGTTGACGTATTCGCCTGATCCAGAATCGAAGAAGGAAGAACCACAGCCTGAGGGAGATGATAAGCAGGAGGCTGTTGAAAAAATTGAGAAGGCCAAAGAATAGCTTAAAAATTAAAATCCCTGCATTCAACTTGATGCAGGGATTCCGTACCCACCGTAACTTGTACTTAACCTAAATCGTATCGCTGTAACGTTAATGATCCAGCGTTGAAACCACCTAAACCTAAACGTACCACTCTTTTATCTTGACTGCTTTCGTAACAAAGTACGAATCGCAGTATGGTGTGTCTTTTTATTTGAGAGCCGATTTGTTCGCTTTCACCAGAATTATTTGAGAAAATTATGCCAAAATTGATAGCTGCTGAAAAATTTGTAAAAACCCCTTAAAAACCCTCTTCCTAAGATAGAATTGTCCTTGATTTGCATTTCTGAGATTGCTGTTAGCCTTATTCTGCCGCAAAAAAGTGTAGAATATTTTCCACATCTGGGGAAAAGATGTAGAGAAACTACATCTTTACTGAGTTAATAAGAAAATAGATTCATATATAAACGGGAAAAATATTTGCATAAGATGCTCCCTTTTAGGGTAGTATTGAAGAAAACGAGTTATTTGAAGCGTTCTAAGTGATATTAGGCATATTATTTATACAGTATATACTAACTGTTTTCTGAAGTTGAATGTAGTATGTATGTCGAAAGTATGCTGGGTTGGCAGACCGGAGGAAGTTTTAAACCGGTTAGTACAAATATGAATAGTGAGAAGCGAGTGCTTATCGTAGATGACGAGGCCGATATATGCTTGCTGTTATCGGGTTTATTAAAACGGATGGGCTACCAGACAACCTGTGCCCATTTCTTGGAGGAAGGGCGTCTACAATTAACACGGCAAGAATTTGATGCTGTTTTCTTAGATTTGAGTTTACCGGATGGAGTAGGGTTCGAATTACTCTCTTATATCCGCAATATAAATGACTCAACCAAAGTTGTCATGATTAGCGCCTTCGATGGCATGGCCGAACGGAATAAGGCAACACAGGAAGGAGCCGACTACTTTATTGGTAAACCTTTCAACCGGAAGACCATCGAACAGGCGCTCCAATCTATACAACTTTAGCAATTAACGGCTTTAGATTGTATACCGAATTGGTTAATTTTGTTGAGTTAGCTTAATAAGCAGTCATTGTGGCTTGCGCCTCCTTTCTATGGAAAGAATCTTGATCGTTGACGATAATAACGATATATGTCTCCTATTAGAGCGTTTTCTGTCTAAACAAGGATATAAGACCGCTTCTGTCCAGCGAGGCGAAGATGCATTAGCATTGCTCCGTAAAGAATCGTTTGAATTAGTTATTTGTGATTTCAAATTGCCCGATATCAACGGGTTAGAAATACTGCGTCGAATTAAAGTCCTTGATTCGACCACGGCAGTTATCATTATTACGGGTTATTCGGATGTACGGACTGCAGTATTGACGGTGAAGCATGGAGCGTTTGATTACGTTACAAAACCGTTGTATCCGGACGAAATTCTGTTTACCATCAAAAATGCCCTGGAACGCCGCTCCCAAACAATTGCGAGTGCGGCAGCCAAGCCAGAGCAAACCACTACCCAGGCATCGACTGCTGCTAAGCCAAGCGCAAAGTCAAAACTGACTAGCGGTGGCAAACGCTTTATTTTTGGTAAAAGCCGGGCTGCGGAGATGCTGCAAAGCCACATTGATCTCATTGCCCCTACAAACATGTCTGTCATCATTACAGGTGAGACAGGAACGGGAAAAGAGTTTGTGGCCAACGCGATCCACCAAAGAAGCAAACGGGCTGACAAGCCTTTTGTCGCAATTGACTGTGGTGCCTTGTCGAAGGAACTGGCTGGTAGTGAGCTATTTGGTCACCTAAAAGGATCTTTTACCGGGGCTATGGCCGATAAGGTAGGGAGTTTCGAACACGCCAACGGAGGAACTCTTTTCCTGGATGAGATCGGAAACCTTTCGTACGAGAATCAGATTAAATTGCTTCGGGTTTTGCAGGAGCGTAAGATTCGTCGGATCGGGAGTAACCAGGATATCTCAGTGGACGTGCGCATCATTGCGGCTACTAACGAAGACTTGAAGGAAGCAGTTCGACAAGGACGATTCCGGGAAGATATTTACCACCGGCTTGACGAATTTCCGATCAGTTTGGTGCCACTTCGGGAACGCAAAGCTGATATTCTGATCTTTGCAGAACATTTTCTTTTGCTTGCCAACGAGCAGCTTGAGAAGAATATAATTGGCTTTGACGATGAAGTTAAAGAAAAACTAAAAGAGTATTTCTGGCACGGGAATCTGCGGGAGCTACAAAATGTGGTCAAAAGAGCGGTTTTGCTATCTTTGGGCGAATATGTAACGCTGGATTGTCTGCCGATTGAAATCAGAGAGCCAACGTACTTAACGGAGAACATTATAACTCCAACGGTTTCTGGAACGCCCGTTGCGACTCAACCGAATAGTAATCTCAAGTCTGTTTCCGAAAATGCGGAGCGGGCTGCCATCATCAAAGTTCTGGAAAAGACAGGCTACAACAAGACAAAGGCGGCTGAAGTACTAAATATTGATCGCAAGACGCTTTATAACAAGCTGAAAGCTTACGATATTCATCTTTAATTAAAAGAAAAACGGCACCATCAAGTGCCGTTTTTCTTTCCTCTAGAAGGCTACCCCTAATGAAATCTGGCCAGTAGCGTTCTTCGCGTTTCCAAGCACAGTTCGGGCAGCACCAGATGAGGCTATAGGTTGAAAACCTTGTCCATAACGCAGACCCAGTAAGGCGCGGCCAAAGTAAACATTCAAGCCGCCAGCTAACCCATAATCTAACTTATTGAAGTTGTCTCGGTCAAAATCTCCATTCAAGGAAATGTTGCCCTCCGTTGAGTATTTAGAGTTAATGAGGTACGAAGCATACGGGCCAACCTGCAAATCGACCGCATTACCCAGCTTGAAAGTAGCCAGTACAGGCAGCTCGGCATAGTTTAGGCGAAGCGAAGCCTTGTTATTGTTCAGTATATCGTAAGAAACTCCTTTTCCGGTATATTGAAGTTCGGGCTGGATGGCAAAAAACTCCGTTACTGGAATTTGGGTGAATACACCTACGTGAAAGCCAAAACGCTCACGCCGGTTGTCTACGTTGTCCACAAATAAGGTACTTGCATTAAGACCTGCTTTAATCCCCGTGCGAGGTGTGGTTTGTGCTAACGCGTTATTCGTTATCAGGCCGCTGAGAAGAGTGGTTGCTAGCAAGAAGCTCCCAATGAGAGTTTTCTTCATGGTAAATTTGGTAAGATAGTTTACCTGATCTGTATCAAATCTATGCCAAACTGTACCTAAACGGGAAGAAGACCGCTAGAGGCTGTGTGAGAGCTTATTATTTAGGACTTAACGAAGGAATGACGGCTGCAACATAAATAATATTGGGTAGCTCTTTCCCCGATTTTGTAGAAAGTTTGGAGTAAAAAAGAGTTAGCGTGGGCCGTTCCCTTAACTAAAAGAACCGCAGAAAGCATAGGATACAGCTTGTATACTTCAGGCGAAACAGCTAGGTTTGCTTTGTAAATATAAAGCCTCTGTTTACCAACCTACTTCCGTATTACCTGCCTGGCAGGGCCTGACGTTTGACAATTTCTATCAAGTAAACTCCTGAAAGCGGGAGAAAGAAATCCTTTTGTCTTTAGTCAAACGTATAATCACAAATGCATTCTTTATTTTCAAACCGATTGCGGTTGTTACCGCTTTCCTTGGAACAGTTATATCTATTGACAGAGAGTCGTCTCAAGTTGGAAAAAAGCCTAAAATTGGCCTCATCTGGTTTAGAGTTAAGCGATCCTAACTTCTTGCAAGAATTTGACGAGGCTACTGCTGCTTACATTATTCCTAAGATGGAGCAAATGCCTGAGCGAGCTAACTGGCTTACTCACTGGCTAATTATTCACCAGCAGGAAAATCGCACGATTGGTGGGATAGGCGTTTCTGGATTTCCAGATTGTGAGGGAGCGACGATGATGGGGTATTTTATTGATCGTCGTTACGAAGGCCAGGGCTATGCAACTGAAGCCGTGAGTTGCTTACTCAAGTGGTTATTTGCCTGCCCGGATTTACAGTCGGTAGTCGCGGATACGCTACTTGACGGTATTGGCTCCCAAACCGTACTGCAACGCAATGATTTTTTCCTCGAAGGGAGAACCGAGGAAGGATTGCGCTGGCGAAAAAGTCGTTAAAAAAGCGGGGCCTTTCGGCCCCGCTTTTTTGTTATTCTACGATATGCCCAACAAACTGAGCTGTATTGTCAAGGACCGCGCCCCCACGTCGAAAGCCCAGTCCGCAGCCTTCGCCCGCAAAAAAGACACCCGCCTGGTAGTGATTTCCGGCTGCATCTTTGGGAAACTCGACGTATTCCTGGTAGATTTTGGGATAATCTCCGTACTCACCCTCAACCGACTGAATGGGTTTGCCAGATGAATCTAAAATCCGAATGTTAGCCCCTTCCCGGCCAAATAGCACCTTTTCAACACTGGAACGGTCTGTCAGAGGACTTGTGCTGGTATTGAGCAGCAACGGGTGATAAGGATATAAATCCCACAAAACTTTCAGGATGTATTTTGACTGAAACAGAAGCGAGTAAGCCGGATTCAGAATAACAACCTGGCGGCGGCGAACAGCTTCGGTTAGTAACTTGGCGAGTTCAGGTTCTTCGTGGCCGATATACTCCCAGGGGACCAACTTAAACCAGAAATCAAATTTCTCGAAACGGCTGGTCTGGGCATTGTGTTTGAAAATTCCCTCCTGCGCCGAGAATTCCACTTTGTCAATGTACTCAAAGTCAACGGTGAAGCCTGCTTCGCGGGCAGCCTCGCCCAGCACGGCCACGTTAGTATCATCCTCCGGCGTATCACGCATGGCTGATAAAAGGAGCGTTGGCTGCAAGTCTCCGTTCTGCTGCTTTATTTCCCGAAACTGAGCAACCATCGTTTCATAAACGGCATTAAACTGTCGTTGCTCGTCCAATCCATTGCTTTTCAGGTGGGCATATTGCACAACGGCTGTTTCTGGAATACAAGTAGCTGTATCTGCATTAAATTCAATGAATTTGATTGGGTTTCCGGCCACGCCACCGGCTAAATCAAAGCGTCCGTAAAGTTGAATTTGCCGATCATCGTTCCAGGAAAGCTGAATAAGCTCAACCAAATTTTCGGGAATACCCATTTCCCGGAACAGATTGTTATCGATAACGTGCTGCCCGGCCTCCACCAGCATTTCAAATAGCTGATTAGCCGCTTCAAAATAAGCCTCGGCTTCCTGGGGCTGAACAACAACAACTTCGTCCGTAAGATAAGGCAATGTATCCGTACCTAACATCCACTCCCAGCCAATGTTTCGCAACTGCTGAGTAGGGGAGTTAGCAAGTTTTTTTAATGTAATCATAGTGGTTAACCCCGCCAGCAAGCCAGACAGAGGTTGGTAAAATGTAAGCTACGATGAAAAACCGCGTGAGCGACTGCCGCTGAAAAAACCACTCCGGCCTCCGGTAGGTCTGGTGATGCGGGATGAGTTGACATTTTCGTGAATCGGCCGTGCCCGTTGGTAAACAGACTGGTTGGCATAAAAGCCAGAGCTATAGCGTTGCTCATTAGGGTAACGCGGCGTCATCGACCGGCCAATCATGTAGCCTAGACCGCCCCAAAGCAGCGCGTTCGCCAGACCGTTGGACTGTGGACCAACATACGAATTCGGTTGATTAAAATACGAACTAGTTGAAGGGTCCGTTTGAACCAATCGCTGAGCCGCTTCTACACTCAATGTATCGCGGTGGCCATCGTGGTAAGTCACAATTGCACCCGCTTTGGTTGGATCTACCTGCACTTCATCCGTAATCTTAAAATTTCCCGGACTAGTTTCGGTAACGTAGGTTTTTACACCTTTCTTAAAGCCAGTTGTTTCCGTCTGTTGGTTTCTTTCCTCGTTTTGATTTGAACCACAACTTTGGAGAAGCACCGACCCATTTAGCAACGCTATGGAAAGGGTCGTACCCAGCGTAATGTCTTTAACCCGGCGTAGGATTATATTTTTTCGTAAGGGCGTCATTTGGTCAAGAGAATATAATTGTACACTAAGTTATATATACCAAACTACAAGAACAGTCAGGTGGTTGCAAGAAGTTTCGGGATGTACGGGAAAAGAAATTTATGATCGGGCTGTCGGGTCGTTGATTATTTTTGCTTCATGAAGCTTAACGATTCCATTCTGGATCAGCAGATCAGCCGGATCGCTCACCTCCAATCGTCGGGAGAGCCTTACTTTCCCGAAGGGTTATTTCCATCCTTTCGGGGGAATGAACGGTATAAGTACCATCGCCCGGATACCAATCTATTTTTTAGCCTGATTACCTTATTTACCTTACAGTCAATTCGTGATTATGTGTCGGTAGAAAGCCAGGAGCGAATAAACGAAATCGACCGAAAGCTGCGCCCAAACTACCCGGCGTTTCAGAATAAAGACGGGCTAAAAACCTACAATTTTTATCAAACGAAGCCATCACGGCATTTCCCCAACGGGCGCTTGCTATACCGTTTCGAGCATTTCCGGATTCCCGACGATGTTGACGATACGGCGATGGTGTATTTGATGACCAGTCCTACGAACGAAGAATTACGCTGGTTTAAGCAAAAGCTGGCCCATCACGCGAATCTGGCCCGTCGTCAAATTCGCAACACGTATGCGGAATACAAAAACCTGCGGGCCTATTCGACCTGGTTCGGGAAGAACATGTACATCGAATTTGATGCTTGCGTGCTCAGTAACTTGTTGTATGCGATTTACCAATACAAGCTCCCTTTAAATGTCCACGACCTGGATAGCTTAGCCTTTGTCCGCTCGGTTGTTGAAACAGGCCAGTACCGGCGGGAGCCGTTCCGGTGTGCGCATTCGTATCCGCGTACAGCGTTGATTTTTTATCATGTAGCCCGGTTGGTCGCTACGCACAATCCTGAAGCTTTAAAGCCTATCAGACAGCAACTCATCGCAGATGGGTTTTCTTTGCTCACGGAAGAGCTTTCAAAAATGGATCGTTTGCTGGTTTGCACCTCTTTGCTGCGGTTGGGTGAGCATCCAGAGCCAATTGATCCGACGCATATAAGTGAACAGGAAATTCAGACGTTTACTTTTTTTGTGGCCGGTATGCTAACCGCCTACGAAAATCCGGTGCTGTACAAACTGGCGCCTTCGCTTCTGGTACGCATGAACTGGACGTGCGAAGCGCATTCGCAGGCACTTATTGCGGAATATCTGGTGGAAATCCAGAAAAGCAAAGCCTAAAAAGTAATAGCTGAGTTAATCCAGCTCCTGAAGCAAATCATCCGGCAAAAGCGGTAGATACGGAAGCAGCAAGTCAGTTGAATAAAAAGCCGACAGCCGAAGCAAGCGGTTACGTAACGAATCGTACTGCAACTCTACGTAGAAGGAGTCTAGGGCGTAAAGGAGGTAAATAAAATTTTCTTCGTAGCGATTAGCCAGCAATGAGCCTCGGTAGTATAATTGTTCCTGCTGGTTGTCGTACGAGATATTCTGGAAATCTTCGAGTGTCATACGCTCGGCCATTAGGTGGTCGGAACGTAAAGTACGTAAAATATCAGCTACCTTTCCAAATCGAATTTCAATTGCGAGTGTACGGTTAGGCAATGGTTGGGGCCTATTGCGCTACCTGTACACCCGTAATTAATTAATTTTTTTCGGCTTTGCGCATGGGCATTTGATCAATCAACCCATAAAGCTCCTTAGAATCAATGGGTTTCTGAAACCGGTGCTTAATGCCACCATCTTTCCCGATGAGCCATCCCTGAAAATCCTCCGCAGGGACAAGTTTAAATTCGTCCTGCATCAAAAATTGGCGGTCCGGCTCGTTCAGGGTAGAAGCGATCAGAACAATAACGTCCAGATCGCGTTCGGCAAGTTCGTCGGCGTTGAGCCCTTCCTGTTGTGCAATGGTAAAACGCTGGGCGTCGTCGCGGCCATATATCAATAAAACCCGTCTTTTATCTTTCTTTTCGGCCAGGATTGCCTTGAGTGATGTTTTCTGATTTGCAGTACTTTCCATAAGTTGTTTGGATTTTGGAAGATTCAAGGCTGTTTGACCAGTTGCTGGAGCACCGGCCAGTTGCAGGCATAAAATCAATCCGGTAAAATGCTGTAAATTCACAAACCCATCGTAAAGCATAGTGTTCGGTTTTTATTAGGCTGTGGTATACAAAACCTTGCTTTAAAACAACTCCTCAGACCGTTCCAGCATTAGAATAGAAGCTTGCGGAACGATGACGTATTTCTCTCCTTCGTACTCCAACTCGATGGCATTACGGTGGAGGTAAATGGCTAAATCGCCTTCTTCGGCCTGTAAAGGCATGTATTTGACCCGCTCTTCCGTTTCCTTCCAAGGCTCGTCATCCGTGGGGGCAGGGATTGGATAGCCCGGGCCTACCTTAATAACATAACCACTTTGAACTTGTTCTCTTTCCTGAACCGTTGGAGGTAAATACAAACCACTTACGGTCCGGTCATTCGGGCTTTTAGGCTTGATCAGCACGCGGTCACCAACCACAATCAGCCGCTTTAATTTATTGTCAGGTGTAATTTCCATCATACTAGATACCTTATTGACTAATTGATTTGTGCCAACTGCCTAAGCAAGAATCAGGCAAAACGGCGGAAAGAGACAAATTGGCAGTTTAGGGCACGGGATCGTAGCCGCAACCGCCCCAGGGATGACACCGGCTAATGCGTTTCAGGCCCATCCAGCCGCCGCGAATGGCGCCGTGTTTCTGAACCGCTTCGATCATGTATTGCGAGCAGGTCGGCGTATAGCGACACGCATTAGGCAGATAAGGAGAAATCGCTCCCTGGTAGAATCTTACCAGCACAATCAGCAGGGTTTTCATTGGATACTAAGGCGTTCGTGAAATCTTTTCTATCTTTGCTCGCAACCAAGTCGGGCCTGGGCGCTCGGTGACTATAACACTATTTAAGAAAGAATGCTATCGTACATTATCTGGGACATAAACCCTGAAATCTTCAAAATTGGTTCGTTTGCGGTTCGCTGGTATGGCCTTTTATTCGCCCTGGGTTTTCTTATCGGTCAGCAAATTATGGTTCACGTCTTCAAGAAGGAAGGAAAACCACTTAGTGATATTGACGCCCTGACCTTATATATGGTTATCACAACGGTGCTTGGTGCGCGAGTTGGGCATTTTCTTTTTTACGAACCAGGCGTATTACTCCGGAATCCGTTGGAAGTGATTTTGCCGCCTTATCAGGGATTGGCCAGCCACGGTGCAGCGGTTGGTATTTTGTTGGGTTTATACCTATACGCTCGTTCCCGACGCAGTTCAGGCCAGACTTACCTGTGGGTAACAGACCGAATCGTGATTGTGGTAGCGCTGGCAGGTTGTTTTATTCGTTTGGGTAACTTAATGAATTCCGAAATTGTCGGTAAAGTAACCGATGTGCCCTGGGCGTTTGTTTTTCTGCGTAACCAGGAATATTCGCAGTTGCCCCGGCACCCGGCGCAACTTTATGAAGCCCTATCCTGCCTGGTCTTGTTCTTTTTTCTCTTGTGGTTCTGGAATCGCTACAAAGCAAAAACACCGCGTGGCAGCATGCTGGGTATTTTCCTGATCTGGGTTTTCACACTCCGTTTTCTCTACGAATACCTGAAAGAAAATCAGGTTGAGTTTGAAAACACGATGTCTCTGAACATGGGCCAGATCCTGAGTATTCCGGCTATCCTGCTGGGGGTTTATTTACTGCTCATGAGCTTTCGAAAGCAAAGATCAATTCCTGAATAAAGCATAACACCCATCAACAAAAAGCCCCAACTCACTCTGAGTTGGGGCTTTTTGCTAGATAATATTACAAATTATAAATCTGCTGATTAAAGCGCTACACCGGGTAAGGCAGCCATAATGTCTGCTGTACCGTCTGGATCATTCGAAACCGGACCGCGTGAGCTTGGTGTACCGAACAGCAGAATACCTGCTACGTGTGGCGTAGCCATAGACGTACCGCTGATCGTGAAGTAACCTCCTGAGCGCCACGTTGAGCGAATATTGACACCTGGCGCGCACCAGTCAATGGGTGGATTGGCGTAGTTTGAGAACGAAGCAAAGCGGTTGTTAATGTCATGGGCCGAAACCGTAACAACATTCGGATGGTTGACACGACCCGGTGAAACGTTGTTCGTATTTTGAGCCTCATTGCCCGCGGCGAGTGCAAACTTGATGCCTTTGTTCGCGGCAGCAATAACAGCGTTATCAAGCGGCGTATTGCCAGGACCGCCAAGGCTCATGTTAGCTACATCACCCGCCGACCCCGTAGCGGCTACATAATCAACACCACTAATGATACCAGCGTATGAGCCACTACCCGTCGAAGCTAATACTTTAACAGCAACTACCTGTGCACCCGGAGCAACGCCAACAACACCAATGGAATTGTTTTTCGCTGCAATAGTACCCGCTACGTGCGTACCGTGTCCGTTGTCATCATCGGGGGTACGACGTGAGTTGACGAAGTTACGGCTTAGAGCAACGTTTACGTTCAGGTCTGGGTGATCCAGGTCAATTCCTGTATCAAGAACGAATACTTTTTGAGAGCCTGTAAACGTACGTGGTCCGCCAACGCGGGTAATTCCCCAAGGTATTTCCTGAGCGCCTATGGCTGTAGCAGCTCCAGTGGGTATACTCACCATAATTTCCTGATCGGGTGTTACCGATTCGATAAAGGAGAATTTTTGCAGCACTTGCAGGTCATAATCGCTCAGTTCAGCCGCAAATCCTTTGATGGAAGAGCTATAAACGTACTCCGTTTTAGTGGCAATATCAATGCCGATCAAACGGGAAATCAGGGTACGAATGCGCTGATTTCGTGTTTCATAATCACTGTTGTCTTCTGGTAGGTAGCGGTTTAGGCTTTGGTCAGATTTGAACGTAACAATATACTTTTGCGTGCCTCCTGTCCGGGCCGAACTGTTTTTAGTGCCGTAGTGAACAACATCGCTAGGAGTTGTACTTTGGAAGTTCTCAGCGGGCTGGCAGGCAATCATCAATGAAGGCAAAACGGCGGCCCACATCGCACTTTTAAGGGATAACTTGTGCATAATAACGAGAGTTAATACAGAGATTAAGAAAAACTTAAACGCAACAATGTAAAAAGAAGGCACCAGGGATACAAGCCAATTACAGACCTTATTTAGTGTTCGGTGAAAACCTGAAATTTAGCGTAAATAGTATGCCTTAATGCCTTCCAAGATACATAAAATTCTAAAACTTAAGGTAGTTTAGCTAATTTGTCAGGCGTTGTATCCCGGTCTCCCGTTACCGTTCCTCTCGATAGTGGAGTGCCAAAAAGCAGGATGCCAGCTACGTGTGGTGTAGCCATAGACGTGCCACTGATGGTGTTGTAGTTATTGCCAAGCCAGGTCGATTCAATGTTGACGCCCGGCGCGCACCAGTCGATGGGCGGATTGCCATAATTCGAAAACGAAGCGAAGCGGTTATTAATGTCATGGGCCGAAACCGTAACAACATTGGCATGATCAACGCGGGCGGGTGAGGATGTCGTTGCGCGGCTTCGTTCGTTGCCCGCCGCAACAGCAAACTTAATACCCCGGTTAGCGGCGTTTTTAACGGCATTATCCAACGTAGTGCTAACCCCACCGCCGAGGCTCATGTTGGCTACATCGCCCGAAGCAGCCGTGGCCGCCACATAGTCGATTCCTGCAATAACCGTAGCATTGGAGCCGCTCCCTGCGTCGCTCAACACCTTGACTGCCACCACCTGAACACCCGGAGCAACGCCCACAACGCCAATGGTGTTGTTTCTGGCGCCGATGGTTCCCGCGACATGGGTGCCGTGGCCGTTGCCATCATTTCCGCTAGAATTACCAATAAAGCCCTTGCTCAGTGAGGTGTTGACATTCAGATCCGGGTGCGTAAGCAAAACACCAGTATCAATGATCCAGACCTTTTTAGAGCCTGTATAGGTACGCGGTCCACCAACGCGCGTGATTCCCCAGGGAACTACCTGAGCCTGCCCTACAGCCATTGAAGAAACCTGGTTTGGGACAACCAGCGATACCTCCTGATCGGGTTCGATGGATTCAATCAAGGAAAATTTCTGCAACACTTGCAGGTCATAATCGCTTAGTTCAGCGGAAAAACCTTTCAGGGCCGTGGTGTAAACCTCATCGGATTTAGCGGCAATATCGACCCCAATCAAGCGGGAAATCAAGGTTCTCATGCGTTGAGACCGCGCTTCGTAGTCGCTGTTGTCTTCGGGCAGATACCGCGCCATATCCGCATCAGACTTAAAGCTGACGATATACTTCTGTGTAGCACCTGCGCGAGCAGAGGCATTTTTACCCCTGAATTGAACGAGGTTGCTAGCCTCGGTCTGAACGTTTTCGGCTGGCTGACAAGCAGTCAGAAGGGCGGGTAAGGCGGCTGCCCATAAGGCATTTTTAAGAGAAAAGTTGTTCATTGTGCTTAAAATGGAGAGTTAAGTAATTTAAGGTAACTAGGCAATAGTACTTAATGCAACAATTTAAATATATAAATAATAAATATAGATAAAAAGAGAATTTGTATTCTGTTTATCGGATTTAGTTTGGTTAGAAAAATTACCTCACTATAAAGCTAAAGAATTTGTAGCTAATCAATTGGAAGATAGGGGCCGTAATGAATCAGCTCAATTGTCCGATTTTGTGTCGTTTGCTATACTTTGACTTGGTTTAAGCTTATTAATTGAGTGTTTTTTGTCATATGATATTTTGGCTAAAAAGTTTGGATAATCAAAAGGCAAAAAAGGAAGTGCAGGCTAATTCGTTTTGCGAAAACCCAAATTTATCCTGCTAGCAAAGCGCCTCAATTCTTCACAGATGTCGTAGTTTTGAGGATAATTCGCGATTGAACAACTGTTGAATGTTTTTGTCCATACTGTTTTGTTTATCATCTTTTGGAAGTACAGGTGTACAAGCTTCCGCCGATTCACTGGTTGTAGTGCGGTCTGTGGTCGTTAGTGGAAATCATAAAACCCGTGAGCGGATTATTCTTCGCGAAATGGAAGTAAAGTCCGGCGATACGGTTCTTACCCGGCAATTGACCGAAAAACTGGCCTGGGACCAGCGAAAAATATCCAATACCAATTTATTTGTGACGGTCGATGTAACGGCTAAATCCATTGATGAACAGCAAATTGATGTAGAGGTAAGTGTAAAAGAACGCTGGTATTTTTTTGCGATACCGACGTTTTTTCTGGCCGATCGAAATTTTAATGAATGGTGGTACGAGCGGGGGCGCGACCTGCGCCGGACGATTTATGGCGCCAGATTATACTATAAAAATGTAACGGGTAACAATGACCGGCTTCGGGCCATTGCCGAATTTGGTTTTCTGCGGCGCTTCGATCTGGCTTATTCACTGCCTTATGTTGACAAAGCCCAAAAAACAGGTTTAAGTGTTGGCGTTGCGTATCTGACTAACAAAGAAATTGCGTACCGGTCGGCATTAGATAAACTGGTGTACTTGAAAGGTGAGGAGTTGCTGCGCGAACGGTTTACAGCCTCCGCCAGTCTGACCCGACGGAACCGGTTCTATTCATTTCACCGGCTGGATTTGCGGTATTCCAACACAACCATTGCCGATACCGTGGCTCGCCTGAATCCCGATTATCTTCTGGACAGCAAAACACGGCAGCGATTTCTGCAACTCAGCTACACCTATAATTATGACCGGCGGGACAACGTTGCCTACCCACTTAAAGGTAAATGGCTTACGCTCAGTGCCAGCCGCCTAGGTCTCTTGCCTACGGATGATTTGCAGCAAACGGAATTGACGGGCAGCTTGACCGGTTACCTTCCTTTGGGCGGTCGCTTTTATGCTTCCCATTTTATCAGCGGTAAAATTTCGTGGCCGGAACGGCAGCCATATGCCAACCTGCGGGGCTTGGGCTATACAAATGATTTTATTCGAGGGTATGAGTTGTATGTGATTGATGGCCAGCAATATGGCATTTTGAAAAATACGTGGCGGTATCAGTTGCTAAATATTCGTAAACACCTGAAATGGATACCGGTTCGACAATTTAGTACCATTCCATTAGCGGTGTATTTAACGGCTTTCGGTGATGTCGGTTATGTCCGTAACTCGATGGCAGTAGAATACAAAAGTCGCTTGGCCAACCAGTGGCAGTATGGTACGGGAATTGGACTGGATGTTGTGACGTTTTACAACGCTGTGTTTCAATTTAATTACGCCCTCAATCGACTTGGTCAAACAGGGTTTTATTTTAGTTATTTTTACGAATTATAAGCAGAAATCACCCAAAAGAATGCAATCGACAACTACACGTTTCGCCCTTTTACTGGCACTTTTACTTAGTTTTAACGCCTGCAAGAAGGCCCAGAACGATACGGAGAAAACAGCGCAGACCGATAGCGCACAGGTGGAGGCAGCCACGGTTGCTAGCGCCGAGGTCGAAGTGAGTGATGACCTTCGGAAATTGATTGGTTCCTCGGAAGGCTTGTTTCGGGGAGTAAGTCTGGGGGATGCGCTGGCCGATGTGAAAGCCAAAGAAAAGCTGGAGCAGTTCGAAAAGAGCGATTCCCACGTCGGTTATTCGTTTGAATATCCCAATCTGGAGTCGGCAGACATTCTGTATTTCCACAACAAAACCGGGCAAATCAACAAAATTGACGTTGATTTATACCTGAATGACAAAAAGTCGCTGGAGAAATTTAACCGGGAACTGACTGATTACTTTACGCAGCGCTTTGGCAAAGTAACCCAACAAGGCAAAGAAATGACCTGGCAGGCCGCCAATACGCACCTCGTCATGAAAGACGTCACGAAAGGAACCAATTACGGCCTGAAACTTACATTTACACCCGCAGAAACGCCGACTACGGCCAAGCGATAAAGAACAAAAAGCCCGACTAGTAATTACTAGTCGGGCTTTTTACGTTGCTTTTCCCTATTAAACTACTTTGTGCGTCCAGCCAAACGTGTCTTCAATCCGACCGGTGCGCAAATCGTTTAAGTAATTATAGATCTTTTTGGAGAAAGAGCTCTCGTCTGCCGTTTCGGGCAACATATAATCTTTGCCTTGGTAGCCGATCAGCGAGTAAGGAGAAACGACAACGGCTGTTCCCGCGCCGAACGCTTCGGTCAGGGTGCCATTTTCGATACCGGTAATCACTTCTTCAATTGTTACTTTGCGCTCCTCGACGTCAACGCCCCAGCTTTTAACCACTTTGATAATGCTGTCCCGCGTAACGCCTTTCAGGATTGAATCTGACGTAGCCGGTGTTACCAGTTTGCCATCCATGAAGAACATGATGTTCATCGTGCCTGACTCTTCGATGTATTTGTGCTCGATAGCATCTGTCCAGATCAACTGGTCATACCCAGCTTGTTGGGCTAGTAAAGTAGGATAAAGCGAACCACCATAATTTCCGGCGCATTTAGCAAAACCTACACCCCCTGGAGCCGAGCGAATGTAGTCTGTTTCTACTTTCAGCTTCGGCGGATTTGAATAATAAACGCCAACCGGACAAGTGAAAATGCAGAAGCGATACGTTTTTGACGGCGCTACACCCAGGTAGGTGTCCGTAGCAAACATGTACGGCCGGATGTACAACGAGCTACCCGGCGTGCTAGGTACCCAGTCAGCATCAACGCGCAGCAGAGCTTCCAAACCACCCATAAAAACCTCTTCGGGCAGGGTAGCCATGCACATGCGTTTGGCCGACTCGTTCATGCGGTGGAAGTTATCCAGCGGACGGAACAGCAGCACTTCGCCTTCTTCGTTTTTATAAGCCTTCATCCCTTCAAAAATCGACTGGCCGTAGTGGAGGGCCGATAGAGCAGGGTTGAGCGTAAAGTTATCAAAAGGCACAACTTGCAGATTGGTCCATTGACCATCCACAAAATCGGCCACGAACATGTGGTCTGAGAAATGTTTGCCGAAAGGCAGGTTGTTAAAATCGACCTCTGCGATGCGCGAGTTCGCTGCTTTTTGCAGTTCGATACTCAATAAGTCTGTGGTCATGTTTGTATGCGGAAAAGACTGCTCAACGCTTGTAAAACATCGGCAGTGAGTTGATAGTCAGCAAATGTATAGAAATTCTTAAAATCACAGGCAAGAAAAATAGTTGTTATGCTAAATAATTTTTTAGCGGTAAAATTTAACTTTAAATGGCCTGTCTCAGCCAGCTCCGAGATGACTTGTTTAGACTCTCGCTTGCCACGTAACTTCCTCAATACCTAGCTCCTGTGTCATTTTACGCCCCAATACAAATAAGTAATCGGAAAGCCGATTTAGGTATTTAATGATCAACGGATCAACTGGGTCAGCATTGCTCAGGGCCGCAACGAGGCGTTCGGCGCGGCGGCAAACCGTTCGGGCCAGGTGACAAAAAGAAACGGACTGGTGACCACCGGGTAACACAAAATTTCGAAGTGGTGGCAAGTCGGCATCCATGCGATCCATAGCCTCTTCTAAAACGTCTACATCCGAATCCAGAATAACAGGCAGTGGCTTCCTGCTCTTTTTTTCGGGCTCAGTAGCCAGCTCAGCGCCAATCGTAAATAACCGGTCCTGAATTTCTTTTAACTCATTTCGTCGGCTTTCGTTCACTTCCTGATCGCGGAGAAGGCCAATGTGCGCGTTCAACTCATCGACTGTTCCGTACGTATCAATGCGCAGATCAGCCTTACTGACGCGTGTGCCACCGATAAGGGAGGTTTCTCCGGTGTCTCCTGTTCGGGTGTAAATTTTCATACAGAACGGTTCATTACTTATAAGGACAAATAATTCGTACGCTAAGGTAAATGCAAATTAGCAATCCATTCTTTCCGGCCCTAACTTTGCGGCCCCAAAGGGATTGTCTGACCCACTTGGTTTGTTAACTTATATTTATTCATGAAAGTCAGTACGTTTGCTGTCAAATTATGGCGCTGGAGCTCGATGCTCGCTTTTGCTGCTGTTTTGACGTACGCCTATACAAGTTTCGATCAAACGCTCGCCGTTCATTTTACCCCGGAAAGACGCCCCGATGCTTTTCTGGAGCGGGATGTGCTTTTTTACGGCTGTGTAGCTATTTTTTTACTTAACAACACGCTAATCAATTTATTAGCCAAACTTTTCCCCCGCATACCCAATGGCTCTTTGCCTGTGCCTAACCGGGCTGTTTGGGCAGCGCATCGTCAACAGCTTAACGAACTGGCCGAGAATTGGTTTTATGCCCTTATGGCTGCTATTAACACGGTGATGACGATAACACTTTGGGTATTAAGCGACTTGAACAAGCAGCTTGGCGATAGTGCGCTGAGTGGTTTTCAATGGTTGCTACCAGTCTGCACGTTAATTTTTGCCACCGTAATTCTGTCGCTCCCCATTCGCTTGATGATGAAACCCAACCGGGAAGAGTAGGTCTTTGTTTGTATGGAAGAATTATCGCTTCACCAGTTCGAGTACGACTTGCCGGATGAACGGATCGCCCGGTTTCCGTTAGCCCAACGTGATCATTCTAAACTATTAGTTTACCGAAACGGCGAAATCGCCCACCAGCAGTTTCAGGATCTACCGGATTGGTTACCCGAAAAGAGCTTACTGGTATTCAACAATACCAAAGTTATTCCGGCGCGCCTGCATTTTCAGAAACCCACGGGGGCGCTTATTGAACTGTTCCTGCTCAATCCGATTGCGCCCGAGTCAGGGCAAACACGGTTGGTAACCGAAGCGATGAGCGATCAGGGCAGCGCCGTATGGGAATGCATGGTAGGCAATCGGAAGAGATGGAAAGAGGGCGAAGTGCTGAGTCAACAACTTCAACTTAACGGGCAGGGGCTGCGCTTAACAGTTTCGTGGCAAAATGCTGAAAAGTCCCTCGTACGTTTTGACTGGACACCAGAATCAGAATCCTTCGCCGCCATCTTGCACGAGGCCGGGAAAATTCCGCTGCCGCCTTACCTGAAGCGCGAAGCCATCGAGGCCGATAAGGAAACGTACCAGACTGTCTACAGTAAAATAGAAGGTGCTGTGGCTGCCCCGACGGCTGGCCTGCATTTTACGCCTGCTGTCCTGGCCAGTTTGGCAAACAAAGGCTTCGCCATCGATTACCTGACGTTGCACGTTGGCGCTGGAACATTTCAGCCCATC